>JANYKU010000055.1 GCA_025358075.1 Ilumatobacteraceae bacterium
TCGCTGCACTCCGGGTACGACCTCGACGACCCCGACATCGAGGCGATTCACAAAGAGCTCGACCGCCAAGGCGTTCGGTACCACTAGAGAGGATTCAGCGATGCCCGAGATCGAACGAAGCGACGCCGACTGGCGGGCCAATCTCAGCCCCGAGCAGTACGAGGTGCTCCGACGTGCAGGCACCGAGCGTCCATGGAGTGGCAAGTACGTCAACGAGCACACCGATGGCACGTACCACTGCGCGGCGTGCGGGGCCGAGCTGTTCGATTCGACGGCCAAGTACGAGTCGGGAAGCGGTTGGCCGAGTTTCTACGAAGCCAAGGCTGCAGGCGCGGTCGAGCTGGTTGAAGACGTCAGCCATGGCATGGCCCGCACGGAGGTGCGCTGTCGCCGCTGCGGTTCCCACTTGGGTCATCTGTTCCCCGACGGTCCGGCGCCAACCGGCCAACGATTCTGCATGAACAGCCTCGCCCTGGATCTCGTCAGCGATGTGCCCGGCGACTAGCGCCTGACCACATTTTGCGGTGAGGCCGCCACGATGAGAGTGAAAACGTCGGGCGTCAGCGGTCGAAGATGTTGCGGTTGATCATGGCGTGGCAGCCAAGGGTGGCGTCGACCACCTGCGTAACACCGAGGTCCATCGCGACCGAGGCGAGTGAGTAGGCATCGTCGGCGCTCAGGTCGAGGTGCGTCTGCATCAACCACAGCATCTGCTTTGCAGCCATGCGCATGGCCTCGTCGAGGCCTGCGCCGAAGCCGTGTGTGCACCATGCCTCGGGCGTCTCGAGCATCGGCGAAGTCACACCGAGCGTCGGCTCGACCCACACCTGGATTCGCGCAGTCAACGACGCTTCGATTGCCGTGCCGCAGATCTCGCCGTCGCCCTGGGCGAAATGTGGATCGCCGACGTACAGCATCGCCCCCTCGGCGAACACCGGATAGCAGGCTGTTGCCCCTGCCCCGATTCGCCAGTTGTCGACGTTGCCGCCGAAGACGCCGGGCGGGATGCTGGAGTGGCGGCCGGGCTCGGCGGGAGCGACGCCCATCACGCCGAAGTGCGGTCGCACGGGCACTCGCACTGCGCGGCTGAACGGGTGCCTCGCCGTCGGGTCGGGTGGAGTGACAACACCAGGGATGTCGTAGAGCGGCCGCGTGGTGAAGTCGTAAGCGAACATCGGCTCGGCCACGGAGCTGAAGCCGCGACCGGCCGCCGGTACATCGTCGGTCAAGCCATAGATCGTGATCCGTTCCTTGGCGAACTCGTCGTAGAGCAGCCCCCAATTGGCCGCGCAGTTGCTGCCGTACGGCAGCCGCGGCCACATCTCCAGAATGCGCACCATCAACGTGTCGCCGGGTTTGGCACCACGGACAGCGATCGGCCCGGTCATCACGTGGACTCCCGGCCCGCGTTCGGCCTCGGCGATGCCCTCCCATATCGCCCGAATGCCGTCGTCCATCAACAGGTCGGGTGCGTCACCGGCGTGATGGGTGACGGCCTCGATCTCGATGATGTCGCCGGAGTCGACCTCCAACACAGGCGGTGTGTCGCGGTCGATGTATCCCCACACGCAGGTCTCGGGTGAGGCGGCAAGTCGATGATGGGTCTTGGCGGTGCCGATGCGGCCGGTGAGGTCGAAGGCCATGTTCGGCACCGTACTCGCCGCGTTCGCGTGGTCAACCTGTCGGGACGGCGGCGAACTCACAGAACGCGGCGTAGGCGCGGGGACCATAGATCGTCGCCGGGCCGCCGTTCATCAGCATGGCCACGCCGATGGCTTCTGCTGCCTCTTGAGGCGTCGCACCGGCGCGCGCCGCGCCTTCGGAGTGCGAGGCGATGCATCCGTCGCAACGTTGCACCACGCCGATGGCCAGAGCGATGAGCTCCTTCGTCTTCACGTCGAGCATCCCACTGGCAAACGCGGCTTTGTGGAACTCGCCGAAGCCCTTGTAGACATCCGGAATTGCGTGGCGAAGTTCGCGGTGCAACGGCCGTAGCTCGTCGAGCACCGCCTTGCCGTAGCTGTCATCGTGCATGGTGCTGTCCTTTCCGGGGTTCCCTCTCTTGTCGAGTATGGGCGGGCCCGTGGTCGGGAAACAGGGACTTTGGTCCGGTGGGAATATACCCAGTGGGGTATTTGTTGAACGCTCTGTCCGCTGGCCTCCAGCGGATTTCTGGACAAGGAATGAGACTGGTATGGGAATCGTGTTACGCGCCGATGATGAGGCGACTTTTCAACAAGAGGTGATCGACTCGAAGGTGCCCGTCGTCGTCGACTTCTGGGCGGCGTGGTGCGGACCGTGTCGAGCAGTTGCTGCCGAGGTCGAGGCGCTCGCAGCTCAATACGGGTCAGCGATCAAGGTCGTCAAGGTCGACGTCGATGCGAATCAAGCCGTGGCCGGCCGTTACGGCATCCGCGGGATCCCGACGATCGGGCTGTTCGAGGGTGGCAAGCTCACCAAGCAGGCCGTGGGCGCACGTCCCCGTCACGCCATCGAGGCCGAACTGGACCTCACACGGTTTGCCGCAGTTGCCACTGCGACGTCCGCGTAATTTCGCTTCTTCCCCGACATCTCGGCGGTAGCCGGATGGGCCCCGCTCGTGAAGCACCCCGATACCGTTGCGCCGATGAACGAGGCACCGACTCCCCGCTCGACGTGGGAACAGCGCTATGGCACCGAGGAGTACCTCTTCGGGACCGAACCGAATGAGTTCCTGCGCGACAGCATTGCGCTGTTGCCTGTCGGCTCGGCGCTGTGTCTCGCCGAAGGAGAGGGCCGCAACGCGGTGTTCCTTGCCGAGAACGGCTACGACGTGCACAGCGTCGACCTCACCGAGGCCGGTGTGGCCAAGACCCAGCGTCTCGCCGAGCGTCGCGGGGTGAAGGTCGAGGCCGCCGTCGGTGATCTCGCCGACTTCGACATCGGTTCTGCCCGTTGGGACGTGATCGTCTCGATCTTCGCCCACATGCCACCGGTCGTGCGGCGCGACCTGCACCGCAGAGTGATCGTCGCGCTCAAACCGGGCGGGATGTTCCTGCTCGAGGCCTACACCCCACAGCAAGTCGGTCGGGGCACAGGCGGACCGTCGGCGCCGGAACTGACGATGACCGTCGAAGCACTGCGCGGCGAGCTTGCCGGTCTCGAGCTGCTTCACGCGGTGGAGCTCGAGCGCGAAGTGGTTGAAGGACCCGGCCACACGGGGTCCGGCGCCGTGGTGCAGGTGATCGCCCGCAAGTCAGTGTGATCCGCAGCAAAACCACCCGTCTGGCGGATTGATCTCGGGACCGCTTGGTCCTGGTGAAGGGACGATTTGCTCTATCGCCCGCGCATTCCACGGATCGACGATGAGGGCGGAGGTCGGCGAGCCCGATGAGAGCGATCGTCCTGGTCAAGCAGGTTCCCGATCTACGAGTCGGAGGCGTCGGCGTTCGCCCCGACGGCACCATCGACCGTGCTGCGGCCGCGCCGATCACCAATCCCGCCGACATGCACGCAGTCGAAGCTGCGGTGCAGATCGCCGACGAGGTGTGTGCATTGTCGATGGGCCCGCCGCGGGCAGATCAAACCTTGCGTCAGGCGTTGACTGCGGGCGCGACCCGTGCCCTGTTGCTGTGCGATCACCTCCTCGCCGGATCCGACACGTGGGCCACGGCCAACGCTCTCTCCGCTGCGATCAAGTGGATTGGTGGGGCTGACCTCGTTCTCTGTGGCATCTCGGCGATCGACGGCGAGACCGGCCAGGTCGGACCGTCCGTGGCCGAACGTCTGGGTTGGCCACAGGCGACCGGTTGTGAGTCGCTGGCGATCGACGGCGATTCGCTGATCGTTCGCCGGGTTGTCGAAGGTGGATACGAGCGCCTGCGACTCCCGCTTCCGGCGGTGGTATCGGTGGGCGAAACGGGCTTCGCGCCGAGGTACCCGACGTTGCCGGCGCGGCGTCGTGCCGCCTCGACTGCGATCGAGCGCGTCAGCGCGGCTGACCTCGGTATCGGCCCGGCAGACGTCGGGTTGTCCGCTTCGCCGACAAAGGTCGCCAAGATGAGCCCGTCGCCGTGGCCCGACCGCGGGTGCAGATACGTCGACGTCGGCGCTCTCAGCTACGACGATCTCGTCGGTGGGCTGATCGAGCGCGGTGCATTCGTGGAGCGAGAACGGGTTGCCGGTGTGACCGAATCGGATGGTCCAACGCCCGTTCCCGTCGGGCCCGGCCACGATGGCGATGCCAGCATCTGGGTCGTCTGCCAAGTGGCCAACGGCACGCTGGATCGGGCGTCGCGAGAGCTGCTCTCGAAGGCAGCAGACCTCGCGCCCAGCCTCGGTGGCGGTGTGGGCGCCGTCGTATTGTGCGCCGAAGCCGGCACCTCGGTTGCAGCCGCAGCCCGCCACGGAGCCGACGTCGTCTACGTCGCGAAGGACCCAGAGCTGGCGGACTACCGAGCCGAGCCCTACGCGCGGGTCGTCACTGATGCGATCTTGGCGCTGAAGCCGGTCGCGGTCCTCCTCGCCGCAACCACCACCGGACGCGATCTCGCCCCGCGAATCGCATCCAGACTTGGCACTGGTCTGGCCGCCGACTGCACCGACCTGTATGTCGAGTCATGGACACGACTAGGCATGACCTTCGACGGGATACTGCACATGGTTCGGCCGGCCATGGCGGGCGGTGTGTTGGCAACTTGCCTGTGTCCAGAAGCGCGGCCGCAGATGGCGACCGTGCGACCCGGGGTGTTCGAGCTGCGCGACGCGACGCGCCGGCCCCGAATGGTTCCCCTCGAGGTTTCTTTGTCGGACACTGATCGGCGCGTCGAGGTCATCGAGCGGCGGATCAGCACTGCCGATGTCGACCTGCGCGATGCCGACGCCGTGATCGCCGGCGGCGCCGGATGCGACCGTGCCAGTTGGCATCTCGTCGAGGACCTGGCTGAGGCGATCGGTGGGAGGGTGGCGGCTTCGCGCGGCGCGGTCGAGGCCGGCCTTGCCGAGCGATCGCAACAGGTCGGTCAGACCGGGGCGACCGTGCATCCTCGGCTGTACATCGCGTGCGGCATCTCCGGTGCGCTGCAGCACGCTGTCGGCATGCAGGACTCGGGCACGATCGTGGCGATCAACCGCGACCCGAACGCCATCGTCTTCCGACTTGCGCACTTCGGCATCGTCGCCGACGTGGGTGACGCGATCCCGTTACTTGTCGCCGCCCTTCGCCGACGCCGACTACCGGCCGACTGAGTTCGGCGGTGCCTCGTCGAGGGCTTTGCGTTCGAGGCGCCGGGCGTGGAGGATCGGCTCGGTGTATCCCGACGGTTGCTCGACGCCCGACAGCACGAGATCGCAGGCAGCTCGAAACGCGGGGCCGTCGTAGTCGGGCGCCATCGGCAGATAGGCGGGGTCGCCGGCGTTCTGGCGATCGACCACCGCAGCCATCCGTTGCATCGTCGCCATCACCTGATCGCCGTTGGCGACACCATGGAGCAGCCAGTTGGCGATGTGCTGCGATGAGATGCGGCACGTCGCCCGGTCCTCCATCAATGCGATGTCGCGGATGTCGGGCACCTTGGAGCATCCGATGCCCTGATCGACCCAGCGCACGACGTAGCCGAGGATGCCCTGGGCGTTGTTGTCGAGCTCGGCTTGAACCTCGTCGGCAGTCCAAGCGACTCCGGTAGCAACCGGGATCTGCAGCAGATCGTCGAGTGTTGCACGCGGGCCATCGGCGGAAAGCCGGTCGGCGAGCTGTTGTTGCCGGGCGATCACGTCGACCCGGTGGTAGTGCGTGGCATGAAGCGTGGCCGCGGATGGCGATGGGACCCAGGCGCAGTTCGCGCCGGCCGAAGGATGGTTGATCTTTTGAGCGAGCATGTCGGCCATCAGGTCCGGCGCGGCCCACATGCCCTTGCCGATCTGAGCGCGACCGCGTAACCCGCAGGCGATGCCGACGTCGACGTTCCAGTCTTCGTAGGCGAGTATCCATCGCTGTGACTTCATGTCGCCCTTGCGCACCATCGGGCCGGCGACCATCGAGGTGTGGATCTCGTCACCGGTTCGATCGAGGAACCCGGTGTTGATGAACGCGACGCGCGACTTCGCGGCTCGGATGCACTCGCCGAGGTTGACGGTGGTGCGACGTTCCTCGTCCATGATGCCGATCTTCACCGTGTTCGCCGGCAATCCCAGCACCTGCTCGACTCGGGTGAAGATCTCGTTGGTGTAGGCGACCTCGACGGGCCCGTGCATCTTCGGCTTGACCACGTAGATCGAACGGGAAACGCCGGGCATCGCGCACAGCACGGTGATCATCGCATCGAGCAAGCCTTCTGGCACCGGCTTCAGATTGCGGTCGAGCACGGCGACCGTCGTCATCAGGTGCCCGACGTTGCGAACGAGCATCAGGGCGCGTCCGCTACGGACCACCGGCGAGCCGTCCGGCCCGGTGAAGGTTCGATCCGGCGCCATCCGACGCGTGAAGGTGGCGCCGTTCTTGGTCACCTCTTCTGTCAAGGTGCCGGTCGTGAGGCCGAGCCAGTTGTGGTAGGCGTGCGCCTTGTCGTGGCTGTCGACGGCGGCAATCGAATCCTCGAAGTCCATGATCGATGTGACCGCGGACTCGAGCACCACGTCGGCCACGCCGGCCGAGTCGGTCGAGCCGACAGGGTGGGCACGATCGATGACGATCTCGATTCCGAGACCGTGATGCTCCAACAGGATCGAGGTGGGTGCATCGGGGTCGCCGGTGTAACCCGCCAACACTGCAGGATCCTGGAGCCCTCCAGCGCTGCCGTCGACATACGTCGCGACGAACGAGCCATCGACGATTCGGTAGGCAACAGTGTCACGGTGCGACCGCGCCGTTCCCCCGCCTGGCGCCAAGGCGGCCGCATCGTCGAGGAAGCTCCGCGCCCAGGCGATCACCCGATCGCCGCGTGCCGCGTCGTAGGGCCCTGGTGGGGGAGGGTCGCCGAGCGCGTCGGTTCCGTAGAGCGCGTCGTACAACGACCCCCACCGAGCGTTTGCCGCGTTGACCGCATACCGGGCGTTGGTGACCGGGACGACGAGCTGTGGACCGGGGATCGTGCTGATCTCTGGATCGAGGTTGTCGGTGTCGATGCTGAATGCCGGCCCGGTCGGCACGAGATAGCCGATCTCTTCGAGGAACGCCCGGTACGCCGCCGGGTCGTGTTGCTGGCCGACGTGGTGACGGTGCCAGCGATCGATCGCCGCCTGAAGGTCTGCGCGCGTTGCCAAGAGCTCCGCATTGCGCGGCGAGAGGTCATGGATCAGCGAAGACAGGCCCTGCCAGAAGTGTTCGGGGTCGACGCCGCTTGCCGGTAGTGCCTCGGACTCGAGCACGGCAACGAGCTCCGCGCCCACGAGCAGTTCGGCTCGTGGGACATAGGGAGAGTCGACGGGATTGCGGTTCGGCGGTTCGTGCGCAGGCATGATCGCGCCGTGATCAGGCCGCGGTTTCGAGCGACGGCTTGACGTCGCTGCAGAAGATGTCCATCGTGCTCTTCGCCTCGCCGAGCGTCATGTCGCCAACCGGGATCTGCAACACGAGGTAGTCGGTGAGACCGGGTTCGAGGATTGCGGCGAAGCGATCCTTGATCTGTTCGGCCGTGCCGGCACCGGCGTGGATGGCGCCTTCGACGTGGGCCAGGATTCGGCGCAACGGCCCGAGCGCGGCGTCGCATTCGTCGTCGGGCAGAACGAGATGGTCGTACTTGTGGACGTTGTGCGTGCGCCGCATGAGGCCATCCATGCCGCGGCGCACGATCGAGAGCGCCTGATCTTCCGTCGATGCGATCGCCAGAACCATCGTGCAGCCGACGCGTGGCGCGGAGTCCGGACCATCGACGCGGTGCGTGTCGCCTTTGTGTGCGTTCCAGGTCTCGACGTAGACGTCGTACGAGTCCTGGTCGATCGGCCCTGGCCACATCAGGTTCATGCCGTGTCGGCCGGCGGTGACGGGGCTGCCCGGGTACCAGAACGGAATCGGGTTCTGCACCGGCTTGGTCGACATCGGCATCGTCGGGAAGTCGTAGAACTTCGAGTCCTCGCTGCTGATCTCGCCGGTTGCGAATGCGTTGCAGATGATTCCGAGGGTGTCGACGAAGCGGTCTTTCGACTCCGGCCAGTTGCTGCCCATCCAGTAGTGCTCGATCGGCGCGACGCCACGACCGACACCGAAGTCGAGGCGACCGTTGGTGAGGTTGTCGACCACGCACATGTCTTCGATGATCTGCACTGGGTGGTGCAACGGAAGCAGCTTGACCATTGGGCCGAGGCGAATGTTCTTCGTGACCTGCGAAGCCGCAGCGATGAACACCTCTTGGTTCGGTGCCATGCACAGATCCGACCCGTGGTGCTCGGCGAGGTGGAACCCGGCAAACCCGGCTTCATCGGCCATCTTGATCAGATCGAGCCGATCCTTGAGCAGCTGCGGAGTCGACGTACCTGGAATGTCCTCGATGTGGTCGAAGATGCCGAACGTTGGTTTGCCCATCAATCCCTTTCATTCTCCGCACCAGTGCGGGTCATGTCGTTGCATGATCGTGCCACGTCGGACGATTGCTCGGCACATCGGCAAACACGGATCAGTTGCCTGCCGCTGCTGCAGCAGTCAGACGCTCGCCGATGAAGTAGCGCCAGCGCGTGCGATGGTCGCCGGCCGCGCCCCGACATCGGCCTCGACTTCCTCACAGGCGCCTACGCAGCGATCGACGGCTGACGCCCGCGACTCCGGTTGGCGGCGCCTCGGAGCCGAGGACAATAAATTGGCTCCGTGTCACCTCGGCAGACGTCGAGTGCGTCTGTCTCCATGTGGCGCAAGATCGGTCTGGCCGATGGTGGCAGGCTGGTACGTGTGGGGCCACGTGAACGATCGGTCGACCGTCGGGTCGGGAACGGCTGACATGGCATGCTGATCGTTGCGATTCCGACCCACGAGCGAATCGTGGTACCGATCCGGTTGGCCATTGCCGCTGTGCGGCTGCAGGGCGAGACGATCAGCGCCGAGGCCGAGGAACTGGTCGTCCGTCTGTTCCGGGCCGAAGGGCGCTCGTTGGTGCGACTGGCGCGGCTGTTCGTCGACGACCGAGACGCAGCAGAAGACCTGGTTCAGGAAGCCTTCCTGCGCCTCGCCCGCCATGCCGGCAGGATCGAGACGGTCGAGCGCGCACCGGCGTACCTTCGCTCGATCGTGCTCAATCTCGCCCGCGATCACAACCGTCGCGGACTGGTTTCCTTGCGACATCACGCCACCAGAGGTCGAGAGGTCGACGTTGGCGACGACGCCGCCGATCAGCTGGTGCGCACCGAGGAGCACCGGCGGGTCCTCGACGCGGTGCGCCGGCTACCCGCCCGCCAGCGCGACTGCATCACCCTGAGATACTTCGAGGAGCGGCCGATCGATGAGATCGCGTCGATGCTCGAGGTGTCGGTCAACTCGGTGAAGACACATCTGCGGCGAGCCATGGCAACACTCGACCGGGCGTTGGGCGAGGCATGAACGGGGTCGCTCTCGAACGGCGCCTCATCGAGGCCTTCGCCGACGCCAAGGCATCCGTTGAGGAACACCCCGATCTGTTCGCCCGTGTGATCCGCTCGCTCGACGAGGCACGGGCCCGGCGACGGTACCGGCTGCGGCTCGTCGCCTCGATCGGCGGTTTCGTCGTCGCCGTCTCGACCTTGGCCATCGCTTTCTCTGATTTCGACAACGGGAGGTTCAACATGCGCTGGTGGGTCATCGAACTGATCACCAACATCGTGCTCGTCGCACTCGCGATCGGGCTCGGTCCGTTCATCAAACGCTTCGGTCGGGCGTACGCCGCTGATGTGTTTCGTGCCAATCCGCGAACCGGAAAGAGCTATCTCGTGCTCACCGATGTCGCGTACTACCTCATCTTCACGTCATTCGTGCTCTTCACGGTCACCTTCGAGGAGCAGTTCGACTGGAACCGAGCAACCGGTGCGCAACTCAAGGACGAAGTCGCCCGAGTCGGCGGCATCTTGCTGATCATGGGAATCCTCCATGCAGCGAACGTCGTTGCGCTTCCCGTGATCGGGGGTCTTCTGTCGAACAACAGACGACTCGATGACCTTCGAGGCAATTCGCCAGAGGGCGCGGCTCCATCCATCTCGGTTCCCCCGCTCGGACCAGGTACCTGGATCCTGCGCATCGAACCGGCGCCTGGTTCCGTCCCGCCCGATCACGTGGCCTGATCTACCGGAACACGATGCCGGCCACGAAGAACAGGAACACCAGGCCGAGGACGATGAGACCGACGATCTTCAACCGTCGATCGAGGTGGCGGCCGTGTGTGGGCGCGGAGAACGTGGACCGCGCCGCTCTGATGATCGTGGCGTACACAGCGAGCATCGAGACGAACCCTGCCGTCGTGTGCAGCGACCAACCGAACGAGCCGACGAGACCATTGCCGACGAGCAGCACGGGCACAGCAGCGACGAGGAAGCAAATCCATCGCGCCCTGCGCCACTCCGGGCGAGCGGCCGCGAATCCACCACTGACGATGGTGGGCAGCATCACGGCGCCGGCGCCGACGAACAGCGGGAGCAGGCCCACAGTGCCGATCGCCCGTGTCGTCGTGAGCACCCATCTGCGCGTACTTCGGCGGCGGGCAATCACCCCGATCGATTGAGTGAACCCGAAGATCGTGAACCCGACAACGATGAAGATCGTTCCGCTCCAAGTGAATGCGGGCTCCTCGGCAATCAGTCGCATCCACGCCCGGGCGATGATGCCGAGTGCGAGTCCGCCGCACACTCCGAAGGCAAGTGTGGGGGTCACTCGCCGGCGCACGTCCCAGAGCTCGGCGGTCAAGGGTTGGGCAAGGTCAGTCATGGTGCTCCGCTTCAGATTCGGGTGGTCCTCGACATACGGACGTCGGCGAGCTCCGATCGGGTGACATGACCGCAACTTGTGGAGACCTAGCCTGTGGGCGTGCCCTCGGTCGATCCGGATGAGATGCTGACCGGCCGACGGCTGTTGTCGAACCGCTATCGCAACAAGGGCACGGCATTCAGCACCGACGAGCGACACCAGCTTGGTCTTCACGGTCTCCTCCCGCCCGTCGTCGAGGGTCTCGAGGTACAGCTCCAGCGAGTGCGTACCGAATTCGCGGCAGCGCACGGAGACCTGGCACGCCACATCTTCCTGCGCGCACTTCAGGAGTCGAACTCGGTGCTGTTCTATCGGTTCCTCGTCGAAGACGTCGAGGAGCTGCTTCCGATCGTGTACACCCCGACCGTCGGCTTGGCGTGCCAGGAATGGTCGCGCACGTACCGACGCGAGCACGGCCTCTACGTCTCGTGGGCCGATCGGGAGCGCATCCCTGAACTGCTCGACAACGTCCTGATCGGCGACGAGGTCGACGTCGTAGTGGTCACTGATGGCGAGCGTGTCCTCGGCCTCGGGGATCTCGGTGTCGGCGGGATGGGCATCCCGATCGGCAAGCTGGCCCTCTACACCGCCGTGGGCGGAGTCGACCCGGCGCGCACCCTCCCGGTGGTGCTCGATGTCGGCACCGAGAACGAAGCACTGTTGTCGGACCCGCTGTACCTCGGTTGGCGTCACCGTCGCCTGGAGCAGGACGAGTACGACGAGCTCGTCGATGCGTTCGTCGTCGCGCTCCGCCGACGGTGCCCCGGCGTGCTCCTCCAATGGGAAGACTTCGCCCAGCACAACGCCAACAGACTGCTCGCCCGGCATCGACACCACATCTGTTCGTTCAACGACGACATCCAGGGCACTGCCGCGGTCGTCGTCGCTGCCGTCGTCGGTGGCATGCACCTCTGCGGAGCTCCGTTCTCCGACCTCCGCTTGGTCATCGTCGGGGCCGGGTCTGCGGGAATCGGGATCGCTCGCCAGGCAACCAGCGCGCTGGTCGCCGCCGGGCTGTCGGTCGAAGAAGCGGCGGGTCGTTGTTGGCTCGTCGATCGTGATGGCTTGCTGCACGACCGCCTCGAAGGACTGCACGAGTTCCAGGCCGATTACGTCCGGCCGTGGAGCGATGTAGCCCGCCTCGCCGATGAGGATGGGCAGGTCTCGCTGCTCGCCGTCGTTTCCGACGTCGAGCCTCATGCCCTGATCGGCGTCACCGGCCAGCCAGGTCTGTTCACGGAGGAAGTGATCCGCGCCCAGGCCGCGGCTGTGCGGCGTCCGATCGTGCTGCCGCTTTCGAATCCGACGCCGCGGGCCGAGGCGATCCCATCCGATGTCCTCGTCTGGACCGACGGGCTTGCGTTCGTCGGCACCGGCAGTCCGTTCCCGCCGGTCAGAGTCGGCTCGCACTCGCATGCCATCACTCAGGTCAACAACCTGTACCTCTTCCCGGGGCTCGGTCGCGGTGTGATCGCAGTTCGCGCCGGCCAGATCAGCGAGGGCATGCTCAGCGCGGCGGCCACCGCGATCGGCTCGGCCATCGTCCGCGACTCCTCGGTGCCTCGCGGTCTCCTTCCGCCACTTTCACAGATCGGCGAAGTTGCCGACCTCGTAGCACTAGCGGTTGCGCGCCAAGCCGTCGCCGAGGGCCTCGCCCCACCTCTCGACGACGACGAGATCGTCGAGGCGGTGCGCCGCAAGAAGTGGACTCCGGAGTATCACCCCGTCAGCGACGGCTGAAGTGTCTCGCGGCCGCCCACCGATCAGAACGGCACTTCCTGGGCCAGGAGCCCGCTGGCCGAGGACCGACCCGACATGTTGCGACACATGTCGACGGCATCGAGGCTGATCGTCTCGCCGCCGGAGCCGCTGACGAAGGTGCCACCGGCCGGGCCGGTGAGATCGAGCGTGAACGGCTGACCGTGTCGCCGGGCCCATTCGGCAACGGCGTCGGCGACGATGCGCCCATCGTGCTCCGGGGTCAGCACCATTTCACGGCCGGTGGCTCGAGCGAGGTCGACCCGATGCATCCAGGTATCGCGAGTCAAGATGACATCGAGCAAGTACGCCATCTTCCACTTCTCGGTCGCACCACTGAGCAGTTCTTGTTTCATCGCCATCGCCCTGAACGGAGCCGGCATCCGCGACCGAAACCGTGCCGACTGCGGGCCGGCCTTGGC
>JANYKU010000079.1 GCA_025358075.1 Ilumatobacteraceae bacterium
CGAGCCACCCTCGATCGCGTCACTGAATCCGCGACGCACCACTAGACCCCCATCGAATCCTCACAGTTCGATCACAACTGGATTGGATCATGCGCCTTCGACGGGCCGATCTCCGGCTCGACACGAGGAGGTAACACATGAACTGGAAGAGATTCATCATCGGGAGCGCCCTGACTGGCGGCGTGCTTGCTGCGACGGCCGGCGTATCCGCGGCCGCAACTGCCCCGAGCCCTACACCGTCGCCCGCCCCGGCAGCGAGCACCAACCCGAAGTGCGACGACGAACGCGATGGCGCCTGGCCGTTGTGGGTGCAGGGCAAACCCGACTCCTTCGAAGCCGGCGCAACTGGTGGCGTGTACATGTGGCATGACGGCGATGGGTGGCATGTCCGCGTCACCCACGCCACTGATGACAAGACAACCTTCACCGGCAGGCTTCAGACCGTCGGCACGTTCGTCGGTGTCACGGCGATCGCGCTCGAGCAGAACGACACGCTCCAGGTCGGCAGCGGCGGCCACGTCGTCACGTTCAAGTTCGAGAACTACGGCCACATCGACGGCTTCGACTTCCACACGTCGTGCGCTCCGTCGATCGCGGTGACCTTGGCGAGAGGCGCCCACCGCCTCCCAACCGATCGCATCTTCATCGGCGATCACAAGGCTCACCCGGCCGGCAATCCGTTCCGCATCCGCCGCACCCGCTAGGCACCGATGAAAGAGCCCCGCCGCTCCTATCAATTGGGCCGCGGCGCTCTTTCTGTGGTTGGCGCCGACGTGAGCGGATAGGTCGCACGACCCAATTGCGTTCGCGGCGAGTTCGGTCGGCTGGACGGTCCGTGATTCGGGCTCACGGAGTGTGACCGGACTCGAGTCGGTGTAATTGCAGTACACGGCACACCGTGCCGATCGCCAACAGATGCCGGGTTCGTTTCCTTGACGATCGCTGGAGGATCACTTGACCGCTGGCCCCTTTCCGCCAGGCGGTGTTGACGCATATAACACTCCTGCACGGACGAGGTGGACGGCAGACTCGCCGTGCAATCGACAGGACGCCGACAGGAAAGAGTTCCGATGAAGAACATCAAGTACGCCCCGGTACGCATCGGTGTGGCCGTCGCGACGGTTGTTGCGTTGGTCTCGTCGGTCGGCGCGCCGTTCAAGTGGTCCTTCGTCATCTGGGGGTGACGCTCGCGCGGCGATGACTCACCGCACCCTCGCCGGGACCTAGGGCCCGCAGAGCCTGACGCACAGGCATTTACCATCTCGTTCATGGTGCTGTTGCAGTTCCATCTCGACGTCACGGAATGCACCGACGCGTTCTGGTGGATCGACAGTCCGCAAGTCCCCGATGCTCTACGCGTCTGGCCCGACGATCGTCGCCGCTCGACGGCGGGCCATGGATCGACTCGACGCCGCCGGACTCGGCGTGGCCGATATCCACTACGAGATTCTCGACGCCGACCGGTAGGTCAGATCGTCAGTCGGAGTGCCGACGGACGATCTCCGCTGATGGCGATCCACAGGTCGCGATCCGACGCGGTCAACACCAGCCGCAGCTGGCTGCCGGCGGGCACGACCGTGTCGACGGTTCCAATTGTGAGTTGACGCTCCGTCCAGGTACTCGCAGCTCCAACGTTCCACGGCTTGAAGGTCCATTGTCCCTCGATCAAACTGGCACAGTTCGAGCCGGCCGCGTCGCACACCAGAACTTGGGCCGCAAGCGTCGCCTGGTCGGAACTGAAGTTCCTGATCGTGCTGAAGAGATCGACCGTGACCGGCCCGTTGAGATGGGTCTCCGCCGTCACTTGGCTCGCCCAGGCAACGCCGCCGTGTCCGTCCTTGGCGATGGTCAGGCCTGGCTTGCCGTCATTGTCGTCGTCGGGCTCCGGGTTAGTTAGCGGCTGGGGGTGAAGTAGCAGTCAACGAATACGCGCCGCCGGCCCCGGTCATGAACATTGTCTGAGTGTTCGCTGGGGCGGGCGGTGCTGTGGTCGTCGTCGCCGGCGCTGTCGTGGTGGTTACGGCAGCGGTGGTCGTCGTGGCTCGTGCAGTTGTCGGCGGCGTTGTCGGCGGCGTTGTCGGCGGCGGCGGCGCGTTGGTGACCGCCGGAACTGTCGGCACGGTCTCGAGAGCGGGTGTGTCCGGTGCGAGCGTGGTCGTGGTCGCGCCGTCAACAGTGGTCTCCGACGGTCCGGCGATGACACCGGTGGGAGCACTGGTTCCAGCCGGGTCGACGGCGGCTGTCGGCTCGACGAGGAGGATTCGCACGCTGCCGTGCGCGCAGTGGGCGCTGTTGTCGCAGACCTCGTAGTCGAGTTGGTCCGGGCCCGTGAACCCTGCGGTGGGTGTGATCAGCACCTCACTCGTCCAGTGACCGTCGGCAATGGAGGTTGGCTGTCGGCTGACGATCGCTTGACCGTGCTGAGGTTGTGCCATCAGGGTCACGCTCACCTCGTTGCCGGCCAATCCCTGGAGGTTCACCACGAGTTGTTCATCGCGCTTGCCCGTCACGTCGAGATTGGGCGCGGTGACCGTGGTCGCCAGCACGTGGGCCTGCACGACGGGTGAGGGTCGCAAAGGTGGTTGGGCGGCGGGTGGCGCTGCGGTCGCGGTGGCCACGGCGAGGACGCTGGCGGTGGCCACCCCGCCGATCGCGTTGGAGGCCGCCGACATGATCGGTGCCTCACCGAGAAATGGGATGTTCGAGATCCACGCCAGCGGACCGAGTGCGAGCCGCAGTCGGCGCAACCCGACGTTGAGGAAGGCGCGCACCACCGTCGGGTCGAACTGCGTTGACGCGCAACGGGCGATCTCCTCCCGAGCGACTGCCGCCGGAATGGGCTTCTTGTAGGACCGTGCCGAGGTCATCACGTCGAACGCATCGGCCACCGCAACGATCCGAGCGCCGAGGTGGATGTGATCTCGCGCCAGCCGGCTCGGATAGCCGTTTCCGTCCCATCGCTCGTGATGCTCGCCGATCGTGCGGCGCCACTCCCCCAGCCAGTCGGAAAGCGACGCAGTGAGTGCCATTCCCTGCGCAGGATGGGTGGTCAGCACTTGCCACTCCGCCGGGCTCGGCCGACGGTCACTCGTCAAGATCTCGCGTGGGACGCGTAGCTTGCCGACGTCGTGCAGCAGCGCCGCCCACCGAAGCAGGTTGGCATCGCTCTCCGGAACCCGCATCTCCTTGATGATCAGATCGGTGTAGGCACGCACTCGTTCGCAGTGGCCACGGGTCAGGCGGTCGTGCAGGCTGAGCGCGGCCACGAGCTCGAGCATCATCGCCGCCCGATCTACTTCCTTGTCGGCCGAGCCCGACGCGTTGCTCTGCTCGACGAGCCGCTCGAGCTGCTTGGTCGTACCAGTTCGCAACGCCAGACCGAACCGCGACGGGGCGTGGTCCGGAAAGATCAAGGTCATCTTCAACAACGCCGTCAGGGGCAGCAAACGCCGTACGAGATGATCGGCGACCAACAACACCACGGTCGAGGCGGCAGCGACCAGCGCCCACCACAGCCACCGGTTCATCCCGAGTCGAACGGGCCCGTAGAAATGGGCCGCAAGCAGCGACAACGTCACCGAAAGGGAGATCGGGATCAGGAAGATCAGCAGTCGAAGAGTGCGCGACAACCAAGGGTGTCCATGCCACCTCTGCTGAGTGGTGGCGTCATAGTCCATCCGCGTGGGCCCACTGCTCACCGAGAGCTATCGGCTGGCCCGGCCGAGACCTTGAAGCACCCGAGCTACGGAGTAGTCCTAGGTCCGCCCGCGGCGCGATCTGCTTCCCACTCGGCCCGGGTGATCGCGTACTCGACGTCACCCTCCTGGTCGCCGCGAACGCGCACCGGCCACTCCGCACGAAAGTTACGCACAAAGCGCAGGCCGGCCTTCTCCATGACGCGGCGAGACCCGACGTTGACCGCCATCGTCTCTGCGTAGACGCGCTGGACGCCGAGCTCGGTGAAGCCTTTGTCGATCAGCGCGCGATGCCTCGCTTGCGTAGCCGCGGCCCCATGCATCGCGACGGAGGCGATAGCCGAGCTCGGGTTCCAGCGGACCGGCGCCATCGCCGGGGCGGAAGTGCATCCACCCGACGAAACGGCCGGTCGCCTTCTCGATCATGGCCAAGAAGCCGTAGCCACCATCTCGGTCGTACCGAGTGAGCCACCAGTCGAGGTTCTCGCTGACCTCGACCAGATCCACCGGAAGGCCGTCGTTGATGTACCGCATCACCTCGGCGTCGCTGTCGAGCTCGATGACCAAGTCGAGGTCGTCGGGATTGAACCACCGCAAGACGAGCCGTTCGGTTTCGAGGTAGACGAGGACGTCGCCCATCTCACTCGCGATCAGCGACGGGTCTCGTTGAAGCCCACGAGCACCGGCCCCTTGGGACCGATGGCGATGCGGCAAACCGACGCTTGATCGAGATGGCACCTCCAGCCGACCGTGACGTCGATACCGAGCGCCCAGGTCATGGCCGCCTTGATCGGTGACACGTGCGTGGTGACCACGACGGTCTGCTCGACCGCGTCGGCGAGTAGGTCTTCGACGGCGGCCACCACGCGCACGCGCATCTCGGCAAGACTCTCGCCCCCTCCGACTTGATACTCGGGGTCGACTCGCCATCTCGCCCAGATGTCGTCACCGACTTCGTTCAAGGGCAATCCGTCAAGGCTTCCGTAGTCGAGCTCGACCCAGCGATCATCGATCTCATACGGAACCCCGAAGGCCTCGGCTGTCTGTCTGGCCCGCAGCAGTGGCGAACTGATGATGCGATCGGGCTGACCGAGCCAGGCGGCCAGCCCTGTGACCTGCGCGGCGCCGACGTCGTCGAGCGGGAGATCGAGGCGGCCCTGCAACCTCTGGCCGGCATTGGCTTCGGTGCGACCATGGCGAACGAGCAACAGCACCCGAACAGTGAATCAGATGGCGGCCGGCGGCGCTATGGCCCTCGCTGCTTGAGCACGCCGTGGCGGATGAGATCGGCGCGACGACTCGGCTCCGACAACTCGCACTGCCGCCACATCCACGCCAGGAGCAACGCGCCGGCGAGCTCGAACGCGACGTTCAACCAGCCACGTTGCAACGACGGCACGCGCACCTTGCCCCACGACCCTGCGAACGGCCACCACAACACATGGGTCGAGGCGAACACGCCGTCCCACACCAGGTGCAGCAGCATCCCGATCGGCAGGGCCAGCAACAGTCGGCGAATCGGCTTGCGGCCCACGGTGACCAGCATGACCAGCACCAGCGTGGCAACCGTGGCCGTGAGGCTGTGGGCCCAGCGCGCATAGCCACTCGGAAGATCAATGGCGTCAGGCAACAACGCGCCGACTGCCAGCAGTCGATAGTCGAAGCGTGCGTCACGAAACACGTACCACACCGAGATCACGGCGGTGCCGATGAACCACAAGAACATCGGGTGTCAGAGGACCAGTACTCGCCCGCACTGCGGACAATCGACGAGCTCGCCGGGCGGCAGCCGCTTGAAGTTGTCGACCTCGGCCCGCGACAGGTCGAGATGGCATCCGTCGCAACGCAACCCGATCAGCTTGGCGATGCCGATACCGCCATGGCGAGCGCGTTGATAGTCGTACACGGCGATCTCTTCGATGTTGAGCGCGGCGCGGGCGGCGTCGTACTTGGCCGTCAGCTCCGCCTCATCGTCGGCTCCGGCACCTTTGGCCACCGCAAGTTGCGCGGCAACCGACTCGCGCATTGCCACGACGGCATCCTCCTCAGACGCCAACTCGCTCAACCGTTGCTCGGCTTGCGCTTGTTGTTCCATCGCTTCGAGCTCGCGGTCGTCGAGCTCGTCTCGGTGGGCATTGAGCAGATCGATCTCGTGGTTCAGCGCATCGGCCTGACGAGTCTCGCTGACGATCTTCAGTTGCTGCTCGAGGCGATGGCGCTTGGCGGTCAATGCTGCTGCCTCGTGCTCGGTTGCCTCGATCGTCGCCTCCGCTTCGCTCAACAGCTTCGCAGCTGCGCCGACAGCGCCATGATGTTTCGCCACGCGAGTGTCCGCTTCGGCGAGCGCTGCCGCCTCGGGCAACTTGGTGAGGCGGCGCTGCAACTGGTTGAGGGCTGTGTCGAGTTGTTGGAGCTCCCAGAGTGCGTCGCCGTTCACAGGCTCTTCTTACCAGTGAGGCCAGGGAAAAGCGGTATGCGGGTTTCGATGCTCGCAGGCTACCGACCAGCCACAGCAAGGCTCCCTGGCTCGCCGTTGTAAGCGATGTTGCACCGCGAGCGGGGCGGACCGCCCGCGGTGCGTCACTAGCGCGGGACGGGTGCGCCGGTGACTTCCGGTGAGGGCGCGTGGTCTGGACCCAAGTTCGAAATGCCGGCACATTCTGTGGGCTAAGACCACAGAGTCAATGGCGTCGGCACGAATTGACCCAAACTTGACGATGCCGCGACGGACGGAGCGAGCTCAGGGAGTCGTCACCGTGGTGGTTGTGGGGGTGGTCTTTCCAGTGATGACCACGACACCGCCCGGTGGCTTGTTGCACAAATAGACGATCGTGCCCACGATCGGCACGGTCGGGAACGGTGCCTTCGGGTCGAGCACGTCTGGCGGGATCGTCGCACCACTCGGTATGGCTTTGAGCACCGGAGGCGGCGCGGCGGTGACCGGAGGCTCCGTTCCCGAGGGATCGGGCGGCAACGTCGTGGTCGAGGTCGTCGACGTCGTCGGACTGCCAGGTGGAGGCGGCAGGTTGCCACTCACGAGCTTGGCAAGGCATTCGTTGCCGGGCAGGTACAGCCGTACCGGTTTGCGAGCCGGGTCCGGCGGTGCCGGCCAATCCTCCAACGGCAAGGGGGCGACTGCCGGCTCCATGAACGCGCCCCAGATGCGCGCTGGATAGGTGCCACCCTGTACCTCGCGTATGCCATCGGCCGCGACGAATTCCGGGGTGTTGCACGTGTTGACTCCGTTGATGCGCACCCCGCAGACCATCGGTGTGTACCCGTCGGGGTCGCCAACCCACACCGCGGTGGTGAGCTGCGGGGTCGATCCCACGAACCATGAATTGGTGTTGAACGTCTGCGTTCCCGTCTTACCGGCAGCGGGGAACGGGAACTTGGACAGTGCCTGGCGAGCCGTGCCGCTCGACAGCACGCCCTTCAGCACCGACACCTCCGTCAGCGCCACACTGGGATCGAGCACCTGCACCCCTGGGTCATCGTGGGTGTACATCCGCTTGCCGTCGGGCCCGTCGATGTAGTCGACGTAGTAGGGCTCGTGATGCAGGCCCTGGTTGGCGATGGTCTGCATGCCCGAGGCCATGTCGAGCGGCGCCATCGGATTGGCACCGGTTGCCAACGACGCCAGCGGCTCGATGGGTGCTCGGCCCTTCATGCCGGGCTGCAGGTATGCGGACGCGGCCATGCGGTACGTCGAGTCGACGACTCGATGCAACCCGATGACCTGCGAGAGGCGGCCGAAGGCACAGTTGATCGACGCCCAGGTCATGTTTTGCAGCGGTCCGACCGGCTTCGACACCGCATCCGTGATCACGAACGGAACCTTCGGATCATTCGGATCGGGCAGCGAGCACGGCGATGTGCCGTCGATCAGATCGGTCGGTTGCACTCCGGCCTCCAGCGCCGCGGCAAGGATGAAGATCTTGACGCTCGATCCTGTTTGCCGAGGGACGAGGGCCATGTTGATCTCATTGACGCGAGGCTGAAATCCACTCCCGCCGACCATCGCCCTGATCGCACCGGTCTTGGTATCGAGGGTGACGATCGCGTCCTCGATGCCGACCTGCGTCTTGGGCAACACGTCGTGGGCCTGTTCGGCGAGTGCCTGAAGGTTGGGATCGAAGGTGGTGTGGATCTGCAAACCGCCGCGATACAGAAGGGTGGCACGCTGTTGCTCGTCGCCGAGGAAGGTCGCCCGGTTGAGCAAGTACTCCTTGACGGCCTCGGTGTAGTACGTCGGTTTGGTCGTGTAGGTCGGGATGGTCTGCACACGTTCGGGCATCTTCCACGCCGAAGCCAGCAACGCACCGACCACCGGGGTCACCAAGCCGACCGCGGCGAGACGCTCGGTGACCTGGCGGAACCTGGCCCTCGCCGGCTCGGAGTGCCGGATCGGGTCGAAGCCGGAAGGTGATCGCACGAGGCCGGCGAGGAACGCACCTTCGACCATCGACAGGTCGCTGACGCTCTTTCCGAAGTACACCTCTGCGGCAGCTTGCAAGCCGTAGGCATTGTTGCCGAAGAAGACCGTGTTGAGATAGCGCTCGAGGATGGCGTCCTTGCTCATCTTCTTCTCGAGCATCGTCGCGTAGTGCGCCTGCAGCGCCTTGTACCGTCCGTCGCGCGGCAATCCGGCGAGGAACTCGTTCTTGACCACTTGTTGGCTGATGGTGCTGGCGCCCTGACGCGGTGCGTCGGTGGAGAAGTTCGACAGCAACGCCCTGGCAAAACTGCGGAGGTTGACTCCGTGGTGCACGTAGTACTGCTCGTCCTCCACTGCCAAGAACGCGCTCAACACGGCCGGAGGCACTTGGGCAAGCGTGATCGGCTGACTGTTCTCACGTTCGAACACAGCGATCACGTTGCCCGTCACGTCGTAGACGTAGCTGCGTTGCGACAGTGATTGGAAGTCCGGCAGCGTCACCGGAAGTTGTTCGTGTGCGTTGGCGACTCGCCACAACCGTGGACCGACACCGACCACCACGGCAGTCGTCAGCAACGCTCCGGCAACGATGATCGCCCCCAGACGGAGAAGCCAGGCAAGAGCACGCACGCGCGACGAAGGTTAGTTCTGCGCGGATCGGGATCATCGGCACCCGATAGGTTGGCCGGCGATGTCGTCACAGCGTCCGTTCCGGTTCGGTGTGCAGGCGTCGAGTGCGGCCGACGCCAGGACTTGGGCAACGCTGGCGCGCACGGTCGAGTCGCTCGGTTACAGCACGCTGACCATGCCCGATCATTTCACCGATCAATTCGCGCCGGTTCCGGCGCTGATGGCCGCGGCCGACGCCACTGAGACGCTGCGTGTCGGAGCGTTGGTCTGGGACAACGACTACCGGCACCCGGTCGTGCTGGCCAAGGAGTTGGCGACGCTCGACGTGTTGTCGTCGGGTCGTCTCGAGATCGGGGTCGGCGCCGGTTGGCTGGCCACCGACTACGCCCAGTCAGGGATCCCCTACGACTCCAGCAAGGTGCGCGTCGACCGTTTCGAGGAGGGTCTGACCGTGCTGAAAGGGGCACTGTCGGGTGGGCCGTTCTCGTTCGCAGGCACGCACTACACGATCGCCGAGTACACCGGCTCGCCGCGGCCCGTGCAGTCGCCTCGGCCACCGATCCTGATCGGCGCGGGCGGCAAGCGGATGCTGACGATCGCGGCCAGGCAGGCCGACATCATCGGCATCAATGGCACGTTGACAGCGGGTGTCGTCGGGCCCGACGCCATCGCCACGATGACTGCCGCTGCCGTCGACGACCGGGTCGAGATCCTCCACGCTGTCGCCGGCCCGCGACTCGCCGACATCGAGTTCAACGTGCGCGCCTTCATCGTCCGCGTCACGAACGAACGTCACGCGGTCATCGAACAGATCGCCGGGTTCGTACAGGCCGATGCATCGCTCGTGGAGGAGTCGCCGTTTGCACTGATCGGCACCCCGGCTCAGCTCGTCGACGACTTGCTACGCCGCCGTGAGCGTTGGGGAATCAGCTACGTGATCGTCGGTGCCGACGACGTCGAGTCGTTCGCGCCGGTCGTGGCCGAGCTCGCCGGTCGCTGAGGCTCGCGCCTTTCCCACCAGGCCCAGACTACCGAGGCCAGGAAGGTTGTCGATGCGGCGGTCGATGCGCGCCGCCATCGCCGATCCAGAGAAACGTGGTGATCTCCGGATCACGATGAGCCGACGTCACCAGCAGGTCGCGCAGGTAGCAGATGGTGTGCAGCTCGATGTCGTGCATGTAGCGCAGACAGCGCAACACGTCGGCATCGAGGCGTTGGGTGTGGAAGGCGTTGGGAAGATCGAGGTCGCGTACGTCGAGCGGGGCGACCATCTTCGTGTACTTGTCGATCGTCAGCTGCATGCCTTACGTTCGACGCAAGGCACTCGCTTGGATTGGTCAGACGACCGTGACTTTGAGAGCCTCGTCGCCCTTGCGACCCTGGCCCACTTCGAACTCCACCGCCTGGCCCTCTTCGAGGGAGCGGTAGCCATTGCCTTCGATGTTCGAGAAGTGCACGAACACGTCGGCACCGCCCTCTCGCGATATGAAGCCGTAGCCCTTTTGAGCGTTGAAGAACTTCACGGTGCCGGTAGCCATTGCCTGTACTCCAAATTGCTTTCTGACCCGACGACCTGTCGGGCGCTGGGCCGTAACGCTAGCTCGTTTGGCGAGCAATGACCGTTACCGAAGATTCAAGCCCCGCTCAAGATTCCTTCTGGTCTGCCGATGCCTCATTCGCCTATCGGCGAACCAGCCGATCGAATGGGGGAATCTCTGATGTCTCGTTACAGGTTGGTGCATGTCGGTGCAGCGGCGTTGCTCTCGGCGGCGGCGGTCACGACCGTCAACGTCGCCCACAGCGTCTTCGCCGGCACGACGACCGTGTCGTCGTATGTCCCGACGGTGCCGTGCCGATTGGTCGACACACGTTCGTCCTCGACCGTGGGAACGAGGACGACCCCGATCGGTCCAGGGGAAACGGTCACACTTGCAGTATCTGGGACAAATGGCGAGTGCACGATTCCGTCGACGGCGACTGCGATCTCGACGAACGTCACGATCGATCATCCAACCGCCTCGAGCTTCCTGACCGTCTTCCAAGCCGATGCCACTCGTAGTCGTACCTCGAACCTGAACTGGCAAGCATCGAGCGCGCCCGTGGCGAATCAAGTCACCGTCGGCTTGTCCGCGTCGGGAGCCATCAACGTGTTCAACAATGCCGGGACCGTCGACGTGATCGTCGACATCTTCGGCTACTACGAACCGAACGACGGAGGTCAAGGGGCGCAGGGTGCGCAGGGGCCGCAGGGTGTGAAAGGCGATAAAGGCGACAAGGGCGACACCGGTGATGCGGCACTCGCCGGGCTCCATTGCACGAGTGGTCAGACCATCACGTGGAACAACACCTCGGGTGCATGGGATTGCACGAACACCGTCGTCGACACCGACACGCTGGCAACGTTGCACTGCACGGCGAACCAGACGATCGGCTGGGATGGCAGCGCCTGGGTGTGTCGAAGCCAACCGATTGTCGCCACGCTCTCCAGGGTGGCAAGCGGCGGGTTCCCGTGCTGCGGGATCGCCGGCGTGTTCCAGGCGTACAGCCCGAACGTCGATCCGACAACGATCTGTGACGGGTTCCACTGCCAAATCCGGCTGATCGACGTGCTCGATCACACCTCGTGCCAGGTCTCTCTCACCGGCAACTCAGCCGACAACAGCATCACGGTGACCACGACACCGACGGAGATCACGATCCAGCCGTTGTTCATCTTGAACCCGTCGCAGCCGTTCTACATCAACATCTCCTGTCAAACCTGACCGGTGACCCTGATTCGTGACCTTCGTCCCTAGACACGAGCGTCGGCTGGTGCGCTTGTGTACATACCTACGGAAGGGGGCTGACCATGGGCACCAATCAGGGAATGATCCTGGTGGACGTGGCCCCCGGCGAGACTGCCAACTTCGCACGGGCGTTCCTCGAGAAGAATGACCATCCGGTCGTGATGTGTCACGGTCCCGACGAAGACGCGTTGTGTCCGCTGCTTGCAGGGACAGGTTGCGAATCCGTCACCTCAGCGCACGGCATCGTCTTCGTCCTCGATCTCGATCGTCCCCAGCATCTGGAGATCCTCAACCGCTACCGCGACGTGGTGCGACCCGACGTACCGATTCGAGCCGTCGTCAGGCCCGGACAGCGCGAGCGCTACGCGAACGTCCTTGATCGCGTCGAGGTCTGGGAGCACGAGCCAACAGCTGCCGACCTCGACGGGTTCGCAGCGTCGGTCGAAGCTTCCGATCGAACCTGACACACCCAGTCTGTTTGGCGCGACGGCGGGCCTCCACACCCGAGGTGGAGGCCCGTTCGATCGCGCTCAGCGAGCCTAGGAGTTGGCGACCAGACCGGTGTTCTGACGTGCCCAGCTGGACGGCCCGAACGCGTTCGAGCTCGCCGGTGCGTGCCGGTCGGCGTTGACGGTGAGCTTCAGCCACTCGAGCGGTGACGTGCTGCCATGGACGACGACGCGGTGGAAGTTGGGCACCTCGTAGAACTGCGGGTGGAGTCCGAGGTTGCCGGTACACGCAACCTCGCCCGTGGGAGATTCCGTAACGCCTTCAACCAGAAGAACGTCAGAACCAGCGCGAGCGCGACGTCGATTCCCGCGACCTTCCTACGCGTGACCGTCGCCGTCTGAACCAGCCAAGCCCTGGTCGAGAGGCGCTCATTCGGATTCGGTAGCGTAGGCGGATGCACACGGTGGACGGAGCGAGATGAGGGTCGGCGTTCTCGGCGCGGTGCAGCTCGTCGACGAACGCGGCCATGCAATTGCGCTGTCACAATCGGCAGCCAGGCTCCTGGCGTTGATGGTCATCGCCGACGGCTCGTCGGTCCCCAACTATCAGATCACCGATGGTCCATCGCTCGCGTCGCTGGGTGAAGTCCTCGGCCATCGGCTGGAGCGAACCGATGCCGGCTGCCGGCTGGTGCTCGGGGACGACGATGGTCTCGATGCCGTGCTCTTCACCGAGCTTTGCTCGAGAGCGCCAACCGCTGCGCCAGCCGATCGACGCGACCTGCTGACCAACGCGTTGGGGCTGTGGAGTGGCAACGCATTTCAGGAGTTCGCCCAAGAGCCATGGGCCGAGAGCACGGCGACGCGACTCGACGCGCTTCGCGTTGTGGCGACCGAGGATCTCGCCGAGACGCTGATCGAGATCGGTGAAGCGCGCAAGGCGGTTGCGCTGCTCGAACCCCATGTGCTGGCGCACCCTCATCGCGAACGGCCAGTTGCGCTGTTGATGCGCGCCCTCGCTGCGGATCGCCGACCCCAAGAAGCCATGGCGCAGTTCGAGCGATTCGGCCGCGACGTGCGGGCGATGGGGATCGAACCGACGTCGGAGTTGCGTGAACTGGCGAGCGATCTGCTCGGTGGGCTGGACCCGCCTCGCGAGGCTTCCGTCTCCGTGTCCGTATCGCTTCCCTCCGGAACCGTCACGTTCATGTTCACCGACATCGAGGGATCCACCCAACGGTGGCAGCACGACGATCACGCGATGTCCGACGCCCTTGCGGCGCACGACCACACCATCCGGTCGGTCGTCGATCGACACGGCGGCATCGTGTTCAAGCACACCGGTGATGGCGTGTGCGCGGTGTTCACGTCCGCGCCCGCGGCGGTTGCGGCGGCAGTCGCCGCGCAGGCCCAACTCGAGCTGCCGGTTCGCGTCGGACTGCACACCGGTGAAGCCGAATTGCGCGACCGCGACTACTTCGGTCCCACACTCAACCTCACTGCGCGTGTGATGGACGCCGGACATGGCGGGCAAGTGCTCCTGTCGTCGTCGACTGCGGGTCTCGTACGTGACTACGACCTCGTCGACCTCGGCGAGCATCACATGAAGGGCCTCGACACGGCCGAGCGGATCTTCCAGGTCGGACGCAACGAGTTCCCACCGCTGCGCACTCCCCGCCAGGCGGCCGGCAACCTACCCGTCGACCTGTCGACGTTCGTCGGTCGGTCGCACGACGTGAAGTCGCTCGTCGACGAGTTGGCCGACCACCGCCTGATCACCTTGATCGGCGTGGGTGGCACCGGCAAGACGCGCCTGGCCGTCGAGACAGGCATTGCCGTGTCGGCGTCATTTCCCGACGGTTGCTGGATGGTGGAGCTCGCCGCGGTCACCGTCGAGACCGCGGTGCCGTTTGCCTTTGCCGCGGGCCTCGGAATGACCGCACCACCCAACAGCGACGTGATCGACGGGCTGGTCGCGCGACTGCGCCACAAGGAGTTGCTCCTCGTTGTCGACAACTGCGAGCACGTCCTCACCGCCGCGGCCGACGCCGTCGAACGGATCGTCGCTGCCTGCCCGACCGTGGCGGTGCTGGCGACGAGTCGCGAACCGTTGATGGTTCGTGGCGAGCGCCTTGTGCCCGTGCCTTCGCTACCACCCGACGACGCCGAGCGATTGTTCCTCGAACGCGCTCGCGCCGAGGCACCCGACTTGGTCATCGACGCCGACCAAGCCCGCGCAGTGGCCGAGCTGTGCCAACGTCTCGACGGACTCCCGCTGGCGTTGGAGTTGGCTGCCTCTCGGGTGCGCGCTCTCACTCCGGTCGAGCTCGTCGCCAACCTCGAAGAGCGCTTCCGTTTGCTCGTCGGAGGTCGGCGCTCGCGGATGGAACGGCACCAGACGATGCGCGGCACGCTCGACTGGTCATACGACTTGTGCACCGATCTCGAGCGGGTCGCCTTCGATCGTCTCTCGGTGTTCCCGGCCGGCTTCGATCTGCTCGCGGCCCGAGCCGTCGCCGGCGGAGACGGCGTCAGCGATCTCGATGTGGTCGATGTCGTACCCCAACTGGTCGATCGGTCGTTGCTCCACCGCGCCACCGCGTCGGACGGCACAACTCGCTATCGCATGCTCGAGACGATGCGCGCCTACGGACGTGAACATCTCCAGCATCAAGGTGCCTCCGACAGCACGAGGGCACGACACGCCCGGTACATGGCCGACACCATCTCCGCCCTCTCTTTGAGGACGTTGGGGCCCGATGAGGAGCAGGTGACCCGACGCCTCTATGAGTACCTCCCCGACGCGCTCGTCGCCTTGGATTGGTTCATCGATCACCACGAGTGGGAGCGCGCACTGTGCGTCACGTCCGCCGGGCACTACTTGGCCGAGCGAGAAGCCAGCGAAATGATCGCCCGCCTGACCGATGCAGCAAGGGCCGTCGGCGTCTCCCCCGAGCTGCAGGACGAGCTCGACCGCAGCGACCCTCGCCTGCGAACGACGGAATCCCTCCAACACGCGAATGCGCGCGCTTGGCGCACGCTCCGAGCGCAAGTACCGATTCCTGCCGACCGCATCTCGTTCGCGCCACAGGGCGATTTCAACGATGGCGGCTTGGCGGCCGCCGATGTCGACGAGTTCATCACCAGCCTCGACCGCTGGTTCTCGGCTTCGCCGGTGAATCGCTACTACGCCGAATGGTTCACGATCCGCGCCCTTGCGCACAACGGCCACCTCTCGTACGTCGACCCGCTGTTGAGTCGCTTCTCCGACTTCGTAGCCGGGCTCCACAGCGACCGCGCCTCGCTTGGCGTCGCCGAGCTCCACGGCGTCGTTGCCAGGGCACGTCTCGACTGGCCCGGTGCCGCTCATTGGTACGGCCAGGTCGACGCGGCACGTGACGGTGCGCTGCGAACGTGGTTCGACCTCGCCGTGGCCTGGCACCTGTTGACTGCTCGCGCCTTGTGTAACGAACCGTTCGAGCTCACCGGCGCACAGCTCCACGATCCGTGGCAATGCATGCTCGACGAGCACATCGAGGTGTTGCAATGGCTCGGTGCCACAGCGACTGCACTCGCGCTCCATCGAATCGGACGTCGCGACCTGGCCGACCGATTCGTAGCGTGGGCCATTGGTCACGACCCGACCGACACCATGAAGATCTTCGCGGCCACACTTGCCGCCGGTGGGCTAACCGTAGGCGCTGGTGACCCGCACACCGATCTCGATCGACTCCTCCAGACGCTGTTCGCCCTCGCCGACGAGCTCGACCCCGAGTCACCAGACGGCGTCGACTAGAAGTCGCTGCGCGGCTTCAGCCACTGTTCCGCAGCCCGGTGGCCACTCCATTGATGGTCAAGTGGATGCCTCGTTGCACGAGCTCTGCCTGATCGCCGCCCCGCCAACGGCGCAGTAGCGCCACCTGCAGATGATTCAGCGGAGCGATGTACGGGATCCGATAGCGAACGCCGCGAGCCAGCGCTGGGTTGTCGTACAACAGGTCGTCGCGACCCGACACCGCCTGCGCGGTCCACACGGATCTGGCGTGCTCGGCACCGACGATCCCGAAGAAGTCGGGCGCGCCGGGCACGTTGGTTGCCAACGTCTGGTAGCGGGCAGCGATCGTCAGATCCGTCTTCGCCAGAACCTGGGCCATGTTCGATATCACCGTGCGGAACCACGGCCAACGCTCGTGCATGTCTCGCAACTCGGTCAACCGGGCCTGGTCGTCGCCCACCCAGTCGGTGACGGCCGAGCCGACCCCGAACCACCCGGGCAGCATCAAGCGGCACTGGCTCCAACTGAACACCCAAGGGATGGCGCGTAGATCCTCGATGCGACCGGAGTTGTTCCGCGACGCCGGGCGGGAGCCGATGTTCATCGTCGACAACTCGACCACCGGCGTGATCTCCTTGAACCAGTCCGAGAAGCCCGGCGTGTCGTACACCAGCTGGCGGTATGCGGTCTGAGACATGGTGGCCAGTTCGCCGGCGATGCCGACGAACCTCGGGTTGACATCGTCGGCGCTCCACCGGCGCAGCACCGTCGACTCGACCGCCGCGGCAACGAGCGACTCGAGGTTCTGCCGGGCACGCTCGGGATCGGCGAACTTGGCAGAGATCATCTCGCCCTGTTCGGTCATGCGCAACCCGACCTGCACGCTGCCGGCCGGTTGGGCGATGATCGCGTGGTAGCTCGACCCGCCGCCCCTGCCGACGGTGCCACCGCGACCGTGAAAGAGACGCAGCTTCACGTCGTGACGTCGGGCGACGCCGACCAGGCTCTCTTGACATCGGTACAACGCCCAGTTGGACGCCAGATAGCCACCGTCTTTGTTGCTGTCGGAGTAGCCAAGCATCACCTCCTGCAAACGATCGCGATGATCGAGCCACTTGCCGTACTTGGGGTGGGCCCACAGCGCATCGACAACATCGGCGGCTGCCCCGAGATCGGCGATGGTCTCGAAGAGCGGCACGATGCCGATGGCCAGTTGAGTCGGTGCGACCGTCGTCGCCGTCGAGCGCAGCAAGCCGACCTCGCGGAACAACACGGCCACTTCGAGCACGTCGGACACCGACTCGCACTTGGAGATGATGTAGTTCTCGATGGCCTTCGGCCCGAACGTCTGCAAGGCATCGTTCGCCCGGCGCAATATGGCCAACTCACTCGCGGCGAGATCGCTGACGGCGGTGTTGGCTCCGAGCAGAGGCCGCGACGTTGCGAGCTCTGCCGACAACACCTCGACACGCTCGGGCTCGGCGAGCGTCAGGTAGTCGCCGCACACCCCGCCGACCCGCAGCAACTCGTCGACCACTTGCTCGTGAACCGCAGAGTTCTGCCGCAGGTCGACCGTTGCCAGGTGATACCCGAACGTCTCCACCGCGCCGCGCAGCGCAAAGAGCCGGCCGTGGGCCACGGCATCCGCGCCGTGCTGGCGTAGCGAGGCATCGATCACATCGAGGTCGGCCAGCAGCTCGGACGGCGTGGCGTACCGCTCGCGTTCACCGATCGGTGGGTTTCCCGGCACCCGCCCGATCAGGTGTCGGGCGGTGGCCGCGAGGCGGGCGTGCATGCCCCGAAGCGCCTGTCGATATGGCTCGTCGAGCCGGTACGGCGACGTATCGCCGGCAGCCTCGGTCAACCGCAGGAGCGCCCGGCTGACCGTGACGAGGCGCGACGACAGCGACAACTCCTCAGCGAGGCACCACAGTTCGTTCAAGTGATGGCCGAGCACCAGAGCTGCCTGTTGCTGAAAGGTGTCGGCCAGCACGTCGGCGGTCACGAACGGATTGCCATCGCGATCGCCGCCGATCCACGACCCGATGCGCAACAGCGGTCGCTCGCGGTCTGGTCGATCACCGAATGCCGCGTTCACGACCGCGTTCAGGTGCGGAACTTGGGAGAGCAGCGACAACTCGAAGTAGCGCATCGCGTCGTTGACCTCATCGCGCAGGCGCAACTTGGTCAGGCGCAGCATGGCCGTCTGCCACAACGTCACGATCTGTCGCCACAGTTCGTCGCGCCACTCCGCCTCTTCGACGTGGTTCATGGCCACGCGATCACGCTGTTCCATCAACGAGGCCACGGCCGTCTGGATCGATTGGATCGTCTTGCGCCGTATCTCCGTCGGATGGGCGGTGAGCACGGCGATCACCTCGCTGGCGGCCACGGCCGCATGCACCTCGTCGGCATCGACGCCCGCTTCGGCGATCGATTGAATCGCATGTGCGAGCGTGCTGGCCGGGGCCGCTGCACCAGCTTGAACAAGAGCGCGGCGGCGGCGCGAGTGATCCGTGTCCTCGGCGATGTTGGCCAACATCGCGAAGTAGCTGAATGCCCGGATCACGTGCAGCGCGTCAGCGATCTGCAGTGGGTCGAGTAGGTCGATCAGCCGCGCCGGATCGGCGTCGCTCACCGCAGCACGACGAATTGCCTCGACCAGATCCAGCGTCGCGCTTCCCGCCTGGTCGGCGATCACGTCGCCCAGGGTGCGGCCCAGCAGGCGAATGTCGTCGTTGAGCGTCTCCGGCGAGGGCATCGGGAAAGGATAGGACCGCGTCAGCGGCCGATGAGCGACAAGATCAGCGTCGAGCTGCCTGCTCGCTGAAGTCGGCGATGAAGATCGCCAGCGCGGTGGCGACCGACATTCCGGCGATCAACCAGAAGCGGATGATCACCTTCGTCTCCGGCCAGCCACCGAGCTCGAAGTGGTGGTGAATGGGAGACAGTCGGAACAACCGCCGCTTCCGGCCCGAGGCGCGGAACACGGCCATCTGCAACGCAACCGAGCCGATCTCGATCACGTTGAGCCCGCAGATGAGCAGCAGGAGCAAGTGGGTATCGGTGGCGAGTCCGAGCAGCGCGAGTGCGGTTCCGATCGCCAACGAACCGACGTCGCCCATGAAGATGTCGGCCGGCGCGGCGTTCCACCACAGGAACCCGGCGCAGCCGCCGGCGAACGACGCGGCGAACACGGCGAGGTCGTACGGGTTGATCATGTGCGGGTAGATGCCCGGGTTGCGGAAGCCGAGGAACGCGATGGCGGTGAACGCCGCGAAGCCGAACAACGCCGAGCCAGCGGCGAGACCGTCGAGACCATCGGTGACGTTGGCCGCATTGCTCGTGGCGAAGATGATCGAACCCGCCCACAGCACCCACACGAAGTTGCCCAGTTGCCAGCCGGGCACTTCGGGACGCACGAGGGACAACCTGGTGTCGATGTCGGTCGTGGCGAGCAACGTCACCGCGATGCCGAAGGCGATGGCCAACGTGATGTAGCCCTTGTGGCGCCACAGCACCCCGCGGTTGTGGTGAGTTCGGATCTTGATGGCGTCGTCGACGAAACCGACGAGCGCCATCGCCAGCACACCCACCCACATGATCAGGGTCTGGTTGGAGAAGACTACGCCCTCGCGAACATGGCTGACGAGATAGCCGACCAGCGCGGCACCGACGATCGCCAGACCGCCCATCGTCGGCGTACCCGCCTTGTGCGCGTGCTCGGGTACCACGAGGTTGGCGGCGTTCTTGGCGAGGATCGGCTGAGTCCGTCCTCGGGAGCTCATCAGTCGGGTCATCCATCCGGTTCCGGCGATGGAAAGGATCAAGGCCACGCCCGCCGCGAGCAGTGGTGCGATCACGCGGTGATCCCGATGGTCTGGGCACCAGAAGACCCGTGCAGCACTGACGGAGCATACGGCTCGTCAGGACGCAGCATCACCATCCTCGACCCTCGGCCCGAGGCCACGCGCGGGTCGATCATGGCCGCGCCCGACGGCTAGATTCTCATCGTCCCGCCGGGATGCAAAGCGACGATCCAGGACACGATGACCTCGACTTCTTTCGCTGGCCCACTGCACGAAACCGTGGCCACGACTCCGACCCAATATCTCAACGACTCGTGCTCGATCGAAGAGCTCGAGTACGCCATCCCGCGAGGCGCGGTAGGCGCCACGAGCAACCCGGTCATCGTCGGCAACGTGCTGAAGAAGGAGATGCACCTGTGGGCCGACCGCATCCATCAGGTGATCGCCGAGCACCCGACCTGGAGCGAGACTCAGGTCGCGTGGAAGATCTACGAGGAGCTCGCGGTCTCCGGCTCGAAGTTGCTCCTGCCCGAGTTCGAGGCCGCAGCGCATCGGCGCGGGCGGATGTCGATCCAGACCGATCCGGCCTGTAACAACGACCCCGTGGCCATGCTCGATCAGGCCGTCTACTTCGCCGGGCTCGCCCCCAACATGCAAGTCAAGGTGCCGGCCACGAGTGCCGGCATCGGCGTTGTCGAGGAGCTCACGTTTCGGGGCGTCAACGTCAACGTCACGGTTAGTTTCAATGTGCCGCAGGTGCTGGCCATTGGCGAGGCGATCGAGAACGGGCTTCGCCGTCGCGAGGCCGCCGGTCTCGATGTCTCGGGCATGGCTCCCTACGCCACGATGATGATCGGCCGCCTCGACGACTGGATGAAGGTGCTCGTCAACAAGAACGCCATCGACATCCATCCCGAGTACCTGGAATGGGCGGGCGTGGCGTGCTTCAAGAAGGCCTATCGGCTGTACCAAGAGCGCGGCTATCGCGCCCGTCTGCTCTCCGCTGCATACCGCAACTTCCTGCACTGGACCGAGTTCGTCGGCGGCGACATCTCGATGACGATCCCCTACGAGTGGCAGGTCAAGTTCAACGACAGCGATGTGCGGCCCGACCCGACGCGGATGAGTGCTCCGGTCGATCCCGAGATCCTTGATGCCCTGTACACGAAGATCCCCGACTTCCAGCGCTCGTACGACGAGGCCGGCATGACGGTGGCCGACTTCGACACGTTCGGGCCGACCTTGCGTACGTTGCGCAGCTTCATCGAGGCCTGGCATTCCTTCGTGGGCACCATCCGCGATTTTGTGCTGCCCAACCCCGACTAGCTGTGGAGTTTCTCGACGCACCAGGTAAGCGCCAATTGGGAGGGCGAAGATGATCGCTGACAGAGATAGTGCGTTGACGTTCGGGTTCTGTGGCGGCAGGATTTCCCCTTGACCGAACCTCGAGGGCTGATCGAGCGAGAACATGCTCTTGCATTGCTCAACGATGCCTGTGAGCGCGCACGCACGGGTGGATCCACCATGCTGGTCGCCGGCGAGGCAGGGGTGGGTAAGACCACGTTGGTCGACACGGTGGCCGCCGGCTCGGGCGACCGTGTGTTGCGCGGTGCATGCGAGCCCTTGTTCACGGCTCGACCGTTAGGCCCTTTCATCGACATCGCCGCCGCGCTTCCCGAGCCGTTGGCGTCGGCCATCGCCGGCGGGGGTCGAGTTCATGCCGCACTACCGGCGCTGCTCGACGAGCTGACGGTTCGACCCTCGATGGTGATCATCGAGGACGTTCACTGGGCCGACAAGGCTTCATTGGATCTCATCGCGCTCCTCGGACGGCGGATGGCGCAAACGGCCAGTCTCCTCGTGGTGACGTTCCGCGATGACGAGTTGGCAGTCGACCATCCGCTGCGACAGGTGCTCGCTGCGTTGGTCGGCCAGAACACCGTCGAACGCATCCGCCTGCAGCCACTCTCTCTGGAAGGCGTCGCCCGGCTGCTGGGGCAGAACCGCCAAGAGGCTCAGCAGATGTACCAACGCACTGGCGGCAACCCCTTCTTCATCACCGAGGTGATGGCCGAGCCAGGCACGGCCTTGCCGATGTCGGTCGCCGACGCCGTGTTGGGTCGTGTTGCTCGACTCGAGCCGCCGGCGCGCCGACTGCTCGAGGCCCTATCGATCGTGCCCGGCCACGTTCCGCCGGCACTGGTCAGCGCGCTCGGCGGCACGAACGTCGACCACCTCGATCGGCTGTTCGAGAGCGGGATGGTCGTCAGGTCGTCGAACGACACCACCTTCCGCCACGAGCTCACCCGTGAGACCGTGGCATCCACCGTCGACCCGATCCGTGCCGCAGAGCTGCACCGCGTCGCGATGGCGGCGTTGATCTCCGCAGGTGCCGATCCGGCGTTCATCGCCCACCACGCAGAGCAGGCCGGTGCCACCGATGCCGTGCGGCGATATGCACGCGAGGCCGCCGACGCGGCCGTTCGCGTGGGAGCTCATCGCGAGGCAGCGGCCCAATACGGCCGGGCAATCAGGGTGGGCAACCCCGATCCCCTGTTGGAAGCCGAGCTACTCGAGCTCGGTGGCCACCAAGCCATGCTCAGCGACCGATTCGACACCGCGCTCTCATGGATCGAGCGAGCCGTATCGCTTCGTCGGGATTTCGATGACGCAGCCTTGCTGTCGGCCGCGCTGCTGGAACTCGGAAGGGTGGAAATGTGCTACGGCAGGCCCGACGACGCCGCGAAGAGCCTGTCGGAAGCCTTCGACGTGATCAGCGCCGATCCCGACTGCCTTCAATACGCCCGCGCCCTGCCGGGACAGGTAGTCGCGCATTGGAACGAAGGTCGCGTCGACGACGCCCTCCGAGGCGCTCATCGCATCGTGGAGCTGGCAGGTCGACACAACGACCAGGCCTTGCTGATCAGCGGGCTCAATCAGGTCGGCACCCTCGAGCTCTGCGTCGAAGATGAGGCTGGCTGGCAACACCTCCTGCAATCGGCCGCTGTGGCAAGGCGCGAGAACCACGCCGAGAAGGTCGGCTCGGCGTACCTCAACATCCTCGAGGCCGCCGCGGCACAACGCCGCTTCGACATCGTCGACGAACATGCCGCCGGCGCCATCGACTACTGCACCGACCACGGGCTCGACCTCTGGACCCGGTACCTCGAGGCCTCGCAGGCTCGCTCGCTGATGGACCGGGGCCGATGGGACGAAGCGACGGCGGCGTTGCCTCGAAACGTCGAGGCGTCGTCGTCGCCGCTACCGCGGGTTGCCGCCGACGCCGTGCTCGGTCTGACGCGAGCGCGCCGCGGCGATTCAGGTGCCCGGGCGATCTTGTCGCAGGCTTCCGAGTTGGCGATCGGAGCCATTCCCGAGATCAGGATCACCATCATGTCGGCCATGGTCGAGGCGCGCTGGCTGGGTCTGACGATCGCACTGGCGAGTCAATCCGCCATTCGTGAGCTGCTGACTGCGGCCGACCGGCAGCGCGCTCGTTGGGACGTTGCCGCGACGGCTTGGTGGGCGACGTGCCTCGGGATCGAGCTGCCCGTGCTCGAACGCGGCGGGTCGCCGTGGTGGCTCATGGTGGACGGCCGGTTCGACGATGCGGCCGAAGCGTGGAGAAGTCTGGGCTGCCCCTACGAGGAAGCCTTGGCGCTGTGCTTCAGCCCGCTCGGCAATGCCCTCGAGACGGGCCTGGGACTGCTCGACGGTCTTGGCGCCGCCGCAGCTCGAGCCGCCGTCACGCGTGACTTGCGGTTGGCCGGTCGTCGCAACATTCCGCGCGGCGTGCGCCCCACGACACGGTCCAATCCGGCCGGCCTCACGGCTCGCGAGCTGGAGGTGGCCGGGCTGCTCGCCGAAGGGTTGAGAAACGTCGACATCGCCGAACGACTCGTCGTGACCCCGAAGACCGTCGACCATCACGTCTCGGCCGTACTGACAAAGCTCGCGGTGCCCAATCGATCGGCGGTGGCCGGAGCCCTGCATCGTCACAAGATGGCAAGCAGCTAAGGCTGCGACCACCCAGCAGGTAGATGCGTTGCCCGACTGCGTTGGGTCACTTGCCAGTCGGTGTGGGCTCGTAGAGACTGCGTGTCATGCAGTCGTCCGAGGAGATCCGTCGAGTCATCAATCGCTGGCTCACGGCGGTCACCACCGGTGATGTGGAGCCCTCCCTCGAGCGGCTGTCGGAGCACCCGGGCGCGTTGACGATCGGCACCGATCCCGACGAGTGGTGGCATGGCCGCGAGACGCGTGCAGTCTGGAAGCAGCAGCTGCAGGAGCTCGGAGCGATGCCCGTCACCTGGAGCGAGATCGAGGCGTGGGAGGAGGGGACCATCGGGTGGGCCGCCACCAAGATGACGATCGAAGGCACGGATCGGTCATACGCGGGCCGCGGCACGTACGTCCTCCGCCTCGAACGCGGCGAATGGAAGCTTGTGCAGGTGCACTGGTCCATCGGCCTGCCCAACGACGAGGTGCTTGGAATGGCGTTGACCGTCAGCCTCGAACAGCTCGAGCAGACGATCCAGCGTGAACGCCCCGATCTGTCGGGCACCCTTGCCGCGGATGGCACGGTCACGATCGTCTTCACCGACATCGTCGACTCGACGGTTCTGAACCACCGTCTCGGCGATCACGCCTGGCTCGACATCCTCCGGCGCCACAACGCGGTCATCGAGGACGCGACCACCAACCAGGGTGGGAGCGTCGTCAAGACCCAGGGCGACGGTTCGATGCTTGCGTTCTCCAGCGCGCGGCGGGCGGTCGCATGCGCGCAGGACATTCAGCACGGCATCGACCGGGTCTTTGCCGACACATCGCCTCCAATCCACGTCAGGATCGGGGTTCACACCGGCGATGCTGTCCGCGAGGCCGACGACTTCTTCGGCAACACCGTGAACTACGCGGCGCGTGTTGCCAGTCAGGCACTCGGAGGCGAGGTGCTGGTCTCCAGCCTTGTACGCGAACTGGTCGCCGGAGCCGGGCCGGGCATCGCATTCCTGGAGAGCCGTGACGTTGAGTTGAAGGGCCTCGATGGCTCGCACCGGATCTACGCGATCGATCTCAGCCTGTAGCGTCGTCGCGTGAAGTTCTCGTTGTGGGCATCGAACAGTCGCGCGTGGTCCGAGGTCGTCGATCTCGCCACCTATGTCGAGTCGGTGGGTTGGAACGGCTTCTGGTTGCCTGACCATTTCATGTCGCACACCGCCGATGACTCACCCGGCATCGAACCGGCGCTCGACTGCTGGACGGTTCTCGCCGCGGTCGCCGTCGCCGTACCCAACCTGCGACTGACGTCGATGGTCTCGCCGGTCACCATCCACCATCCTGTGGTGCTCGCCAAGCGAGTGGTGACCGTCGACCAGATCAGCAACGGCCGGGCGGTGCTGGGCCTCGGCGCGGGGTGGCAGGTCAACGAGCATCGCGGCTACGGGTTCGAACTGCGCCAGCCAGGAGAGCGCGTCACCCACTTCATCGAGTCGATTCGCGTCATTCGCGAACTGCTCGACAACGAGCGCGCCAACTTCGCCGGGCGCTGGTACACACTGACCGACGCGACGTTCGAACCAAAGCCCGTGCAGTCCCCGCTCCCCCTCCTCGTCGGCACGGCCGGCTCGCGGATGTTGCGCACCGTGACGCTCTACGCCAACGAGTGGAACACGTGGGGTAGCCCGTCGACCGTCGCCGCGGTGACCGAACGATTCATCGCGGCGTGCGAGGCGGAGGGCCGTGACCCGGCATCCATCCGCCGCTCCGCGCAAGCACTGGTGTTCATCGTCGACAGCGACAAGCAGCGCGACGAACTGCTCCCCAAGATCCGCGCCGACCGCGCCATCGTCGGAACCACTGCGGAGATCGTCGACGTCATCGGTCAATACGCGGCGGCGGGCCTCGACGAGTTCGCCCTGCCCGATTTCAACCTGGGCGCATCACCGGCGCAACGCAGAGAGACGATCGAACGCTTCCAAGAAGAAGTCGTCGGCGAGTTCAGCACGTCCGGCTGAGACGATGCTCGCGGTGGAGCTTGGCTGACGGCTCTCGATCCCCCGATAGCCGCTGGCGTGTTCTCGCAGTTCGCTACGCTCGCCCGATGGTCGACACCGCCGGGGACGGGGCGACGATCGTCCTCAAGGAGAGCAAGGTACAACGCGACGGCCTGTTCGGCCTCCTCACGTTGGCCTTCACCGTGGCGCTCGTTCGCGGCGTGCACGGCGCCAGCACGACGGCCGGGGCGATCGCCGCGGGGACGTTCTGCGGCATCATGATCATCGGCGTGTCGCTCGTCTGGCGGCTGGTGCGGCGTCAGGGAAGCCGCCTTCTGGTGTCCACGGACAGCATCGCGCTCGCCAGCCGTGCCGGGACCGACCCAAAGAGCTTGCGGCGGGCGGCGGGCGACCAGCTCCACTTCGTGGTGCGCGGCGCCGGTCGCTACCGCTACACGGCCCTCGAAGGGGGCGCCGACGGTGTGTCGCTCAACATCCAGCTCTTCAGCCGCGCGAAGGTGCGTGAGGCGTGCCTCGCACGGAGCTGGCGCCTCGACTGACGACCGCACGCCACGCAGTCCCGGGGCGAATGCTTCCGTAACGGACCTTCGGGGACAGTGTGGGCGCAGAGATGTGTGCGCAGGGACTCGAACCCCCGCGAGTCCCTGATCGTGGTGTTCTCGCACTTGCGCCGCATTCTCGACAGGTCCGATACCCGGCGGCCGGCAGCCCGACACGTCCAGGCACAGCACCGATTGACCACCGCTGAGATCACCGCTCTCGTGGCGGCACGCCAGGACGGAGTCACCATCGACGTCCTCGCCCGACAGTTCGGCATCCATCGAACAACGGTGCTTGCCCACCTGAAACGAGAGGCCGATAGCGGGTCGGGGAAGTCTCTCCTGCCCACTGAGTCGGGGCCGGGGTAGTTTCGCGGCATGGTTCGACCGGCCCATATCGACTCGACGCCCCTCATCGACATCGTCGACGACGGCCTCACCGACGCGGAGATCGCTGAGCACGTCGCTGAGTAGCTCGATGGACTGAGAGAAGCGCCAGCCGTGGAACTGCAGGTGTCCGCGGCTGCAGAACTCGCAGAGGACGGCGCTTCACCGGCGAGAACCCAGAGCTTGTCCGCCGACGCACGCCGCACCGCGCCAGGGTCTACGGCGACGTGGCTGCGCTCCAAACTGGTGCAGGCGCTCTCGGCGAACCGGGCGGACGTGCTCAGGGGCACCTTTCCCAGCTACGCGACGCCCGCCTCGAAGGCGAGAACGATCGCTTGCGCGCGATCGCGCAGACCAAGCTTCGCCAGGATGTGTGCCACGTGTGTCTTCGTCGTCCCACCGCCGATGAACAGCTCCGCACTGATCTCGCCGTTCGACAGCCCTCGGGCCACGAGCACCAACACCTCACGCTCACGTGGCGTCAACTCCGAGACTCGAGCGAACAGTTCGCGGCGGGCCGGCCGTACTCCGAGCTGGTCGATGACGGCTTGCGTGACCTTCGGATCGATCACTGCTCGCCCATCGGCGACATCGCGGATCGCCGACAGGATGTGCTCGGGCGGGGCCTCTTTGAGCACGAATCCACTCGCGCCGGCCCGCAAAGCATCGATCACGTATTCGTCCAGGCCGAAGGTGGTGAGGATGATCACACGGGCGTCGGTGGAGGCTCGACGCAACTGGCGCGTCGCCTCAATTCCATCGATGATCGGCATGCGGATGTCCATCAGCACCACGTCCGGCCGCAACGCTGCAACCTGCCTCACGGCGTAAGCGCCGTCGTCGGCCTCGCCAATCACGATCATGCAGTCATCCGCCTCGATGATGCGCCGAAGTCCAGCGCGTACGAGCGGCTGATCGTCGACGATAAGAATGCGGATCAGCGTCACTCGACCACAGCCGGCAATCGGGCGCACAGGCGAAAACCACCGAGTTCGCTTCGGCTCACGACAAGAGTTCCTCCGTACAACGCGACGCGCTCGCGAATGCACACCAAGCCGTGTCCGGTCCCACCATGCTTCATCGGTGGCCCGATGCCATCGTCGGCCACCTCGATCTCGAGAGCGCAGGGCTCCCAACTCAGCCGCACGCGTGCTCGCTCGGCCCTGCCGTGCCGCATGGTATTGGTGAGTGCCTCCTGGAGGATCCGGTATGCGGACACGTCGGCGCCCGGACCGAGCTCGCGAGGATCACCGGAAACGATCAACTCCACGTCCAGGCCAGCCGTTCGAACACGATCGATCAGTGCGTCGAGCCTCGCCAAGCCCGGCTGAGGTGCCAGCTCACGTCCCTCGCCATCACTGCGCAGCATTCCCAGCAGTCGCCCCATCTCGCTGAGGGCCTCGCGGCCTGACGACTCGATCGACGCGAACGCGTCGCATGTTGGCGAGTCATCGTGGAGATGCAGCCGCTCGGCTCCCGCCTGCATCACGATCACTCCGAGCGTGTGGGCAACGATGTCGTGCAACTCGCGAGCGATGTGCGAGCGCTCCACGGCAACAGCCAGACGAGCCCGCTCTTCGCGCTCGTTCTCGAGCTCGAGGGTGCGCTTCGCGAGCGCGCCCGCCAACTCGTTGCGTGATCGGACCACTCGACCCACGAGCCAGAACCCGCCGAGGATCACCGTGAGGAACACGAACTCGTTGCCGCCGTCGTGCACGATTGCCCACACATCGACCGCCGCCACCATCGCCACCCCGCCGAACACCGCGTCCCTTTGGGGAGCATGGGCGGCAACCGAGTAGACGACGACCATCCACACGAGGAGGGGCGCCGATGTCGAATGCGGTGGGTGCACCAGGACCAGTTGTACGAGGAGGGCACCCGCAGTGACGAGAGCCACCGCGAGCGGCGCCCGACGACGCCACCCGACCGACGCGCTCATGGCCAGCGTCGTCAGCGCGATCGGCAATCGAGGCGCCTGAAGATACGAGGCCTCAATCGTCCACGCTTCCAACTGGGTCAAGGCCGTGAGCACCACCGCCAGGGTCACATCCGCATGGCGTGTTCCCAGCGAACGCAGCCGAGCACCAAGCCGAGGTCGCCTCACCACCGAAACGTACCAGCGCCTCGCCTCTGGCGAATCCACCAAAAGGCAGAGAGCGAAATCATTCTCGGCGCAGTGGCCGCGGCTTGTCGCTCGCCAGGCTGAACGGGCGACCTCCGTCTTCGACACGCCCACCCTCACCTGCAGCTGATTTCCGCAACAGGGTCAGAGCAGGGGCGAACGAGGATCAAGGCCACAGTCGCCGACACGGGTGACGGCCGCAGCCTTGGTTCGCCACGGCCTAGTCGATCGCTGTGGACTACGAAGGGTTGAAAAGAGGCGCCGAAGGTGGTTCGGCGACCGGACATCGGAAACAGGCTCGCAACTGGGAAGCGTTGTCAATCTGACAGCGTGTGGACCTTATGGGACGGCTTTCAAACCCTCCAGAACCCCTGGAAACCCTTGTCGGACAAAGGATCGCCTTCACGTCTGTGGTCGCGAAGCGTGCCTCGAAGCGGGCCAGACACTCCCCCATCGGCTCTCGATCGGCCGATCTGAACAATAAGGGACAGCTTTCAAACCCTGTCAACCCTTCACCGCAGGACCGCCGGGCCACCCACGTCCCGCGGTCCACGACGGCCAAATCGAACCGCGTCCAAAAGCGTCTCCGCACCGCCGACATCGACGAGTTGGTCGCCGCCTACCGCGCCGGCGTCCGCGTCCACGTTCTCGCGCAGCGCTTCGCTGTGCACAGAACCACCGTGATGACCCACCTCCGCCGCCGACACATCCCACCGCGCCCAATCCTCACGGTCTGGGACCACGACACCCTCAACGCCGCCGCCGACCTATACACGAGTGGCGAATCACTGGCCTCAGTCGCCGCTCGGTTCGACGTTGATCCATCAACAGTCGCCAACCGCTTTCGACGCGCCAGCGTAACAATCCGGCCGCGACGCGGATGGATCAGCCCGAACAGCTACTCGTCCCTATCCAACCACGCACCGGCATAAGCGCCGTTCTGTTGCTGTTCCGCCCGTGCAGCTGGCCGAAGTTCGGTACGCGCGTTCTGTACGCGCCCATCGAGACGGAGGCAATCAACTCGCGTTGCATCGGCCCGGGCCGTGTCGGCGATCGGAGCTACTTGGTGATTGCGGTATGGAGCGGGTAGTACCGGCGGTCCGGGATGACGTCGGGCGGGAGGTTGGGTTTGACGTTCTTGTCGAACCAGTTCTTCCCATCCTCCTCGGACTCCCAGACCTCAACGACCCGCCAACCACCAGACGGATTCGGCCCACCGGCATGGGAGATGAAACCCTTCGAGGCTTTGATCAGAGGCATCATCTGGGCGATCATTCCACCGTAGATCTCCTCAGTCAGGTTTGGCACTTCACCGATCATCAGCACGGGCATGGGACACTCCCCTTCGTCGTAGACGTGAGCCGAAATGCTACCCCAGCACGAAGTCGACATCCGTGGCGAGCCACGGCGAGAGCGCATAGGCGCCGTTCTGGGTGCCTCGTCTGCGTGGCCGGGCGCGTGATTCGGAGCGCGCGTTATGTGCGTGGCCGTCACGAGTGCAGGGATCACCGTCGCTCACTTGTCGGTGAGGGCTATGCGGTGTGGAGTGAGTGCACGATCGCCCGGGCGATCGCCGGGTCGAGTCCGATACCGACGCTGATTCTCACAACATGTGTCGCAGTCCGGACGACGAGGTCGATGATCGGGCTGACAGTGTCGTCGTCGGGCAGCGCACGGTCGATGACGGACACGTCGAGACCGTCGATCGCACCGTGTGCGACGACTGACCCGCCGACGGTTTCATCGGTGCCGAGTTGTCGTGCCCAGACGCCGTCGGCCGGCTCGACGGGATGCTCGAACGAAACCGCGCAGCTGACTGCAAAGCGCGAATCGGAATGGCCGGTCAGCGCGCGAGGGGCATCGCCAAAGAACCATCCGTAAGAACAGCTACCGGGATCGGGAAAGAATCCGTTGGCAGGGTCCTGGGTGGGCAGGTCGAGCACATCCCAGCTCGGTGGCACGAAAACCGAGACACCGTCAACGGTCACGGGCTGCCAGTCCGCTGTCGAGAGAGTTCGTCCGGCCTCAAGCGCGCGGCGTGCACCCGATTCACCGAAGGTGTTGAGGATCTGTTGCGCATCTGGGCCGGCAACGCTGACGTCGATTCCGTTCGCGAGCCGATAGGCAACTGTGATCGGATCAGAGATGTCGGGAAGGCGCCATGCGTCGAACTGGCCGACGCGAGCGTCAGGAGATGTCGACGGCGGTTGACCGGCGGACGCGTCGATCACGAGACGACTTCCGATGACCGGCCCCGGACCACAGGACCCGGTGGATGTGAGGAACGGCAGCAGCACCACGCCGTCCCACGGCCCCGTCGCGCACGACCCAGAAAGCGGCGCGACCCAGTTGTCCGGCACAGCAAATCGCACGGCGCCCACATCCATCACACGCCATCCGGCCGGGACCGAGGGCGCAACCTGTTCACTGCCGAACACGTCGAGCCACGACCAATCCGCAACTGTCGAGCTGGTCGACGGTGACCCGCTTCTTGCGCCGATCGCAGCAGTCGATGGCTCCGCCGTGCTGGCGACAGGCGCACTCGAACGAGCAGGTGCGGCCTGTCTGACGGGCGCCGTCGGTGATGAACTCGCGATCGAGGCACAGCCGGCGCAGCACACGGCAAGAACCAGAACGACACGGACACGGATCACGAACGCTTTGACGCAGCCAACCATGCCACAGTTCCAACCCGCTCCAATGCGGCCGATCAGGCGTGCCCTCGCCAACATCGAAGCGCCCGATGCGCCGTTCGGGGCGCCAGGAAAGGCAGGTGGCAGCGGCATTCTGCTCGCCCCGGATTGCGACTGCCCAGGCGAGGACGTTGTCGTCACACCGCAACCGCTGTCGCCCGCACACCCCGGTCAGCGGCCGCGAACGGGTATGCCCAAACGTTGCGCCCGACCCCGTCACAGGTCGGCGCCCATTGGTAGCGTCTCGCCCGTCATGTCAGCCGACGAACAGGAACTACCCGCCCGCACCGGCGTCGCACTGCGTCTCGACACCGGCGATCGTCTGCGCGTCGTCAACACGCACGGCTCGCAAGTCGTCGATCTCTGGGCGATGGCCGCAGACGACGTGCTCGAGTCGATGTCGATGCCACACTCCCGCAACCCGTGGTTCCGGCTGGCCCCACGACCCGGCGACATACTCGTAACCAACTTGCGGCGGCCGATCCTCCGACTGCTCGAGGACTCATCGCCGGGCGTCCACGACACACTCATCCCGTCGTGCGACAGCGAGCGATATCGCCAGCTCGGCGCGCCGCCGGATCACGGGTCGTGTACCGACAACTTCCATGCTGCGCTTCGCGCCATCGGCGTCGACCCGCCCCGTGCTGTGCCGAACGCCGTGAACCTGTGGATGAACGTCATCTTCCAGTCGAATGGCACGATCTCGATCGCCGCGCCGGTGTCGAAACCGGGCGACTACGTGTTGGTGGAGGCCGAAATGGACTGCATCGTGGCCCTCTCGGCCTGCCCACATGACCTGCCCCCGGTGCAGCTGAACGGTATCGACTGCACGCCACATGATGTCGCGTACGCCGTGATCGCCCACAGCTGACAGGTCATCGCCTACAAGCCCGGCCGCTGCGTGGCCATACCTGCGCAGAGCGAACCCGACCCGCGCAACGTCGCCGTACTCCCATCCGGCTGAGCTTCGGGCCTCTTCTTCGACGCCTGCTCCGAATCTTCGACGATGACGGTCGCGACTCTTGGGTGGATCAGGTGTCGGACTGTTGCGTGGATCGGGTCCGATGACGAAGCGTCGCGAGCAGGCTCGCGCCGATGAACGCCCACACCGCACCGATGACTGTCCATCCGATACGCGTCGCTGTGGCGGCGTCTGAGAACGCGGCGAGCATCACGCAAAGCACGGCAGCGCCGAGATAGCACCACACCCCGAGCACGGCCCTGCGACCCGAGGCGAGCCTGCGCCAAGGCTTGGTGTACCACGGACCAGGGAGCGACATCGCCTCAGTCTCCCCGGAGGGCATGCGGTCCGCAACAGGTGCCTCGGACAACGCACCGGAGAAGACGAGCCACCGCACCGATGCGCCGATCGGGGCGAGCGAGTTCGCGTCGAGCGATGGTCGTTCTGTGTGGCGGTTCTGCGCTTCTCGGTTCGCGTGCGGGCGCATCGGCCGCGCCGCCCTCCGCCCCGGCGCCGCCCGCCCCCGCCCCGGCCGCCGGCCGGTATGAGTCCCGCGGCGTGGTGGGGTTTGGGGTGGTGAGCCCGGGCAGGTAGGTATCGATCGGGTTGTGGATATCGCCTCAAAGAGTCGTCGCGGGGATCTTGTGGCTGGCTGGACTGTGAGCATTCTGGTCACCCGAAGTTGAATCAGTGATTTGTTTGTAACGCGTGGGGATGGGCAGCGATGTATGAGGTACCGAGAATGTGCGAGTCCTTGTGGCTTCACACAACGAAAGGTTCATACCCCATGATCTCCAAGCGAATTATGACCGGCGTAGCAGTAGCGGTGTTCGGCGTCGGTGGCGTCGCTACCGCAGCTTCTGCCCGTCATTCCGACTCCCACCGGGCCAACTCCGATCCGACGACGACCGTGGCAGGATCGACGACCACGGCTGCCCCGGTTGAAGACCCCACGACCTCCAATGCCGTCGTTGCCTCCGCAACGTTGAACGGCACGGACATCACCGATCCCGCCACCGACGTGACCGACAACCAGAGCGGCCAGGCCGAGAGCGACAATTCCGATGATGGCGACTCTGGCCAGGTGGATGACACCAGCGTGGACAACACCGACCAGGGCGCTGTCAACGATGCGCAAGATGGTGAGACCGGGCAGACTGGCCAGTTCGAAGGCGAGCATTCCGACACCACCGTCGCCGGTTCGCAACAGTCCGATCAGGGCACCAACAACTCCGGTGACGGCAACAATCAGGGCGACTCGTCCGATTCCGGGGACTGAACAACCCGAAGTTCTTGGTACATGGGGCCGTCCGTCGGGCGGCCCCATGTCCGCGTTCGGGCGCCGATCCCGTCATCAATCGTGGGTGCCGTCAGTCGCGGTTGTAGCTGGCGACGATTGGATGTAACGATGCGCGGCGGCGACCGATATGAGGGTGATGAGATGGCTGAACCCGACGCGCGGCGCACAGTGGAACTCGCCGCTGCGGGCGACCACGATGCTTGGGAGCAGATCTACCGCAGCGTGTACCCCCGTCTGCGCGCCTACGTCGCCCGCCATGTCAATGCCGACGCCGTCGACGACATGGTCAGCGAGACGATGATGCGAGCTGTTGCCGGTATCGACGGCTACCGCTGGGAACCGGCGGGCATCGATCCGTGGGTGTTCGGCATCGCCCGCCGCGTCGTTGTCGATCACCACCGTAAGTCGGGCCGCGATCGTCGCAATGCGCTCGCTGAAGGTTTGCCTGCATCGGCTTCGGAGCCGGGGGACGCCCTGATCCACGCCGACGAGCTCACCGCGATGCGCGCCGCCTTCGAGCGGTTGCCGACGGCCGATCGTCAGCTGCTCGAGTTGCGCGTCATTGCCGGACTCTCTGCCGACGAGGTCGCCGGCGTGCTCGGCAAGCGCCCCGGCACAATCCGCACCGCCCAGTCGCGAGCGCTCGCACGCCTACGAACGATCATGGACCAACAACCGTGAATGACGACGAACTCCTCCAACAGCTTGCCGACGCGCTGGCACCCGAACCATGCGTGCCACCGGCCGCAGGCCTGCAAGCACTGCACCGTTCCATCGATGCCGCCACCCGCAGTGCACGACCGCAGCGTCGGCGTTTGCGCAGGCGTTGGCTCCTACCGGCCGTCGCGGCGGTCTCCGCACTCGGCGTCTGCAACTTGGCCCTCGCAGCAGCTGGAACATCGTTGCCACGAGTCGTCCGAACCGCCGCGCACGAGCTCAACCTGCCAGTCGACTCGCCAGCGCTGCTCGACACACGACACCATCGCGACGCCCTCCGCGCAGCGCTCGATCGCAACGACCCGGCGGCCATCGAAACCCAAGCGCGTCAGCTGCGCGCCGCGTTCGTCGGTCTCGACAACGGTGAGCGAAACACGATCACCGCCGACGTCGAGCAACTCCTCGCGCGAGCCGACAACACACTCGACACATCCACCACCGCCACCGACGCAGACGACGCGACGGCAACGACACGGCCATCGCCAACGACGTCCGCCACAACGACTGTCGCTGACTCTCAGAGGCGGACCGCCAACACGAACCCCAACACGGACGGTCAAGTACCGGGTCCGAGCAGCGGCGCGAACAACATCGACACTTCAACTACCGAGAATAACATCAACTCCGAAACTACCCAGAACAACAGCAACTCCAACACTGGCCAGGACACGGGAAGCAACCAGAGCAACGGTGGCGACCTGAACGTCGACAACAATCAACCCGACCCGAACCCGTAGAACGCCGAAACAACGTGCAACTCCGACCATGAAATCCTGGGACCGGGAGATCTTGAAGAACCTCGCAATGGAGGACGTGGCACACGAGGTGCGAAGCCTCACGAGATGGTCGAACACGCGCGTTGAACCTGCGGACGTCAACCGGCCCGAGGTCGGCATGGCCGAGGCCGCGAACCAGGCGTTCGCAGAAGGCGCGATGCTGCATCTGCGCGCCGTCGTCGACTTCTTGGAGGAGCGATCGACGCTCGAGACCGATCTCGTCGCCTCCCGATACCTTGACAACCCGAACGACTCGTCGCCACCGAAGCTGCTGACCAGTATGAGCGCGCAGAGCTCAATCGTCACAGAGCTTCTGCGCTCCCGTTATGTGCGGATCGCCGATTTCCCGATGTGCACGTAACGCTTGATACACGGGTGATCGCGAGGCTTCGGCCTACCGCTGAGTCGGTCAGCACGCGTCGGAGGATCGCGCGCCGTCGCGTGGGCTCGTGTCGTTCGCGTCGTGTTTCGTTCTCACGGTGCACCTCGCCACGACCGGAATCCGGACCTTGCCCTCCTTCTCGAACGCGCTCACCTTCGCAATGGTGTTCGCCCGGATCTGCTCCCGCGCCGGACCGATTGTGGGTCGACAGGTCCCCGGGTTCGGCACGTTGGGTTCAGTGCGTGAGCTTGAGATTCAGGTTCTGGCGGCCGTAAAGGTCGCGGAAACCCATGCGGTGCATGTTGTGCAGCGAAGGGTTTGGGTTGTCCGGGGTCTCGGCGCCGGTCTCGGTGAACAGCACCTCGCAACCGAGTTCCCTCGCCGCGCGGATACGAGCAGCCATCACTGCCCCCTGGCCGCCGCGGTTGCGTGACGCCGGCAAGGTTGCGGCACCCATCAACGCCCCCACACCGTCGTGGATGTACAGGGCGCCAACAGCGACCATTATGTTGCCGTCGAAAGCCGCGTAGCAGAGCCACTGCGGCAATGCCGACTGCTCGCGGGTCCAGGCCATGAACGGGGGGTGGGGGAAGCCGAAACCCTCCCAGTAGACGCGGGCGTACTCGTCGGCATCATCAGCGCCCAGCTCGCGCACCACGAGTTCTGTGTCCACCGTTGGAGGCTCGGCGACGTCGCGCACGACCTTGATCCACGTAGCGCCGGGCGTGAAGCCATGCCTTGCCGCCACCCCACGCCAGTCGCCGGCAACCAGCGGGCTGACCTGAAGGCAAACGGCGGGTGCCCTGTGCTCATCACAGGTGGCGACCACCTGCTCGAGCACGGCGTCGGTCATCGGTTCGGACCATCCGAGCCCAAGGGCACGGCTCCAGAAGCCCCCCGTGGGGTCGTTGGCCATGGCGGTGACCACACCACCCGCGATCCGACGCACCGACATGCCGAGTTCATCACGAACAGCCGGTGAGGCAACATCAAACACATCGGCCATGTAGGTGGCTTCGAGTTGCTCGGCCAGCTGCGAAAGGTGCAGATCGTCGTCCACGGGCGAATGGTAGTGGCGCAGGAACTTCGGCCACACGTCGTCGTTGAACGGCACGTGCTGAATGTCGGTGAAGATGCGCTGCAACGAGAGCCCCATCGGGAAGTAGCCGGCGTAGATCACCCGAGCCGCGGTCGGCTGCCTACCCCAGCAGATCGAAGCCTCTTTGAATCCCTCCGGGTTTGATGGAGGGTCGGTCCACTGAGTGGCGGCCGGCAGGCGGCGCGGAGGCGCCGATCGGCGCTTCTTGCGATCGGACTCGGGCGCGTTGATCTGCTCGCGCGATATGCGCCTCTCCATCGATGCAGGGGCGCATCAAGCCGTGGTGGTTGCCGTGCTTGCATCGACAGTGTCGTTGCTGACCGTTGTCGACGACGCTGGTGGTGGAGTGCTGCTTGTCGTCGTCGAGATTGTCGACTTCGACATGATTGAGGGCTGATCGGCGGCGTGGATCGAGTGCAGGATCGTGCGGGCGATGCTGGGATCGGTGCCGACACCGATGCTGATCCGCACGTCGGCGGTGTTGGAGTGGACGATGACGTCGATTATTGGACTGATCGTCGTGTCGCCGGGCAGGTCTGGTTGGACGACCGATACGTCGAGATCGCGGAGTTGTCCGCTGGTCGCGATCGGTGTGAGGTCCGCGCCGGCGCGGTCACGAATCCACGCACCGTCGAGGGGCTGGGTCGGCAACGACAGCGTCATAGCACAGCTGACTGCGATGTCCGAGCTGCCGAGCAGGACACGCGGGGTACCGGTCGCGAACCAGCCGTATCTGCACGTACCAGGGTCGGGCATCACACCGTGTTTCGCGTCCTGGTTGGCGAGATCGTACGGACTCCAATCGGGTGGAACCAGCATCGACACGTCGTCGAAGGTGACCGTCTGCCAGCCTGTCGTCGCGAGCAGTGGCCCCGCCTGCAGGGCGCGGTGTGCGCCTGACGCCGTCAAGGTGGCCAGTACCTGGATTGCGTCGGGTCCGGTCGCGCCGACTTCGATCCCGCCGGCGAGGCGAAAGGTAGGAATCGGGGTCCCGGGTATCTGCCACGCGTCGAGATCGCCGACCTTCGCGTCGGGCGCGCTCGCCGGGTCCGACCCGTCGGCTCGGGTCACGGTCAACTGGTTCTCCGGCAAGACCGGGGCCGGTGAGCACGTTGCGCCGTCGACCAGGAACGGCAGCAGCACGACACCCGCTGCTGTTCCCATCAGACACGACCCCGACATCGGCACCTGCCAATCGGCGGGCACCCCGAAACGCACCGCGCCGACATCCATCACCTGCCACCCGACCGGCAGCGATGGCATTGGTGATTCAGTACCGAACGGTTCCAGCCACGACGTGTCCGGCGCAACGGTCGACTCCGGAGACGTAGGCGAGGCGGTGGTCGTGTCCACCGACAAGGGCGGGTTCGAACCGCTCACCGCCGTCACGTCAGATGAGGCGGTCGCCGTCGACTCGAGCGCCGACGGTCTCGTCACCGAGCCGCAACCAATACAGCACAAGACAAGCATCAACGGAACGGCAACCCGACGCACGCGAAGTGGACGTCGCCCGTCGCCAACAAGCTCCCAATCATTGGTCGAAATCGGACCGAGACCCACGCGCACGACGCTAGTTACATCCATCGACACCTCGTCCCCCACTCAAGGCGCCGCTACAGATGCGCCGTTCGGCGCTCACCAAGTTGTCGGCACCGGCCGTGAATACGTGCACGCGTTCTGTGTGCTCGTCACGAAACACGGGGCGGTTCACGGTTCACTATGTTGGTTTCATCAATTTGGCGCAAGGTCGGGCTAACGGGCAGTTTCGTGACCGCCTATGGGCAGGATCTCATGGCCGCCGAGTGCGCCACGAGGCGCCAATCAACCGGGTGGAGATGAAAGGACTCCATCGTGGGCCTGTCGCAGCAGGTCGGTGAAGCTGAGGGCAGCCTGATCCTGGAAACGCAGGGGAGGGCGGGAAGCAGCCCTGACAACGACGGGACGGGTCGGCACTACCAGACGGCCCGGGTCCGGCAAGCAAGACGGAAAGGTGCAACGAAAGTGAATCAGTGGTCGAACCCCCTCAAGCGTGAGACCGGCTCCAACCTGGTGGATATGGGCCGGACAGCAACGCACACCCAGCCCGCTATTGGTTGGGTGACTCCGACATCGGATTATCGCGGCCGATCAGGAGGTCACGAGGAAAGCCTGCGGCGTACTCGTGGCGAGGTTGCAGGGGAAGAGCTGGGCACCAACCCCGTCGACCGGTTGATGGTGAACGTGGGAACCACCCTGGGGTTGCCCTTCCCGCCGCACGGCCAGTGTGGTGGCGGGCAGGCCCGTTGTCGGCTGATGGCCCCAGGGTGGGGCGGAGTGCTCGTAGTAGTCCGAGGACGGGAAAGCCGTCTACATGGCGAAGGAGCACAGCGAGTCAGCAGTGACGCTGTGGCAATGGCAGGAGTTCGCCGGTGAACACCGACGCTTCGTGGCCCGGCTTCGATGAGGCCGAGCTTCGGGTACTGCGGATGCAAGCGAAGCTGCACCAATGGGCGACCGACAGCCCTGATCGTCGGTTTGATGACTTGTTCAACCTCGTCACCGATCCGTGCTTCCTCGTGGTCGCATGGCATCGGGTGCGAGGCAATCGTGGGGCACGATCCGCCGGGGTCGATGGAGTGAAACCGAACTCGATCGTCTTTGGTGACTGGATGCTCGGCGAGCTACGAGACGACCTCAAAGCTCAACGATTCCAGCCGCTCCCGGTGCGCGAACGGATGATCCCGAAAGCGAACGGCAAACGCCGCCGCCTCGGCATCCCAACCGTCAAGGACCGGATCGTGCAAGCCTCTCTGAAGCTGGTGTTGGAGCCAATCTTCGAAGCGGACTTCAAACCGTGCAGTTACGGTTTCCGCCCGAAACGCCGAGCCCAAGACGCGATCGCCGAGATCCACCACTTCACCACCCGCTCCTACGAATGGGTGCTCGAAGCAGACATCACGGCATGCTTCGATGAGATCGACCACACAGCCCTGATGGGCCGCGTGCGAGACCGCATCGGAGACAGACGCGCCTTGAACTTGGTCAAGGCGTTCCTCAAGTCCGGCATCCTCACCGAGGACGGCGGACTGATCGGAACCAAGACCGGCACACCTCAGGGCGGCATCCTGTCACCACTGCTCGCCAACATTGCACTCTCAGTCCTGGACGAACACTTCGCCCAAGTCTGGAAGTCATGGGGCAGCGACTCGTCTCGTTGCCGACGGCACGACCGCGGGCTGGCCACCTATCGCCTCGTGCGATACGCCGACGACTTTGTCGTCATGGTGTCCGGCACCCGCCAACACGCCGAACAGCTCCGGGTCGACGTGGCAGGCATTCTTGCTCCGATGGGTTTGCGCCTCTCGGAAGAAAAGACTGCGGTTGTCCACATCGATGAAGGGTTCGATTTCCTCGGCTTCCGCATCCAGCGCAAGACCAAACCGGGATCGAACAAGCAGGTCGTCTACACCTGGCCATCGAAGAAGGCGCTGACCTCGATCATGGCCAAAGTGAAGGCGATCTCGAAACAAGGCACACACCAGCCACTTGCCGATCTCCTCCGCCAGCTCAATCTGGCGCTTCGAGGTTGGACCACCTACTTCAGGCACGGCGTGTCCAAGGCGACCTTCCGCTACCTCAACTACTACACGTGGCGCAGGGTCATTGGATGGATCCGCCGCAAGCACAGACGAGCCAGTTGGAACACCCTGCGCCGGCGCTACTTCCACAACGGATGGCAGCTCGGCCAGGACGGCGTCGATCTCTTCGACACCCGCGCAGTCACGGTCACCCGTTACCGCTACCGGGGAACGAAGATCCCGACGCCATGGGATGGATGGCACACGATCACGGCCGCATAGACCAACGGGCTCGTGGAGAGCCGGATGCGGTGGAAGCTGCACGTCCGGTTCGGCGAGCGGGCCGGGGAAACGGACCAGCACGAAAGACTGACACCGCGCCCCGGTCCGACTCAACCACACAGAGCCGGCGATCTGGCTCTCACCGAGCTGCCCCATAACACTCGCCCGTTCACCAGTGCGGCGCGTTCACAAAGGTGCCGAGATGCCGCGATTCTTTGCCGCGGTAGGCGATCACTCTCGGCGTTCAGACGGCCATCAGTGGGCAGAGGCAGATTGCGATGGCCGCCGACATCGACGCGCATGAGCCCGGCTCCCGCAATCATCCTGACGGATGTCGCCGGCTCCTCCGGGCTCTACTTCCACCCCTCCATACCGGGGCGGCACCTCCACTATCGTCCAGTCGCACCCATTCGGCAAACGCGTAGGGTGAAGCGGTCAAACGCGCAACACCCGGCTACCCACCGTCCGGAGGGCTCACCGGGTGCACTTCCCGTAGCTACTGCCGCGGGCATCCTCAATGATGCGCCACGCCGAAAGTTGGTTGCAAGCGATCGGTCTCGGGTCCGCCACCCAACGATGTCGATGTCGCGGTGATCTCGGATTCGTTGATTCGGTTTGATCTGGCCGAGGTTCGCCTCGATCTCGAGAACGAATCGAAACTCACTGTCAACAATGCTCGTGCTCAAGCCGGGCAGCGATCGGTTGGCCGAGCTGGGCGTCGCCAGCGTGCTGATGTTTAACCATGTCGCAACACGAGCGACGCCTGACGCCGCCCCGGAGTACCGGCTCCGCAGTCAGTTCAACTGTCGCCACCGAAGGCCCTGTCGAGGAGAGTATTGACGACTTGGTCCAGTAGGAACGCGTTCACTTCGTCGCCTGCAGAGAGAAGATCATCAGCTATTCGCATGAGGTCTTCGATGACGGCTGCCATCTCCTCAAGAGTGAAGCTGACGGGACCGCCCTGCTCCGTCACAGTTCAGCCGCCCGTCCGCAAATGCTCGATGTCCTCGGGTCGAAAGGCTCGAACGCTGCCGGCAAGCTCGACGGGTCGCAGATCCCGCTGGCGCACCAGGTCGATGAAGTCCTTCGCACTGAGTCCGGAGGCTCGGAGGGCATCCGCAGGTGAAAGCAGACCGTCTGGAACGATCTCTCGTCGGGTAACCGCCCGGCGCCGTGCTCGGACGACGTTCGGCTGACCCATGTCACCGACCAGCTCGCTGATTTCTCGGGACGAGAGGCCTGAGCGGTGAGCATCAACGATTGCTGAGTCCCGGATGAGCCGAGCGACGTAGTCGTCCGATCGGGCGCGCTGGTACTCGGTCTCGGCTTCGATGAGCCGGCGGCGCGCCTCGCCCGACTCGAGCTGCTCTGTCTCGAACTGTGTCACATATGTCATCATGACATAGGTCGGAGGCCGTGACAAGACAGGCCCGAAGACACCCGTTGCGTGGCGCCGACTCTGCGTGGCGGCGCCCGTCGACATGGCTACCGACCTTTCGCGCCGAGGTGTGATTGCCGTCACATCAATGTGGGTCGTTGTGTCCGTCAGTGTCCGACAGTCTCGTCCGGTGTCTGTGGGTACGAGCCGCGCGCGACGATGGAGAGGCGCCGACGATGACTCCGCGTCGCGCCTAAGAGCGCGCGCCGGTAGGCGGTTGAGTTGGTGACCATCCACTGGTCGTGGGGTTGGCCCTGTTTTGATTCAGGGTGCGATCCAAACACAACGACCAAGTGGAGGTCACCGTCATGCTCGCACTTCATCCGCGTGTTGTCACGGCTATCTGGGCGGCGGTCGAACCGCGGCTGCCTGTCGTGGTGGACGAGCATCCGTTGGGCTGTCACCGTCCACGGCGCGAC
>JANYKU010000030.1 GCA_025358075.1 Ilumatobacteraceae bacterium
GGCACACCTACAGAGCTACCTCGACGAGTTCGTGTTCCGCTTCAACCGCCGCACCTCCCGCAGCCGAGGACTGGTCTTTCACCGCGTGCTCGCACTCGCCGTCGGCCACGATCCCGTCCGCTACCGCGACCTCATCGTCAATTTTTAGTCCAAGGCCCACCCGCCCGCCGGGCGTGCCGGCTGGGGTCACCCGCCCACCCTCGACCGCCCATCGGCCAATCGGCCATGGAGAACCGCTTGACCTGGTCTGGTCCGGTTAAGTGGATACCCCCAATCGGGCAATATGCGCTGGTGCGGCTGCTGGAGCGGGTGGACTCGCTGGCGTCCGAGTTGGCAGCCCGACCGTCTGATTGGTCAAGTCGACCACGCGCGAGTCTTCGGCGCTGGCGCGTGGCGTTGGAGGTCGAGTACTTGGTCATAATGCTGGGGATCGGTTTCCTTTTTCAACATGCGTTCCGAGATGCGATGGTGTGGGTATTTGTCGGCGCCGTCGAGGTTCTATTTGGTGTGTTCCTGTGGCTCCTGCTCGATCATCGACGCGCCGCATACAAGTGGCTCATACTCGGCCTCCCGGCTCTTGCACTCCTTCCGTTTCTTCTTGCGTTCGTCACCACGAGGTAACTGAGGAAGTCGCGGTCCAGATGGGGCGTCTCTAGCGCGTAACTGCCGCTCGGAGCGGCAGCCCTCGTTTGCGGCAGAATGCCGGGGTGGGATCGCCGCCTCCGCCCAAAGAGCCGGAGCTGCTGACGGAGATGCTCGATCACGTGCATTACGAGGTGCAGCAGCTGTTGCTATTCGCCATGCGGGGCAACACGAATGAGACTGAGCAGATTGTTCGCAACTCGCTTCTGGAAGCGGGGCTCGTGCACATCCGCTGCGTCATCGAGTTCCTGGGAGAGAAGAAGGGAGATCGCGTCTCGGCCAGGGACTACGTGCGGTGGGACTGGAGGCCCGACCGGGAGCTGATGCGAATGACCGAGCTTGATGGCCGCCTCGCTCATATCGGTCTCATTCGAGCCACATCTGGATTCCGCTGGGACGTCTGGTTGAACGAACAGCTGCCAAGGGTGCTGGGTGTCTTTGCGAGGTGGCTGGTAGCGCTCCGGGACTGCTCGCCGGACCGGTACGAACACTTCGCGGTCGCTCGGCCAGGACGACTTCGGCTCACGCCCGAGGCGCTCGACCCGACTCTCGCGTAGCCCCGCCAGCGAGTGCGGGAGGCTCTTTGCACGGGCACGCCCGCGCCATATCTGCCGATCTCGCGCACACTTTCCAGGGAGTGTGCGATTGTGAATCGGGGAGTGCCGACCGGCTCCCCGGAGTGCGCAACGAGGTAGTGCCGAACTGCCGATCGGATCGCTCCACATGAGCAGACTGTTGGTGTGAAATGGCTTGCGAAGAAGGATGATCGTGACCAGCAGCGAGCGATGAGGAACAACGAATCCCTTGGAGTCGACGACGAAGCTGGAGCGAGCGCCAGTGAAGTCGCGGAGCACTTTCTACCGTGGGTCGAATCGTGGATCCGCCTCGTCGCCGCGATCATCCTGGGAGTTGCAGTATGGCGGCGTCAGGCAAGGAGGTAGTGCAGAACTGCCGATCTCGCGCACGTCGTTCTGCGCCGGCAATCGTCCTTGCGTTGGCGCGCCGGAGCGGGCATTAGGCGCTAGTCGTCGAACCAGTCTCGGCTGAACGGCCACACTGGCGGAGCAGTCGCCTGACATGCCTGTCGTGTCTGACACTGTGTAGGACACGGTCGCGTGGCCCGACTCCAACTACCCGGTGGGAAGTCGCGGTTCAACTGGGGACACAGACTCGGGACTGCCACCAGGTTGGCACCCGAAGCGAGATCAGTTGTGGAGACTGCCGCTCAGTAGCGCCTCGATCGGCCCGCCCTGTCGAGACGCGCTGACATCTCCCGAACCTTTGGCCGTCTTGTACTTGCCGGTACCACCCGCCACCTGGTAGCTGCCTGAGAACGTGAAGTGCGTGCCGTCCGTCGCACACAGTGTGCCGGAGATCTCGAAGGTCACCGTACCTGGGTTGTTTCGGTCGAACGTCAGCACCGTCGTGTGCGAGTCAGCGAAGCAGAACCGCCCAGTGGGATCAACGCCAATGAAATCAAAGGCCGTAATCACTGTTGTAAGGCTCGCTGCGCCGCGATTTGTGGTCGCCGTTCCACATGTGTCAACGACATTGGGATCCACTGGGACAGAACATCCGAGGAACGCGTAATCCTCGGTGAGGGACGCTCGGAAACCGTTGCTGGCGCTTGCCGTGGTCGGTCCTGCAAGCAGTGCGGCGGCCAGCACCACGGCCTGGAGTCCGCAGAGTCGAGTCCATCGAGACATCACAATCCCCCCTTACCAGCCGGGTCGACAACGCCAGCGAATGATCAGTAGCATGCGCCACTTCTCGGCCTTGCGCAAGACATCAGATTCCGCCCTCTGGGAAGTAGTCGCAGAAGGCAGATCAAACGTTGATGCGTACGTGAAGCACTCCGAGGTCAAGCCGACTGAGCCGCACCGAACTGCCGATCGGTACCCCGAACGGGACTGTCGGGATCGACGTCTCGGGCATATTGACCGGGGCGAGTTGCGGTGGTCGTACCATGGTCGTACCATACGGTTCATGTCGTCGGTCGTGAAGCGTTCAGTCTCATTGCCAGCGGATGTGTTCGAGGCGCTCGAACAGCAAGCCGCAGAAGAGGGCCGTAGTGTCTCGGCGGCTCTAGCGGACGCGGCGGACTTGTGGCTGGCCACGCGACGAGGACTGCGGGCTGTTCGGGCGTGGGAACGCGAGCACGGGGCACTGTCAGCCGAGGAGCTTGCCGTAGCCGACCGCAAGCTCGACCGAGTTGGCGTTGGCCGGCACTGATGGCACGCCGGTCACCGAAGCTCCCGCTCGGACTGGTCTATGACACTGGTGCTCTCATCGCTGCAGAGGCGAACGACCGACGCATCTGGGCGCTACACGCCTGCGCCATGCAGCGTGGTGTGCTTCCGGTGGTACCAGCCGGCTGTGTGGTCGAGGCCTGGCGAGGTGGCCGACAACCAAATCTCGCCCGCCTCCTCGACGGTTGTGAGGTCGAGGCGCTCTCACTCGAACCCGCCAAGAGAGCCGGCGCGCTGCGGCGGACGCTGCCCGAGACGGTTGGCCCCGTCGACGCCACCGTCGCCGAGACAGCGCTTCGACGCGGTGGCGCGGTCGTCACCTCGGATCGATCTGACATCGAACTGCTCGCCTCGGCAGCCCATCGCCGAATCCAGTTGATCGACATCTAACCCGGCGCCAGATCTGCCAGGTTGATAGCGCATTCCACAAGCAGTGCGATGTTCTGCGCTGCTTGTCTTGCTTGCGTCAACGCGCCGGAGCATCAGGGCAATCTGCTCGGGTTGCTTGCCGCCTCGATGGAAACGAAGACGAGTCAATTCGCCATCTTCTCGGGCTTCTACCTCACCTGAGCAGCTGCAGTGCACGAGTCTGCTCAGCCGAATTCATGGACCGAGGCACCGGAGGCGATAGAGCAACGCGCGGAACGAACGTTGTCCAGCTGGTCCTCGCTGGGTGTTCGTCAGCTGAGTTCGCGCACCCTGACGGTGTCAACGTGCTGCTGGAACGTTGCGAGCTTTCCGTCAGTCACCGTCCAGACATGGACCATCTTCACCTTGGCCGGTGCCCCAGTGCTCTTGTGCTTCCAGCTGTAGGTGCCGAGAGCAACGACTGTGTCACCTTCAGCGATCAACTGGTCGGGCACAGCTGCGAACTCGTCGCCGACTTCCCCAAGGCGCATGAACACACCTTCCAGGACGGCTTGAGGGCCGACGTAGGTGCCCGCCAGCGGGAAGCCATCGGCCTCTGTCCACTCGATGTTCTCATCCATCGCAGCCAGGGCAGCCGGTACGTCGCCCTGCGCAAAACTGTCGTAGGCGCCTTCGACGATTTCCTTGTTCGTGGCCATGACGGCCCCCTCTCTCCGAGCTGGTTCGCTCAACCGCGAGTCTGGCAGGGCTTCGCACCGGACGAGCAATGGGAGGTCGGCGGCAAGTTGACCGCGCGTGTCAGCGATCAGCGAGACCCGCGGCCGCCTGATCGCTCAGCGCATGGCTCAGTATGCGATCTTCCGAGCGTCATGATGGCGCGGCAGCCATCTCATAACGCCGAGCAACCGTGCCTCCAATGCCTAGCGGATGTGCCGGAATGGACGCACCTGACTGCCGATCTGATCACTGACGGTTGCCCGGGGTCACACGTGCAAGTATCCGCGTCGTGACGAAAGGTCGTCGGTTGTGTCTGATGGTCGCGCTCGGCGCTGCGCTGGCAGTTCTCGCTTCAGCGATCAACGCCCTTCTGAGAGATTCATCCGACGGCGGGTGGTTCATGTACGCGCCGAACAGCAACGGGCTTCTTACCAGCGATTCGGGTGGTCATGGCGCGGTACTTCGAGAGTCCGCGGTATGGCTTGCCGCCATCGGCCTGTGGCTCGCAATCGGCTGGCGCCTCTTCAAGACGCCTGGCTAGTGACGGCTCGGACAAGTACAGAACTGCCGATCTGGTCGCGTCGGGAAACACGCAAAGCGAGCAGAACGTTCGCCCCGAACAGCGAACGCAGAACTACGACATCGCAGGGCTAGCCGGACAGTACAGGACGGCGCATCTGGCGCCCGTTGCCTGATTTGCGGGGAGGCCCACCGCGATCCCCCACCCGAACGAGACGACACCTTCCAACCCCCGTTCGCCGTGCGAGACCGTGGAGCCGGCCGCCCGACGAAACGAGACCGCCGAAAGATCGATCGCGTGCGCGGCCGTGAGCGGTCAGACCTGTCCGTCGCTCAGCCGGCAGTTGGAGACACCCGCGGGCCGAGGTCGGCGTTCCATTCAGGGACGCCCAATGAAGGACGCACAACGACAAGGGGACGAATCAACCGGCCACGCTCAGAACGGTGTGTCGGTGGGCTGACGGGTCACGAGCAGGCTTGGAAGGCGGCGCGCAATGTTGAGTCGATTCGGTTGCTGACAACTGCGTCCGGCCCTGGTGAGATGAGCGCCTCGGGAAGCACGTCGGATTTCTCGTACGCGGTAGCCACGCAGTCAGCGACGTTGTCGCTGACTGACCCGTCCGAGCCGAAGAACGACACCAACTGGGCGTGGATATCTACACAGGCGCGCATCGCGTCGAACACCCGCGCCCGTTCACTCGCGGTCCAACGCAGAACGGACAGATCATCGCCGCTGCCGGCGCCGAGCTCGACCAACCGCGGCTCTCCGATACCAGCGATCACTCGACTCACCAAACACGATGCCTGCGTCTGGCTGTAGTGCAGTGAGTGCGAGGCGTTGGCGTCCACCAACGCCGCGACCATCAAATCGGCGAGCGCTCTGGTCTTAGTAGACGTTGGCGTGGCCATCGACCTCGCCGGACTCGTCGACGTTGCCGAACCACAGGCCACTACCACAATGCTGGCAAAGCATCCGGCGAAGATCCGCGGTAGCCAGCGGCTCACCCGCGGCTCTCTCGGCCAACGCGGTTGTCTCGACGTGACTGTGCCCCGTTGAGCCGCCGGCTCACGAGGAACCGGAGCCCGCTCGCTTCGACCACCCATTTTGCCAATCGCAGGACACACCGTCATTCATAGCTGACTCGCCGGTCCAATCGGCTCCTGGCGCATTGCCGCGCATCACCGGGTGGCGCGAACCACCTTGGCGGGGCGGTCGGCCATCGAGCCGTTGGAACCCTCGACGCTGGCGAAACCTGCTGCGATCAGCTTCGCTTCCACGACCGCAGGGTCGATCTCGGTGAAGTGACGATCTCGGTGCCCCCTTCGCTCCTGCATGTGCGCAAAGGCGGGATGCGCCGGCGCGTCGAAGTCTTCGTCCACCAGCAGGAGCCGCCCACCGGGTCGCAGCACCCTCACCAGCTCGAGGATCGCCGCATCCAGATCCGTCCAATGGTGCATGGTGTTCACCGTCCACACAGCGTCGATGCTTTGATCGTCGGCGGGGATGAGCTCGGCGGAGCCTTCGGCCACGTGGATGGCGCTGCGGGCACGCTGACCCAATCGGCGCACCGCGAGGATGCGGCGCATGTATCGCGTCGGGTCCACCGCCAGCACCGAGGCGCCGGACTTCGCCGCGAGCACGGTAGCCGGGCCCATGCCGGCACCGACATCCACAACATGTTCACCCGGCCGTGGCGAGATGGCACGAACCACCTCGCGACTGACCGGCGATCTCCACATCTTCGGCAACATCTTCATGTAGCGCACGAAGCCGCGCATCCCACGGTCCTGCTCGTGGCCGTGCCCGACGTGACCATGCGAACTCATCACGTCATTCTGGCGCGCCCGACTTTGAATCGCCCACGGAATCGTGACGGCTGATGGCTGCGAGTCGGATGGCGAGTGACAACAAGTGGCGATCGTCGGTACCGCAGCAACCCCCCACGATGCTGACTCCGTGTTCGTCGTGGAGCCGCATGGCGGCGAGTGCCCATGGCTCGGGTTCGTCGCACAGCACGTGGTCGGCACATTCGCGCTCCTCGATGCTGGCGGTGGTGCCGTTGCCCTTCAGTTGTTGCACGCGGCGGTGGGCATGAGGATCGGCGGTGCCAACGATCTCCATCGCCGAAAGGGCGACTTCGGGATGGGTGCACCACAACCCCCAATGTGACGGGAGTCGCGTCACGGTCGATTCGATCGAGTCGATCACGTGATGCAACGCGGTGCCATCGGGCAGGCAGCCGGTCGCGTGCACATTCGGACCGAGCACGTAGGGCCGATCGGTAGCAGACAGAACGCGGGCGACGGCTTCGAGGTCGTTCGCCGTGGAGAACGTACCGGCGACGAGGACGTCGGCATCGGTGGCGGCCAACTGTTCAGCGTGCCAACGGTGATACTCGATCGCCTGATCGACATCGACATCACCGGCTCGGTAGCCATCGGTCGACGGGCCCATCGGGGCGCTGACGTACACGTCGTCGAAACGGTCGCGAACCGGCAGCACCACCTCGACGCAACGGCGTACCAGCGCTTTGGCCGCGTCTCCATTGATCCCGTGTCGAGCGAGGCGGTCTGATCGAGCCCACCACGTCGGTGCGTCGATGACGAAGGGCAACCCGAACTCGGCGGCCGTCGCCGCGTATCCCATGCTCACCGCTCGAATCGCCGTCGCGCCGAGGTCGTCGTCGACGAGGGGTACGAGGCCGAGCTGATCATCAGTGCCCAATGGCGACTGAAGGTGCAATCGGGTGCCAGTCGCGCAGTCACCAAGGATCGAGACTCGCTCTTGTACGAGCTCGACGAACGCTCTTCGCATGTGCTCAACCCTATGCCGACCGCCCTGGTCGACCCCGCCGACGTTGAACAGCGCCATCGCAACGACACCGAGGCAAGCCAAGCGCCACGTCGTGCGGTTCACGGATAGCGTTTCGCGAATGCAGGTGGCTTCGTTCTGCGGCAGCCTCGGTTCGATGTCAGCCAACGCTGCTGCGCTCGACGTCGCCACGCGGCGGGTTCTCGAAACCGGCCATGACATCATCGCGGTGGCTGGCCTCGAGTCCATTCCACCGTTCCATCCCGAACAAGTCGATGATCCCGCCGCGGTGGTGAGCGAGTTCCGCAGGTCGCTTGAATCGTGCGACGCGGTGCTGCTGTCGGCCCCTGAGTACGCCGGTGGCGTGGCGGGCTTGACGAAGAACGCCCTCGATTGGCTCGTTGGGTCAGGCTCGCTGTACCACCGCACGGTCGGGGTGCTCAGCGCAGGAACGACCGGTGGCGCGCACGCCATCGAGCAACTCGTACGCACACTCAGCTGGCAGGGTGCGCTGGTCGTCGCCGTGCTCGGCATCGACGCTCCTCGACCGAAGATGGACGAGCGCGGAGTGTTCACCGATGACGCGACCATCTCGGCGATCGAAGCATGGGCTGACAAAGTCATCGCCGCTGCCAACGCTTCCCCCTCGGACCGAACCGAGATGGTCGCGACGATCGTCACGAGCTACGGCATAGATGCACAGCGCTTCGGAACAATCCCCTGACGCTCCACGCCCGGCAGAGCGACCGCCTCGAGCAACCACATCGACCCTGGCGGTCAGCGCATGACGAACGGGTCGGGGATCGGGTCGTCGGAGGTTCGCAGCCAGACCGAGATCGCCAGGAACCGCTGTTTGACGGATGCCTCGATGATGAGCTGAGCGATGCCGTCAACTCGGCTGGGCGTCGAGCACGATCCGGGCGTGCTCGACGTCGTGCTTCAACTGCGTGATCAGTGCGTCGATTCCGTTGAACTTTCGCTCGCTGCGCAGGAAGTGTGTGAAGCGCACTTCAGCGCGCTCGCCGTAGAGGTCGCCCTCGAAGTCGAGCAGGTGGGCCTCGAGCAGCGAGTGATCGGCGTGCTCGTAGAACGTCGGCCGCCTGCCCAAGTTGAGAGCGCACTGATGAATGTCACCGTTCGAACGCTCGTACCATCCGGCGTAGACGCCGTCGGCGGGCACGCAGACGGCGTTAGGCACTTCGACGTTTGCCGTCGGGAAGCCGAGCAGCCGCCCACGCTGATCACCGAACACCACGACGCCACGCGCCTCGAACGGCCTGCCGAGCAGCTCGGCGGCCAGCTCCACCTGCCCACCGGCAAGGGCCCGACGAATCGCAGTCGAACTGATCGGTTCGTCGACCCCGTCGGCGCGCGGGACCAGCTCGAGTGGTTGAACCTCGAAGTTGCCCTCGACACCCAGCCTGCGTAGCAACTCGACGTTTCCTTCGCGTCCGCGGCCGAAGTGGAAGTCCTCACCGACCACGACGATCGATGCGTCGAGACTGTCGATCAGGACGCGTCGCACGAAGTGAGCCGGCTCTTCGCGCGACTGTGCCTCATCGAAGTGGATGACGATGGTCGCGTCGAGGCCCGTCGCCGCCAGCAGCTCCAGCTTCTGGTCGAGATCGGTCAACAACTTCGGCGCCGACTCGGGACGCACCACTGAGGCCGGGTGGCGATCGAACGTCATCACCGCCGAGCGCGCCCCCGAGGCAGAAGCCAACCGGCGCACGGCCTCGATGATGGCCAGATGTCCGCGGTGGACCCCGTCGTATGCACCGATCGTCAACACGGTCCGCTCGCCCTTCCACGGTGGCGAGTCGAGACTGGTGACGAGCTGCACGATCGAGGACGCTACCCCCGCCGGGAACCGTCGACGAAGTCACTCACGCGATGACCACTGCAGGCTTCGCCACCGCACCGAACGGTTCGTAGACCGCGAGCAGTGCTCCGCCGGGGTCGACCACCGCCCACGGTCCGTCTCCGGCAAAACGATCGAGGACCCTGCCGTGCCGAACCATGTCTGCGGTGGGCTCGTCGATGTCGACCCTGGAGTAGTCGCGCAAGGCATCCAACGGTGACATCAACACGCAGTCGTCGGGAGCACGCGCCTCGCCCACGCCAAAGCTGCCAACAGCAGTGCGGCGCAAGTTGCGCAAGTGCGCACCACCGCCCAGCAGTCGACCGAGGTCGTCGGCGAGTGTGCGGATGTACGTTCCCGCGGAGCAACGCACTTCGATGCGCAGCACCGATGGCTCGTCGGTGCCGGCGACATCGAACGAGTAGACCGTGACCCGGCGCGGCTGGCGCTCGACCTCGATCCCGGCGCGGGCCAGTTCGTGCAATCGCTTGCCGTCGACCCGCACAGCGCTGACCATCGGAGGGATCTGCATGATTGGGCCGGTGAGGTGCTCGGCTGCGGCGAGCCTGGCCATGTCGAGGGTGACCGCCGACATGTCGAAGGTACCGGTCACTTCGCCGGCGGAATCGAGCGTCGAGGTCGAGGTTCCGAGCACGACCTCACCGGTGTACGTCTTCCCAAGTGCAGTGAGGAACCGAAGCAGTCGTGTGGCCTTGCCGACACCGACCAGCAGCACGCCGGTGGCATCGGGGTCGAGCGTGCCGGCATGGCCGACTTGGCGTTCGTCGAATCGTCTGCGGAGCATGCCGACGACGTCGTGACTGGTGACTCCCGCTGGCTTGTCGACTACCGCCAGCCCGTGCGTCGCGGGCGGCTTACGTCGCGCCATCGGCCGGCGTTACGTCGATTCCGGAGATCTCGAGCTCGGGCTCTGGTGGTCGCTCGGGCATCGTTGCCTTGTCATGAAGGATTCGCTCGATGCGTTCTGCGGCCCGAATCGTCTCATCGGGCTTGAACGACAGGATCGGTGTCTTCTTGGACCGCACCTCGCGCCCGACCGAGGATTGCAGGCGGACGCGATGGCTGGCCAAGGCGGCGAGGATGTCGGCGTCACCGTCCTCGCCCAGCAGCGAATCGAAGTAGACGATGGCCCTGTTCATCTCCTGGTCGACATCGATCGAAGTGATCGTGACCATGTCGAGACGTTCGTCGTCGATACGGGTCAATGCTTCGGCGATCACCTCGCGCAGTGATTGATTGAGCCGCGCTGTGCGCGGGTAGCGGTGCTGCGAGGGTGCAGCAGCACGTCGTGGCTTGGTCATCAGTCGAAAACCGGCTTCCCGCGATTGGAGCGCTTGAGCTCGGCCATGCAACTCGTCGAGGCGACGATCTCGACGGCGTCCCACAACTGCAGCGCGGCATCGCCGCGGGGAATCGTCGAGATCACCGGACCGAAGAAGCTCGCCTCGCGCGCCTGCCCTGGACGGAAGGTGATGATCGGCGTGCCGAGGTCCTTTCCGGCGCGCTCGAGGGCCAGGTCGGTCTCGGCACGGATGTATGCATCGTGCGACTCGTCGAGCGCGGCAGTGGCCAAGCCCGGCGACAGCCCGCATGACTTCACCAACCCCTCCATGAAGGCGACCGGGTCGTCGATCAGCTCGGGGCGCCGTTTGTGGATGTGGATTGCTTCGCCGAGCGCCGTGTAGATGTCTCCAACCTGCTCGTTGCCATGCTCGATGCGCGCCTGGTCGGCGACCCGCATGGCATAGAGGCCGGCCATGTGCCCGGCGCGGTACTCGGGGGTGTACCACTCTTCGGTGCGGTGCTCGTTGATCATCTTGAGGCAGATGAATCGCCAGGTCACGTCGTAGTCGCGGAGTTGCTGAACCTCGGCGACCCAACGGGAGGTGATCCAGGCCCACGGGCACACCGGATCGAAGAAGAATTCGAGATCGGCCATGTACGCGAGGCTACCGGCCAAGGTTTGGCCGGGGCCGAGCCGTGACAACGTTCATTGGAGTGTTTGGCGCCCACCTGGGTGCGCCGAAGCACGCCGAAACACTCTGGGCCCTAGACGCGGGCGACTTCGCGTTCTTCGAAGGTCTCGATCAGGTCGCCAGGCTTGAGGTCTTGGAAGTCGCTGAGCCCGACACCACATTCGAAGCCCTCGCGGACTTCGCGAGCATCGTCCTTGAAGCGCTTGAGCGACTGGATCGCGCCCTTCCAGATGATCGTGCCATCGCGGAGGAAGCGGACCTTGGAGCCGCGTGTGATCTGGCCGCTGCGAACGATGCACCCGGCGATCGCCCCGATGCGAGGCACTCGGAAGATCTCGCGGACTTCGGCCTCGCCGGTGACGACCTCTTCGAACTCCGGCGCCAGCATGCCGACCATCGCCCGCTCGATGTCTTCGAGCAGCTTGTAGATGATCTCGTACGTGCGCACCTCGACGTGCTCGGCCTCGGCCAGATCGCGGGCCTTGCGGTCGGGTCGGACGTTGAACCCGATCAGGGTGGCATTGGTCGTCGCAGCCAAGCTGATGTCGTTCTCGGTGATGCCGCCAACGGCGCGATGCACGAAGGCCAGCTTGACCTCGTCGCGCTCGAGTCGCCGCAGCGCCTCGGTCACGGCCTCGAGCGAGCCCTGCACGTCGGCCTTCAACACGATGTTCAAGGTGGCGACCTCGCCGGCCTGGATCTGGCTGAAGATGTCTTCGAGCTTGACACCCTTCTGCACGCGGGCGTCGCCACGTTGCGCCTTCAGACGCTGCCGCTGCTCGCGAGCCTCGCCGACGGTCTTGGCGGTCTTCTCGTTGTCGGCGGCACGGAACTCGTCGCCGGCATTGGGGACGCTCTGCAGCCCGAGGACCTGAACCGGCATCGACGGGCCGGCCTCTTTGACCTGGTTGCCCTTGTCGTCGATCAGCGCCCGAACTCGGCCCCAGGAACCTCCGGCGACGATCGGGTCGCCGACCTTGAGGGTGCCCTTGTCGACCAGCACGGTGGCCACTGGGCCCCGACCCGTGTCGAGGTTGGCCTCGAGGACGATGCCCTTGGCGCGCCCGGTTGGGTTGGCCGTCAGTTCCTCGACCTCGGCAACGGCGAGCAGCTGCTCGAGCAGCTCGTCGACACCCACGTTCTGTTGTGCCGACATCTCGACGACGATGGTGTCGCCACCCCACGCCTCGGGTACGAGCTCGTACTCGGCGAGTTGCGACAGCACGCGACCGGGGTCGGCGTTGTCCTTGTCGATCTTGTTGACGGCAACCACGATCGGCACGTCAGCGGCCTTGGCGTGGTTGATCGCCTCGACCGTCTGCGGCATGACGCCGTCGTCGGCGGCAACGACCAACACGACGATGTCGGTGACCTGGGCGCCGCGGGCGCGCATCTTGGTGAACGCTGCGTGACCCGGCGTGTCGATGAAGGTGACGTTGCCACCGTCACGTTCAACCATGTAGGCGCCGATGTGCTGGGTGATGCCACCGGCCTCGCCGGCGACGACGTTGGCGTGACGGATGCGGTCGAGCAGGGTCGTCTTGCCGTGGTCGACGTGGCCCATGACCGTGATCACTGGTGCTCGTGGCGCCTGCAACGACTCGTCATCATCGTCGCTGTCGTCGAACATTGCCTGCAGCTCGAGCTCTTCTTGCTGACCGGGCTCGACGAGCAAGACCTCGGCGCCGACCTCGAGGGCGAACAGCTCCATCTGCTCGTCGGTGAGCGTCATCGTGGCGGTGACCATCTCACCGTTCTGCAGGAGGAAGCGGATGACGTCGGCCGCGGTGCGGTTGAGCTTCGGAGCGAACTCCTGCGCTGACACGCCACGCTCGACGATGATGGTTCCCTCGGGAACCGGTGCATTGGTGGCCGTGTAGTTGGAGTTGTACGACGGCTGCATATCGTCGAAATCGCGACGACGACGAGCACGACTCTTCTTGCGAGGAGCGCGGCGTTGACCGTTGGGGCGCGGGCCGCCGCCACCGGGTCGTGGTCCACCGGGACCGGCGCCTGGACCGCCACCGGGACCACCTGGGCCAGGTCGGGGACCACCGAAGCCACCGCCGGGTCGCTGCGCGCCGAACCCACCAGGACGGGCACCGCCGGGACCAGCGGGGCGAGGCCCGCCTGGGCCGGTACGAGGACCGCCGGGACCGCCGGGGCGGGCGCTGAAGCCGCCACCGGGGCGGGGCCCGGTGGGGTTGCTACTGGTACGGGCACCGCTGGGAGTCGTTGAACGGAGGCCACCGGGAGGCGGCGGGATCGGACGGCCTGACGACGACATCGGACGGCCACCACCAGGAGGCGGGGGAATCGACCGGCCGGTTGACGACGTCGGTCGTCCGGGTGGCGGGCCGGCTGGGCGGCCGCCCGCGGCAGGAGCCGAAGTCGCCGGTGCCGAGGCGGCAGAAGCAGCCGGACGAGTCGCAGGGCGGGCCTCTGTCGGCAGCGGTCGCGCCGCGACGGGTGCAACCGGGGTGATGGGGGCTACCGGGACCATGGGGGCGGCTGCAGCCGCAGCGGCCGGACGGTGCTCGCCTGGCGCAGGCCGACTACTGGTGATGCGGCGCCGATCGTCGTCGTCGTGAACTGCGGGCTCGGATGGGGCAACGCTGACTTCCGGAGCGGGTGCAGGCGCCGGCGTTGGTGCGGGCGCAGCTGCAGAAGCGGCCACGGGCACGGGCACGGGCACGGGTGCAGAGATGGGCTCGACCACAGGAGCTACGACGGGTGCCGGCTTCGGCTCGGGTTTCGCTTCCACCTCGACGGCTGGCGCTGCTGCCTTCTTGGGCGCAGCCTTCTTCGCCGGGGCTTCGGCGTCGGGGGCCGGGGTGTCGACAGGCGCGGCGACCTGGGGGCTCGCGCCCTTCTTGGCCGCCGACTTCTTGGCCGGCTTGAGTTCTTCGGGTTGCTCCTCACGGGTCAAACCATCACGAATTGCGCGACGTTCGAGCCGATCGGCCTGTGCCTCGATCAATGTGCTGGAGTGTGTCTTCACACCAACACCCATTGCTTCACACAGCGCCATCATTTCGGCGTTGGTCATTCCGAGCTTTTTGGCGAGCTCGTGCACGCGCATGTTTTTCGCCAAAACCAGTTCAGCCTTTCGTTGGCATCGGCGTGCCGGAGTTTGTTCCGGCGGCCGTTAAGTCTCTCATGTTGGTGATAACGCCTTCTAGTGGGATACGCAACGCCTCGAGTGTGGAACTCGGCACGTCGCACTTCCAGGCGCGAGTGAACGCCCGACGTCGCAGCGCCGTGTCGAAGCAAGCAATCGAACACAGCCAGGCGCCGCGCCCGTGCGAAGTACGACAGACGGTCGGGCCATCGGCCCCCAGCGTGCAGCGAACCAGCTGCTGTTGGGGGCGACGATCCCGACATCCGATGCACGTTCGGACGGGAGTCATGCGTGGGTCACTCTGTTGCGTTGTCACCG
>JANYKU010000106.1 GCA_025358075.1 Ilumatobacteraceae bacterium
CGGAAGAGACCGAGACGGACCTGTTCGGCGAGCAGGCCGTACTGTGTGGTGGCATCACCTCGCTGGTGCAGGCCGGTTTCGAGACGCTCACCGAGGCCGGATACCAGCCGGAGATGGCCTATTTCGAGTGCCTTCACGAGGTCAAGCTGATCGTCGACCTGATGTACGAAGAAGGCATCGCCGGCATGCGCTACTCGATCAGCGACACGGCGGAATACGGCGATGTCACCCGCGGCCCACGCATCGTCAACGCCAAGACCAAACTGGAGATGAAGAAGATCCTGAAAGAGATCCAGTCCGGCAAGTTCGCCAAGGAGTGGGTTGCCGAGAGCGAGAGTGGCCGCGCCAACTTCAACGCGTTGCGCGAGGCGGGCCGCACCCACCAGATCGAAGAGGTCGGCGGTCGGCTGCGAGCGATGATGCCGTTCCTCGGCGCCGGCCGGCAAAAGATCGCCGACGTCAGCGGCGGCTGAGCACTCGGCACTTCGTCACAGGAGAGGACAATGACACTGAGCTGGGAAGAGGCCTGTGCGCGGGTCGGCGCGCCTGGTTCAATGTTCGAGATCGTCGAGGACGAACAGGGCAACCGCCAGTACAAGCATGCTCCGTCGAACCTGCGCGGATTGTTCGACATCGCCCGACTCGGTGGTGACGAGATCTTCCTCGTCTACGAAGACGAGCGGTTGTCGTTCAACGACTTCTTCGCTCGCGTCGATGCACTCGGTGATGCGCTCGTCAACCGGTACGGCATCACGAAGGGCGACCGAGTTGCTGTCGGAATGCGCAACTATCCCGAATGGGTCATGTCGATGCTGGCGATCATCTCCGTCGGCGCGGTATCGGTTTCGCTCAACGCCTTCTGGGTCGAAGACGAGCTCGACTACGCCCTCGCCGATTGTGGTGCCTCACTGCTGATCGCCGACGTCGAGCGCATCGCTCGGTCGATCAACCCGTGCCGCCGTCTCGGCATTCGCATGCTCGAGGTCCGCGCGGCTACGCCCTCGGCCGACGACGTCGAGCAGTGGAACGATGTCGTCGTGCCGGGCCCGTCGATGCCAGCGGTCGACGTCGGCTCGAACGACGACGCCACGATCTTGTACACCTCCGGTACCACGGGTCGGCCGAAGGGTGCGGTCTCCACCAACGGCGCGATCGTGTCGTCGGTGATGGCATTCGGCAGCCGCGCGACGATGGACACCGTTCGCGCCGGCGACCCTCCCGCAGCCGATCAGCCCGAGCCTCCGCTGCCGACGACGTTCATCCTCATCGTTCCGCTGTTCCACGTCACTGGGTGCGTGCCGGTGTTGCTGAGTTGCGTGGTGACGCGATCGAAGCTTGTGATGATGTACCGCTGGAACGCCGAGAAGGCGCTCGAGCTGATCGAACGCGAGCGGGTCACCAACTTCGTCGGCGTTCCCACGCAGAGCTGGGATCTGGTCAACTCGCCGCGGTTCAACGAGTTCGACACCTCCAGTCTGCGGGCGGTCGGTGGCGGTGGTGCACCTGCGCCGACCGCACTGGTCGAGCGTGTCGCCGGCAGCGTGAAGCGAGGCGGGCCGACGCTCGGTTACGGCATGACCGAGACCAATGCCTATGGCCCGAACAACACCGGTGCCGACTACCTGACCCATCCGACGTCGACGGGTCGCGTCATGCCGATCATGCGCATCGAGGTCCGCGATCCCGAGCGGCGCCAGGTGCCGACCGGCCAGCGCGGCGAGATCTGGTTCAACGGCCCGATGCTGATCCGCGGGTATTGGAACAAGCCGGAGGCCACCGCCGAGACGATCGTCGACGGCTGGTTGCGCAGCGGCGACATCGGGCGCGTCGACGAAGACGGCTTCTATTACATCGAAGACCGCTTGAAGGACATGATCCTGCGCGGCGGAGAGAACGTCTACTGCGCCGAGGTCGAGTCGGCGATCTACGAGCATCCGGCCATTCACGAGGCCGCGGTGTTCGGCGTGCCCGACGAACGGCTCGGCGAGGAAGTCGCGGTCGTCGTCCATCTCGTCGATGGCGCCACCCTGACCGCCGACGAGTTGCGCGCTTTCCTGTCGAAGAAGATCGCCGCGTTCATGATCCCGTCGCGGGTGCTGATCTCTCCCGACCCGCTGCCGCGCAACCCGGCAGGAAAGTTCCTGAAGCGCGAGCTCCGTCAGGGTGTGGAGTCGTAGTTAAATCCGACTTGATTGGTCGGGATTCGGGTCTGTAGCGTGACAGCCATGAGTGATGCATGGGGATTCGAAACACGCCAGATCCATGTCGGAGGAGACGCCGACCCAACGACCGGTGCGCGAGCCGTGCCGATCTACCAGACGACGAGTTACGAGTTCCGCGACTCGGCACACGCCGCCAACCTCTTTGCGCTCGCCGAGGTCGGCAACATCTACACGCGAATCATGAACCCCACGCAGGGTGCTCTCGAGGCCCGACTCAACGCCCTCGAAGGTGGCTGCACCACCGCCATCGGCATTCCTGGCACCCTCGTCGTCGCGTCGGGCCAGGCCGCCGAGATGTTGGCCATCACGACGATCGCCGAGGCCGGCGACCATGTCGTCGCCTCGCCGTCGCTGTACGGCGGTACCTACAACCTGCTGCACTACACCCTGCCCAAGCATGGCATCGAGGTGACGTTCGTCGAAGATCCCGACGACCTCGAGCAGTGGCGCAGTGCCGTGCGGCCCAACACCAAGTTGTTCTTCGGTGAGGTGCTGTCGAACCCCAAGAACGACGTGTTCGACATCGAGGGTGTGTCCAAGGTCGCCCACGACGCGGGCGTCCCGCTGATCGTCGACAACACCGTGCCGACGCCCTACCTGATCCGCCCGATCGAGTGGGGGGCCGACATCGTCGTGCATTCGCTCACCAAGTTCATCGGTGGCCACGGCACGTCGATCGGCGGCTCGATCACCGATGGCGGCAAGTTCGACTTCGGCAATGGTCGGTTCCCCAACTTCACCGAGCCCGACCCCAGCTATCACGGTCTGCCGTACTGGCCTGCACTCGGTCATGGCGCGTTCATCTTGAAGGCCCGCGTGCAGGGCCTGCGCGACGCGGGTGCAGCGGTCTCGCCGTTCAATGCGTTCCTCTTCCTGCAGGGCCTCGAGACGCTCAGCCTGCGGATGGAGCGTCACTTCTCCAACGCCGCGAAGGTTGCCGAGTTCCTGCAAGGTCGCGACGAGGTCGACAGCGTGATCTGGGCCGGCCTGCCGACGAGCACGTGGCACGAGCGGGCCAAGAAGTACGGCCGCGACAAGGGCTACGGCTCGATCATCTCGTTCATCATCAAAGGTGGCAAGGAAGCGGGCACCCGTTTCGTCGAAGGGCTCGAGCTCCACAGCCACGTCGCCAACATCGGCGATGTTCGCAGTCTGGTGATCCAGCCGGCAACCACCACGCACAGCCAGCTCAGCGAAGAAGAGCAGGCGTCAACCGGCGTCTACCCGGGCCTGGTGCGCCTCAGCGTCGGGCTCGAGTCGATCGAAGACATCATCGCCGACCTCGAAGCCGGGTTCCGCGCCGCCAAGGGCTGAGTGGCCGCGCGACGGGTCGGCGTGTCGTACGATCGACCAATTAGGTCTCGTCGTCGCGCTGCTCGCGAAGGAACCGTTCGAAATCGGCTCCGAGATCGTCGGCAGAGGGGATGGCTGCCTCGGCACGTTGGTCGTACTCGCGCTCGAGCATGGCCACGTATGCGGTGGCCTGCTCGTCGTCGGCGACCGCTTCGTCGTGGAGCACCCGGCGCCGCGCCGCCTCGGCTGCAAGGCGCGCCGTGTGAACCGGAACGCCGACGACGTGGTGGAGGTGCTGCAACAAGGCGATGGACGACTGTGGGTGCTCGGCGTTGCCGAGATAGTGCGGCACACCGACTCGTAGTGAAACCGCCGGCACCCCGGCCCGATCGAGACGTTCTTGCAGCACTCCGACCAGACCGGTGATGCCCTGGTATCGAGGCGGCGAGAGCCCGAGCGCACTGATCAACTTGCGATTGGTAGTGCTACCGACGACGAACGGGGGCCGGGTGTGGGGGATCGTGTCGGCGACGGCGCCGACCGTGACCACGACCTCGCACTTCGACTCCTTCACCACTTCGAGCACGCAATCGGCGAACGTCCTGTAGTGCAGATGGGGCTCGACTCCGGCCAGCACGACGAGATCGTGGGGGCTGTCGGGAAAGCGAGCGAAGCGAAAGTCGTTCAGCGGCCAGCGGATGTGGCGAACCTCGTCCTCGTCGAGTTCGACGAGCGGCCGCTCCTGGGTGAAGTCGAAGAACGGATCGGGATCGATCGACGCGGCGATCGGCGCCACGCGGTCGACGAGCAACTCGTTGATCGCCACCGTGGCGACCTCGGCGATGTCGAACCAGCCACGCAGGGCGAGCACCATGATCGGCCGGTTCAGGGGTGCCACCCCCTCGAAGTGGGTCGACAGGACCTCGGCCACGTTCACTCGGCAAGCGCCTCCACCACGTAGTCGATGCAGCGAGTGAGGCTGACGACATCGTCGGGCTCGACCGCAGGGAACATGCCGATGCGCAACTGGTTGCGGCCGAGCTTGCGGTAGCTGTCGGTGTCGACGATGCCGTTGACTCGCAGTGCTGCACAGACGTCGTCGGCGCGCACCGTGTCGTCGAGGTCGATCGTGCCGACCACGGCGGAGCGCTGCGCCGGATCGACCACGAACGGGGTCGCGTAGTCGGAGGCCGCGGCCCACTGGTACAGATGCGCCGACGACTTGCGGCAACGATCAACGCACCAGGCGAGGCCGCCGTTGTCGAGCATCCACTGCAGCTGTTCGTTGAGCAGCACCAGGGTGGCCAACGCGGGCGTGTTGTACGTCTGGTTGACGAGCGAGTTGTCGAGGGCGATCTTCAAGTCGAGCGAGGCCGGTGACCAACGCCCCGACGCGCTGATCGTGCGGATCCGCTCGATCGCTGCGGGGGAGCACGCCGCCAGCCACAGCCCGCCATCACTGGCAAAGCACTTCTGCGGTGCGAAGTAGTAGACGTCGACATCGTCGGCCGACCATGGCAGGCCGCCGGCCGCCGATGTGGCGTCGACCACGACCAGGGCGTCGCCCGAGGGTCGGTGCAACTGCATCGACACTCCGGTCGACGTCTCGTTGTGCGTGAGCGCGACGACGTCGACGCCGTCGGGCACCGCCTCGATCGCCGGATGAGTTCCGGGCTCGCTGCGGACGACGACCGGGTCGGCCAGGTGCGGGGCCTTCGCCGACGCCTCGGCGAACTTGGAGGAGAACTCCCCGAAGACGTAGTGCTGGCTGCGCTCGGCGACGAGGCCAAAGGTGGCGACGTCCCAGAACATCGTGGACCCGCCGTTGCCCAACACGATCTCCCATCCGTCGGGAAGCGAGAACAGATCGCAGAGACCAGCGCGCACCGCACCGACGAGGTTCTTCACCGGTGCCTGCCGGTGCGAGCTGCCCAGCAGGTTGCTGTTGGACTTGGCGAGGGCCAACGCCTGCTCCGGCCGGATCTTCGACGGACCACACCCGAACCGTCCATCGCTCGGCAGCATCGAACGCGGGATGTCGGTCATCGTGGGGGTCTGCACCCGGCCAGTCTCGCCCGCCGATCGGGGCGGTCCAACGGCCTTTGACGAAATGTCGCCCCGATGCCGCCGACGCCTCCAACTAGAATCGGGTCGCAACTCCGACGAAGGGCTCAGTAGTGAACCGCACCTCCGCACGTCTCGCCGCCATCGCCGAATCGGCGACGCTCGCCGTCGACGCCAAGGCCAAGGCATTGAAGGCCAAGGGTGAGAACGTGATCGGTTTCGGGGCGGGCGAGCCCGACTTCCCGACACCCGACAACATCGTCGAGGCCGCGGTCAGCGCCTGTCGCGATCCGAAGTATCACAAGTACAGCCCGGCCGCAGGTCTGCCCGAGCTGCGCGAGGCCATTGCCGTCAAGACGCTGCGTGACTCGGGTTTCGCCTGCCAGGCCAGTCAGGTGCTGGTCACCAACGGCGGCACGCATGCCGTGTTCACGACGTTCGCCGCGCTGTGCGACCCCGGCGACGAGGTGATCTGCCCGGCCCCGTACTGGACCACCTATCCCGAGGTCATCACCCTTGCCGGTGGCGTTCCGGTAGTCGTGCAGACCGACGAGACGACCGGGTTCAAGGTCACCATCGATCAGCTCGATGCAGCACTGACACCTCGCACCAAGGCGCTGCTGTTCGTCAGTCCCGACAACCCCAGTGGTGCCGTGTACTCGCCCGAAGAGATCGAGGCGATCGGCCGGTGGGCGCTCGCCAAGGGCGTCTGGGTGGTCACCGACGAGATCTACGAACACCTGGTGTACGGCGATAACAAGTTCGTCAGCATGCCGACCCTGGTTCCCGATCTCGCCGATCAGTGCGTCATCGTCAACGGTGTCGCCAAGACGTACGCGATGACCGGCTGGCGGGTGGGCTGGATGATCGGGCCCAGCGATGTCATGAAGGCTGCGATCAACCTGCAATCGCACAGCACCTCCAACGTCGGCAACGTCGCTCAAGTGGCTGCGCTCGAAGCTGTCAGCGGCGATCTGTCGGCCGTCGAGATGATGCGCGACGCGTTCAGCAAGCGAGCAGTCACGATGCACCGCATGCTCAACGACATCCCGGGCGTCGAGGCGATCGTTCCGCAGGGGGCGTTCTACTGCTACCCGAACATCTCCGCGTTGCTCGGCCACCCGGTCGGGCCCAATGGAACCGTCAGCGGTACCACGCTGGAGCTCGCCGACAACATCCTCGGCGAGGCCAAGGTGGCGTTCGTGCCGGGTGAAGCCTTCGGCACCCCTGGTTATGCCCGCTTCAGCTTTGCGATGGCCGACGCCGACATGGTCGAAGGCATCCGCCGCATCCACGAATGGGTCACCGCCTGACGGTCCGTACGGGTGGTCGGCGTCACCAAACGTTGTGAAGGGCAAGGCTGCTGAGCACGACGAAGGCGAGGCACTCGGCGACTTGCTCGCACGTGCCCAGCACGTCGCCGCTGATCCCGCCGATCTTGCGAAGCGACAACCACCGGATGGCGACGACCGTCCCGACGACCACGGCAGCCAACGGCGCGGCGCGCCAACCGACTGCGATCGCGGCAAGCCCCAGACCGAGCAGCACCCCGACGACCGCCGTGCCGCGGGTCGCTGCCTGGCCGTAGTCGGCGCCAAGACCGCGATGGGTCGCAAGTGGGGCGACGCCCATGAGCCCGACGGCCGCACCGCGACCCACGGCGTGGGCAGCGATCGCGGCGAGGCACATCGCCGCCGGGCCCGGAAAGGATCCGAGACAGACGATCCGAATCACGATCGAACCGCATAACGCGGCGACGCCGTAACTGCCGTGGCGCGAGTCCTTGAGGATCTCCAACCGGCGCTCGATCGTCGTTCCGCCGGCGAAGGCATCCGCCACATCGGCGAGCCCGTCTTCGTGAAAGGCGCCGGTGATCAACACGCCGAGCATCACGGCAACGGAGGCGGCGACGACGGGCGAGACGAGGAACCACAACCCTGCCGCGGCACCACCGACCGCGGCACCGATCAACGCCCCGACCAGGGGGAACCATGGGACGCTGGCGGCCACGTCGGGTTCGCGACGTAACCGGATGGGGATGCGCGTGAGGAACTGGATGGCGGCGAGCAGACCCGTCAGCCGAACCACTCCCCGAACGTCGGCACCTCGGTGATGCCGGCACACGCCATCGCCACCAGCGGCACCGCAGCCATTGCACCCGAGCCCTCGCCGAGGCGCATCTCCAGATCGAGCAGCGGCTGCTTGTCGAGCTGCTGCAGCAGTCGGCGATGGCCGGGCTCGGCGGAGCAATGCCCGACGAGACAGTGATCGAGGGCACCCGGCGCCAGCGCGTGAAGTGGCAGAGCGGACGCAGTGACCACGTAGCCGTCGATCAGCACCGGCAGGTGGCGCGATCGGGCGGCAACGATCGCTGCGGCGATGGCCACGAGCTCCGCACCACCGACCTCGCGCAGCACCTCGAACGGATCGGTGACGCCGGCGATGCGGGCGACGGCCGTGCGAACGGCATCGCGTTTGCGTGCCAGACCTTCGTCGTCGACACCGGTGCCGCGCCCGACCCACTGATCGACGTCGCCACCGCTGAGTGCAGCGACCACTGCGGCGGCAGCCGTCGTGTTGCCGATGCCCATCTCGCCGAGCACGAGCAGGTCGGCGTCGAGCCCTTCAACTGCTTCGCGTCCTGCCGCACAGGCCACGCCGAATCGTTCGTGAGACATCGCTGGTTCGATGCGAATGTCGCCCGTCGGCCGGCCGACTCCGACATCGATCGCCGCGACGGTTGCGCCGGCGATTGCCGCGAACGCGCTGATCGTCGACTTCCCTGCGCGGTATGCGGAGAGCATGGCAGCGGTGACGTCGATGGGGTACTTGCTGACGCCCGCCGCGGCGACCCCGTGGTCGGCGGCGAAGATCAACGCGGCCGGCTTGCGCACGGCTGGAGTCGACGTGCCTTGCCACTCGGCGACCCACGCTGCAACCTCATCCAGCCTGGCCAACGCGCCCGCCGGTCGCAAGATGTCGGCGGCGCGGACACGAACCGCGTCTGCGGCCTCACGATTGCCGGGCGGCAGTGCCGCCATTGCTTCGACCAGCCAACTCATGTGAGCTCCTTCCATGGATCGCCGAGTCGCAACGCTTGTCCGGCGACCATCAGCAGCGTCCTCGTCGATATCGCCGCGATCGCCTGATTGACTCGGCCGAGCTCGTCGCGATACGTGCGCCCGAGCTCGGTCTCGGGATGCACACCAAGTCCGACTTCATTGGTGATCACGACGCTTGACCCGGTGCGCTCGGCGAGCGCGGTGGCGACGCCGCTGGCATCCACCACACCGCGGTGGTGCAGTTCGTTGTTGACCCACACGGTGAGACAGTCGACGAGCAGCAACGACTCGGACGGAGCGGCGGTGATCGCCTCGTGCAGATCGAGTGGTGCTTCGACGACCGGCCAATCGGGCCGTTCGATGCGATGACGGGCGATGCGCGATCGCATGTCGTCGTCGAACGGCTCGGCCGTGGCAATGAACACGACACCGCCGTCATGACGCCTCCCGACCTCGACGGCGAGCGCAGACTTCCCGCTGCGCGCACCACCGATCAGCAGCGTGACGTCACCCACGTCAGTACTCGATGCCCTTCTTGGCAGTGATGCCCTTGTCGAAGGCATGCTTGATCTTGCGCATCTCGGTGACCGTGTCGGCGATCTCGATGATCTCGTCGGGGCAGTCGCGTCCGGTGATGATGACGTTGACATCGTCGGGCCGGTCGCGCAGCGCGCCGACGACCTCGGCGGTGTTGATCCAACCCCACGTGCACAGGTAGGTCAGTTCGTCGAGGATGACGAGGCGGTGCTGGCCGGCAGCGATGATCGCTGCTGCCGTCTCCCATGCGCGTTGGGCGACGGCCTTGTCGTGGTCGAGGTTGGTCGAATCCCACGTGAACCCTTCACCGAGCGAGTGCCATTCGACGCCCAGCTGGCGGCCGATCTTCTCCTCGCCGACCTTCCATTCGCCGCTCTTCACGAACTGCAACACGACCACGGGCCACCCCATCGCGACCGAACGAAGCATCACGCCGAACGCCGCGCTGCTCTTGCCTTTGCCGTCGCCGGTGTTGACCAGCAACAACGATCGAGCACGCTCGAGACCAGTGGGACGCGGGTCTTCGGTGGGTGGTGTGTCGGTCATGGACTGTGGAGCATAGGCACGGCCAGTGCTAACGTCATGCCGTTCGGCTGTGCCGAATGTAGGGAATCCAGCGAAGTCCGGTGAGATCCCGGCACTGTCCCGCAACGGTGGTTCGTGTTCGACACGACGAGTCCGGTCGCCTCGTTGCCTACGCGAAACCTAGACCCTCGAGGCAAGGGCGGTTCGCGGTGGAAAACCCACCGCTTCCCACGCTTGTCCTCCACCACCATGGAGGATTTTCATGAAACGGACCACACTGGTCGCTGCACTAGCGACGGTGATGCTGCTTGCGGCGTGCGGCGACACCAAAGTCGCCGGCAACACCTCGCCGGCCACCACCGCAGCACCAACAACCGTCGCCGCAGCGGCAACGACGACTTCGACCCTGCCGGAGCTGAGCAGGATCGTCAGCCTGTCGCCGACTGCAACCGAGATGCTGTTCGCCATCGGCGCCGGCGGGCAGGTGCTGGCGATCGACGACCAGTCGAACTACCCGCCCGAGGCGTTGAAGAAGCCTCACGATCTGTCCGGGTTCCAGCCGAACGTCGAAGCGATTGCCGCGCTGAAACCCGACGAGGTCGTGATCGGCGACGACTCGAGTGGGTTGAGCAAGCAACTCGACGCGCTCGGCCTGAAGACGTGGGTCGGCGCCGCGGCGACCTCGTTCGATGGCGTGTATCAACAGATCGAACAGCTCGGCGCGATGACCGGGCATGTGGCCGAGGCGGCCGCGTTGGTGTTGAAGATGCAGACCGAGATCGCGGCCACGATCAAGGACGTGCCGAAGCCGGCGAAGCCACTGACCTACTACCACGAGCTCGACAACACGTACTACAGCGTCACCGGGAACACCTTCATCGGCCAGGTCTACGCGTTGTTCGGACTGCAGAGCATCGCCGACACGCAGGAAGTGTCCAGCGACTACCCGCAACTGTCGGCTGAAGCGATCATCTCGGCCAATCCCGACTTCATCTTCCTCGCCGACGGCGGCTTCGGAGAATCGCCAGCGTCGGTTGCGGCACGACCGGGATGGGGGTCGTTGAAGGCCGTCACCAACGGCAACGTCATCGTCGTCGACGCCGACATCTCCTCACGATGGGGGCCGCGCATCGTTGACTACGTCAAGGCCATTGCCGCGGCGATCGCCAAGGCCGTGGGATCCGGGTGAACGTGCACGACGTGACGCGTCGGAGATGGTGGACGATCGCCGCGGTCGCGGCGTTCTTCGTCGCCGTGATCCTCGGCGTGATGATCGGCCCGGCCGGGCGTGTGTCGTCGGCGAACTGGGACATCATCTGGAACGTGCGCATGCCGCGCGTTGCGTTGGCCGGAATCGTCGGGGCGATGCTGTCGCTCGCCGGCGCCAGCTACCAGGGAGTGTTCCGCAACCCGCTCGTCGATCCGTACCTGCTCGGAGTGGCGGCGGGCGCGGGCCTCGGGGCGACGATCATCTTCGCTATTGGGCGCCAGGCGACCAGCGGCTGGCCGGTCGACCCGCTGCCGCTGGTCTCGTTCGTCGGCGGTCTCGTGGCCGTGATGATCACCTACCTCGTCGGGGCGGCGTTCGGTGCGTCGCGTTCGAGTGTCACCCTCGTGCTGGCCGGCGTCGCTGTTGTGTCGTTGTTCACGGCGATCCAGACGTTCGTGCTGCAGCGCAACAACGACGTCATCCGCGAGGTGTACTCGTGGATCCTCGGTCGGGTGTCCAACGCAACGTGGGCCGATGTCCGCTTGGTGCTGCCCTACGTCATCGTCAGTTCGGTCGTCCTGCTGCTCCATCGCCGGCATCTCGATCTGTTCCGGGTGGGCGATGACGAGGCCGCCTCGCTCGGGTCCGACGTCGCCAGGATCAGGATCGTCGTCGTCATCGCCGCGACGATGGGTACCGCGGCCGTGGTCAGCGTCAGTGGTCTCATCGGGTTCGTCGGGGTCATCGTTCCGCACGCCGTGCGGATGCTGGCCGGTGCTTCCTACCGCCGGGTGCTGCCGCTCAGCTTGATCGTCGGCGCCACGTTCCTCATCCTCGTCGACATTCCCGGTCGGGTGCTGCAGGATCCGGCGGAGACTCCGATCGGGGTCGTCACAGCGTTCTTCGGCGCGCCGTTCTTCATCGTGCTGCTGCGCAGCAAGAAGTCGATGGCATGAGCTCGTTGCACCTCGACGCAGTGTCGGTCACCTATGACCGACGGGTCGCGTTGGCGCCGTTCACCAGCGATGTGCGATCCGGCGAGTGGCTGTGCCTGATCGGGCCGAACGGTGCGGGCAAGTCGAGCATCCTGAGGGCGATTGCCGGGCTCGTGCCTCACGACGGTGTGATCGCCGTCGATGGTGCGCCGCTGTCGATCCGATCCGCGCGACGTCGAGCAACCCTCGTCGCCTATGTACCGCAATCCCCGGTGTTGCCCGACGACATGACGGCCTTCGAGTACGTGCTGCTCGGTCGTAGTCCCTATGTCAGCTACTTCGGGCACGAGTCGCGCCACGACCGGGCAATGGTCCAAAGCGTGCTCGAACGTCTCGATCTCGTGTCCTTCGCCGGCCGCCATCTCGGCACGTTGAGCGGTGGCGAGCGACAGCGTCTGGTGATCGCCCGCGCCCTCGCGCAAGAGGCTCCGGTGTTGCTGCTCGACGAGCCCACCAGCGCGCTGGACATCGGCCATCAGCAGCAGGCGTTGGAGCTCGTCGACCGCCTGCGCCGCGAGCACGGCCTCACCGTTGTGTCGGCGATGCACGATCTGACCCTCGCCGGTCTGTACGCCGATCGTCTGGCGCTCCTGCACGAGGGCCATCTCGTGGCGATGGGCGATGCCGCGCACGTGCTGCGCGCCGAGACGCTCAGCGAGTTCTACGGCGCCTCAGTCACGGTTCATCAACAAGACGATGGCACCGTGGTGGTGATACCGCGCCGCAGCCTGCAATGAGCGCCTTGTGGAGTGTGACGGCACCCAGGTAGGCGCCAACAGCTCCACAGGACGAACAGCCCTCGGCAGCGTCCGCCAGTTCTGGGTGGTCAGCGGGGCGTGGCGACGAAGACCGGGATCTGACGCTCGGTCTTGACCTGGTAGTCCGCATAGGGCGGATAGGCCGAGACCGCGCGTTCCCACCACTCCGCTTTCTCGGCACCACTGAGCTCTCGGATCGAGACGGCGAAGGGCTCGGGGCCATCCTGAATGAACACCGAGTCCGCGTGGGCCAGCAAGTTGAAGTACCAGACCGGGTGTTTCGGCGCGCCACCCACCGATGCGACGAGTGCGTACTCGCCATCGTGCTCGACTCGCATGAGTGGTGTCTTGCGGATCGCGCCAGTTCGTGCACCCGTGGTGGTGACGACGATGATCGGCAGGCCGGTCTCACGCAAGGTGTTGGCCTTGGTCCCACCTGATGCCTCGTACTCTGCTACTTGGGTGCTCACCCATTCGCGAGGGCTCGGGGCGTAGTTGCTCGCATCGGTCATGGAACGAACGTAGTAGAAGCGTCAGTTCGAGCGTTGACCGGGGGCACTCGTAGATCTGGGCGCCAATCTCGCGCGGTCGCCAAGCAGGCCATTTTGGTCGACTGGCGCCCAGATGTCCACTCCGAACGTGCCGATGGTTCGTTCGCAGTGACCTTGCGTTGACGATCCCGCACGAGCAATCTGTTCGAGTGGCCGTCCTCGCAGGAAGACCCGTCAAGGGATTGTCCGCCGCCTTCCGGGTGCTCGTGGGGAGCGTGGCCATGTCGGTATTGGTCGCAGCTTGCAGCACGGACGCTGCGTCCGGAACCGTCTCGATCTCGCCAACCAGCGGGCCGGGGCGAGGCGACACGGCGGTCTGGTCGGTCAAAGCGGGGGAGAACCTGAGCAACTCGTCCCAGTCGTTCACGGTGCAGGTCAGCCGGCTCGGCTGCAACGGCGGTGTGACTGGAGCCGTCCTTGAGCCCACGATCACGTTCGGCGACTCCGAGATCGTGGTGACGTTTGCTGTGGAGTCGTTGCCGCCGGGCATGTATACCTGCCCGAGCAACGTTGAAGTGCCGTCGGTGGTCAACCTGGGCCAACCAATAGGCGATCGGAAACTCGTCGATGGTGCATGTCGGGCCAACGAGGCGCGGACAACGTCGTTTTGCATTGATGGCGCAACGCGCTGGAGTCCGTAGCTCTCCACTGACATGCTTGGCGCGTGGCGCGAGGACTTCCCGAGGGATACGAGCGCATTGCCGCCGACCTGAAGCGAACGACCGGTCATGTGCTGGAGTTGGCCGAAGAACCAGAATTCGGTGGAGCAACGATCACCATTGACGGCGAAGTGCTCGGCAGCTTCGCGCGCTCCCACTCAAGCGATCGCTCGGAGCATCTCGCCGAGTTTGTCGATGCCCTGCAAGAGCAAACGCTGGATGAGTACGTCTGGGGGTGGATGGCCGACGTGCCCGCGCCATCACACGCATCCGCTCAAGGCGGAAGCACGCGATGCAGACACCGTGTGGGTATGCCCCGCGAGCGACGTTGTCATTGCTGCGGTTGGCCGCTGACAGAGCTCGGCTGACCGCGTCGCTACTTCCGTCGGCCCCGCTGACCGATGGCTCCTCGCAAGCCGACGCAACCGATGCACGCGATGCACTCCTCGCAGTCGATGCACGCGACACAGGCGATGCATCGCCGGCAACGAACGCAGGCCAGGGTCGCCACGCACGCCTGGATTCCGAGGCCGAGAATCGTCAGCGCACTCCACCTGACAGCAACGCTGCCTGCTGTGGCGACGCTGCCGGCTACCGCCACACTTCCGGCCGTGGCCGCACTGCCGGCTACGGCGACGCTTCCGGCCGTGGCCGTGCTGCCGGCGACCGCGACGCTGCCCGCAGTGGCGACGCTGCCGGCTACCCCGGACGTGTTCTTCCGATGCCGCGACATGATCAGGAGGGGATGAACCAGCTGTCGCCGTCGAGGATGCGATCGGCTTGAGCGGGGCCCCACTCGCCACGGAAGTACGGGTGCACCGCGCCGGGGTTGTCGAGTGCAGGTTGGACGACCCGCCACGTCAGCTCGACGACGTCTTCGCGGGCGAATCGGCGCGGTAACCCGGCCAAGGCGTCATCGAGCAACCGCTCGTAGGCCTCGCGTCGTTCGCCGAGCGCGGCAGCGAAGTCGACGGCGACATCGACGTTCTGGCTGTCGAGATTGGGCCCAGGCGTCTTGGCCTGCAGGGTGAAGGTGACACCGTCCTGGCTGCCGAGCCTGAAGCGCACCAGGTTGCGCGCCGGGCGCGGCCCGCCGGCCTCGTCGAACAGCATGCTCGGTGGCTCGCGGAACTCGACGACCACCTCGGTGGCGGCGGCTCGAAGACCCTTGCCACAACGCACGTACCACGGCACTCCCGCCCACCGCCA
>JANYKU010000109.1 GCA_025358075.1 Ilumatobacteraceae bacterium
CCTAGGGCAGCGACGGCCGAATGAGGAACTTCTGGCCCGTGGCCTGACGGGCGTACACCGAGATCGCGTCGATGCTCAGCGCGCCGGCGAGCGAGACCTCGTCGGTGTAGTGACTGGCGAACGTGGTGATCAGCTCGGCCACCACCCGAGCCTGTAGGCGGAGCATACCCGCCGTGCCGATCTTGCCCAGGAACGGGGTGAGCAGCCAACCGCCGATCCCCCATGCCATGCCGAAGTTGCGATTGAACTCGGTCGGTCCACGGTCGAGCCCGCCGTAGATGTAGACCTGCTTGTGAACGCTCGACCCATACCGGCTGTACTCGGTGGCCGCAGTGTTCACGGCGGCCTCCATGCACGCCAGGATCTGACCGGCTTGACGTCCGCCGCCGATCGCATCGAAGGCGATGGTCGCGCCGGTCTCGACCAGCGCACTCGTCAGATCCTCCATGAACGTTGGTGCCGACGAGTTGCATACGTGAGTCGCGCCGAGCGCACGGAGCACGTCCGCCTGCTCGGGGCGGCGAACGATGTTGACCAACGGCACGCCGTCGGCCAGGCAGATGCGCTGCAACATCTGGCCGAGGTTCGAGGCTGCCGCGGTGTGGACAAGGCCCGTGTGACCCTCCATCTTCATCGTCTCGACCATTCCGAGTGAGGTCAACGGATTGACGAAGCACGACGCTCCATCGGCTGGCTTGGTGCCATCCGGAAGAGCGAGGCACATCATCGCCGGCAGGCAGCGGTACTCCGCGTAGGTCGCGCCTCCGATGATCGCCACCGTGCGACCGAGCAGTGCCTGCGCGTCGGCGGACGACCCGGCAGCAACCACGACTCCGGCCCCTTCATTGCCGACCGGCATCGACTCGCCGATCCGAGCACCGAGACCGCGCATCGTCTGTGGCGGGATGTCGGCGGTCACGACAGGCTCGCTGGGGGAACCGGTGGCCGTGGCCGTATCGAGATCGGCCGAGGCCAGCAACAGCCCGAGGTCGGAAGGATTGATCGGTGCGGCTTCGATGCGGACCACCACCTCGTGTGGCTGCGGTTCGGGCAGATCGACCGCGGCGAGAGAAAGTTGCAACCGGCCGTCTTCGGTCACCAGTGATCGGATCTGTCTCATCGTGGCGGGGAGGTCGTTCGGCATGTGCGAACCATACCGACACCCGCCCGGGTCACTGATCGCTGGAACGCTTCCAAAGGTTGATGCCGGCATCGAGGGCGTACTGATCGATCTCCGCCAGCTCACCCGCCGACAGCGACATGTCGTTGAGCGCGGCGATGTTCTCGTCGAGTTGCTTCACACTGCTGGCGCCGATCACGAGTGATGTCATGCGCGGATCGCGCAGTGCCCACACCAGCGCCAGCTGGGCGAGGAGTTGGCCACGACGGGCAGCGATCTCGTTGAGCGAACGCACCCGGCCGAGGCGATCGTCGGTGATCGACTCGGCGTGCAATGCCCCACCGGTCGCGGCGCGCGAGTCCGAGGGGATTCCATGCAGGTAGCGGTCGGTCAGAAGGCCCTGCGCGAGTGGCGAGAAGGCGATGCAACCAGCGCCCACGTCTTCGAGCGTGTCGAGGAGATGATCGTCTTCGGTCCACCGGTTGAACATCGAGTACGAGGGTTGATGGATCAACAACGGAACCTTGAGCTCGGCCAACAGTCGGGCCGCCTCACGGGTGCGTTCCGATGAGTACGACGAGATGCCGACGTACAACGCCTTGCCCTGGGCAACGGCCGAAGCCAGCGCACCGACCGTCTCCTCCAGCGGTGTGTCGGGGTCGACGCGGTGCGAATAGTAGATGTCGACGTAGTCGAGTCCCAGCCTGGAAAGCGACTGGTCGAGTGAGGCGAGCAGGTACTTGCGCGAGCCGAGATCTCCGTACGGGCCGGGCCACATGTCGTAGCCGGCCTTCGTCGAGATCAACAGCTCATCGCGATGACTGGCGAAGTCGGTGGCGAGAATGCGGCCGAAGTTCGCCTCTGCCGCCCCGTATGGCGGGCCGTAGTTGTTGGCCAGGTCGAAGTGGGTCACACCGAGGTCGAACGCCCGGCGGCAGATCTGGCGCTGCGTCTCCCAAGGTCGATCGTCGCCGAAGTTGTGCCACAGCCCGAGTGAGATGGCCGGCAACATCACACCGCTGTGACCACAGCGGCGATACGTCATCGACGCGTAGCGGGCAGGATCGGCAACATACGACATGTAACAGACACTACGTGCCTCGTTCAGGACGACCGTAGGACGTTTGGCCCTGGGCACAGCGATGGTGCGTCAGATGAGATGTATTCATGGAGCAACAGACATTGCAGGCACCTACGGCCAGTCGGGCGACGGGCGCGGTCGTACTCGACGACGGGCAGCTCGGTCAGCTGGCGTACCACATCCGCTGGTCGGCGGCGCTGGCCACCGAAGGGCGCGTGGCAAACGCTGCGCAGCACGCGATCCTCGCCGACGCGCTCCTCGACGTGCTCGGCGGCGAGGCATTGAAGGCGGCCAGCCAGGCGCTCGACCTGCCCGACATCGTTTCCAAGCCTTCGTCACAGACGGCGATGGCACATCGCGCCGCGGCGATGGAGCTGGGGTTCCAGCTGGTCTCCCACTTCACCAGCGACGGCCGCCACGACCTGGCCGATCTCTACCTGGAGACTACGCGCCGGATCGGCAGCACCGTCATCGCCTGAGCCGCAACTGTCCGTCGACACGACCGAAGGTTCCACGCCCCTTCGTGGCAGGGTTGGGGACTTGAAGTCCATCGTGCGCCCCGGTGTGCGTCGCACAGCTGAAGGAGGGATGTGGTCGTGACGAAGTTCGGCTGGTTGTCACCCGTAGCAGGTCATGACGGGAGCAACTTTCAACCCATCGTGATGTACCAGGAAGAGCACATCTTCCCCCAAGCGTTGCCTCACTTCGACTCGGTGTGGATCGCCGATCACTTCTACGGCTTCGACCGCGAGAAGAAGGAGGGGTTCCTCGAAGGCTGGACCACGCTCACGTGGCTCGCTGCGAAGTTCCCCAATGTGATGCTGTGCAATCACGTGCTCGGCCAGGGCTATCGCAATCCGGCGCTCACGGCCAAGATGGCCTCGACGCTGCAGGTGCTCTCTGGCGGGCGCTTCATGCTGGGCATCGGCGCCGGATGGCGCGAAGACGAGTACCACTCGTACGGCTACGACTTCCCGAAGACCTCCGTCCGGCTTCATCAACTCGAAGAGGTCGTGCAGATCTGCCGACTGATGTGGACCGAGGAGCACCCCACGTTCTCGGGTACGTACTTCCAGATCGACGATGCCGCGGCCACGCCCCGGCCCGACGTCGTCCCGCCGATCTGCATCGGCAGCTCCGGCGAGAAGATCGGGCTGCCGATCGTCGGACGACACGCCGACGTCTGGAACTCCTACTTCGAGGGCGGCGACGACTGGAAGCGCAAACGCGACATCGTCGATTCCGCCGCACTCGCGGCCGGCAGAAACCCCTCCGACATCGAGAGCTGCGTGCCGGTGGCAGGCGACCTCCCGGATTCCGATGCGGCATCCGAGCAGTGGTTGGAGCGGCTGACCAACCTGAGCCAGCAAGGCGTGTCGTACTTCGTGATGGACTTCGGCCATCCCCTCCACGTCGAGCCGGCGCTGCGCTTCGCCGAGCAGGTCATCGCCCCGATGAAGGCCTCCTGAACCTCATCAGTTCAAGCGCCGGCGCCAACGATCTCGCGTAGCACCGAGGATTGGACGTACAACAGGTTGCCCTGCGCGTCGATTGCGAGTGGACCGACATTGGTTGCGCGAGTCTGGTTGGCGGCCGAGCCTGCCGTCTCGGTGGCACCCTGCTGGTCCGCGATGACCAGCTCGATGCCACCGCTGGCGCCGAAACGGAAGATGGCGTGGCTCTGCCCATCCGCCACGTAGATGCGTCCCTTGCCGTCGACTGCGAGGCCCGTGACCCCCGCGAGCTGGAGATCGGTAGATAGCGTTCCATCCGGAGCGTATTTCTCGGACGCACCAACCACCGTCGTGCCGCCACCAGCGATCGTGGTGATTGTCCCGTCAGGCGCCACACGGCGAACACGGTGTGCCGAAGCGTCAGCGATGAGCAGGCCGCCGCCCGAATCGACCGCCAACTGCGTTGGGGCGCCAAGCGGAGACGCAGTCGCCGGACCACCGTCACCCACTGCCGAATCGGCAGGAGCCTGCGTACCAGTGCCGGCGAAAACGCTCGCCGTGCCATCGGTAGCGATTCGGGTGATGCGGCGCGACCCGTCTGCCACGTAGATGTTGCCGGCAGCGTCGACCGCAATGGGCCCGAGACTCGTGGACAAGCCAGCCGCTGAGGCCTGCAGCGCAACAGTGCCTTGACCGTTGGCTGTGAACTTCACAACGGTGTTCGAGGTGGCCACGAACACCGACCCGTCCGCAGCTACGGCGACGCCGCCGCCCGGACCGCCAGGAGGATCGAGCTGGGCAAACACCGTCACCTGACCGCCACTGATCTTCAGCACCTGGAGCCCACCCGTGGTCACGTACAGGTCACCGCTCGGCGCAACTGCGAATTGCACGTTCGGGCCGATGCTGGCGGTCGCGGCCGGGCCGGGAACCCCCGAGCCGTCGGTCTTGCCGCTGCCGGCAAAGTCGCTGACCGTGCCGGCAAGCCCGCGAGCGGTTTTCGGTGCGACGGTTGTTGGAGCCGAGGTCGTAGTGGGCACAACAGTGGTCGTGGTGGCGATCGTCGAGGTCGTTGCGACCGTTGTGGTCGTGGACGGCGCAACCGTTGTCGTCGTTGTGGCCGCGACGGTCGTGGTCGGAGTCGCACTGGAGCTACTACAGCCGGCGATCACCACCATCGCAACAACCGCAGCCGATACACGCATGCGGGCACCCACGCTCTTGAAGCTGCTGTGCTTCCTCCCGAGATCGATCACGAGCCCCACCTCACGTCTAGCGCACCACGAGGCGAGCCGTGGCGAGCATACGCCGCGATCGGCACGACCGAGTTGACCATCATCTCTCGCACGCACCGACCCGACGGTCTGCGCCTGCGGAAGATGCGTCAGTCGTCGCCGTGGGCCGCTCGTCGAAGGCACGAAGCTGTCGCTGGCGCGTCACGTGTCGTGATCAGCCGAATGATGGCGTCGGGGGGCGCGGGCACTCGAGCCCACTCTCGCACGATCAGCTGTCTGGCCGACGGCGCGCTCGTCAGGGGACGAGGCCGTGTGATGCGATGGCGATGGCGAGGGCGAGTGCGCCGGTGGTGGATGCGATGAGGGTGATCGAGCGGGCCCATCGTGGGGCGCGAGCGAGGAGGATGCCACCGGCGATGGCGAGTGGGAAGCATTCGTTGCTATAGCGGCCGAGCCCGACGAGGCCAGTGGCGAGCGGGACGGCCAACGAGATGGTGGCCAGGATCCGCCAGGCGTGTGGGAGGTGGTCCCAGGCTGCCCACAGTGCGATGGCCGCGATGATCCCGAGCGTTATGTGGACGCTGGCGCTGTCGAGGTGCACGTCGCCGAACAGCCGGCGGGCGAACCCGATTGCAGTCAATTCGTGCCAGGCGGATTTCGCGGTGATGAACACGAACGGGTTCCCGGTGCGTTGCAGGCAGACCGCGGTCCACACGACGATCGCAACGGCGGATGGTGCGCCCTGGCGGATGGCGATCGTTCGCCGTCTCCCGGCCGGTTCGACCGACAAGGTGATCGCCGTGAGGACGAGCGCTATGACCAGTCCGTTCGGGCGGACCATCGTCGCCACAGATGCGGCTAGCCCGGCGTACCAGAAGCGTCGCTGTTCGGTGAACTCGAACGCCCACACCGACGCGGCGAGGAAGATCGCGGATGGGTAGACCATCGAGAACACCGCGGACATCGGGAACACCGCGAGGATCCACACGGACCAACCGGCGACGTCGGGACCGTAGTGGTGGTCTGCCAGCCGGCGAACACCAACCAGGGCGATGAGGATCAGCGCGTGGTTCGCGATCACGATCACCGCGACTTCGGGCAGGTGGGCGACATGCGCGAGATGCAGCAGAGCGGGGAGCAACGGGAAGAACGGCCACGACGATTGATGACCGAGCTGGGGTGGGCCGCCATAGCCGACGAGCGCGATGTGGTGGTACCAGCCACCGTCCCAAACCAAGAACCCGCCATCACTGGCCGCGCCGGTGCGCCACCCGTACCCGATTGCCAACCCGACAGCCACGACGAACCGCGACACGACCCAGGCCGGCAGAACCGAACCTTTCCCCCAGTCCCGAAGCGCTCGCACCCGTACCGGGACGTCGATCACGATCGTCATCGCATTACCACCGCCGCAACACCAGCACGCGGTTCGACATCAGCGTGCGACGACGGTCGGGTTCATGCGGCTGCAGGCTTACCACGGCGTAACGGAGAACGCGAACGGGACCGGGCGCAAATTGAGCAGCACAACCCGAGGACGGCGATCTCGATGTGGTTGCGGACGAAACGAACCTGACCGAGGTAGTGGCCGGCGGTCGTGACGCCGACTGACCACGCCAGGCCCCCGATCACGTTGAACACCACGAACGATGCTCCATGGCACCCGCACCGGCCACGACCGGTGCGAACGTGCGGATCAGGGGCACGAACCGGGCGTCCTCGCGACGGTAGAGCGCCGAGCCGAGCGTGGGTGATCGCGGTAGGGCGGCGCGATCGCGTGGTCAGTCGCGTGGCGGCAACGCGAGTGCTGGCGCGATCGCGTGAGAAATCAGCCGAAAGACTGCCGCGCCCGGGCGAAACCGTGCTCTGTATCCCGGTGTACTCGCACGATCAGAAGGAGCGCCCGATGCACGCCACTGGAACTGACTTCGCCGACCTCGACGACGATCTCCGACTCGTCACCCTGCCGGACGCCGCCCGGTTCCTCTCCGTCAGCCGCGGATCGCTCTACGACCTGCTCACCACCGGCCAGCTCGCGTCGGTCCACATCGGCCGCTCACGTCGGATCCCCATGGGTGAACTTCGTCGCTACATCCGCGAGCGCCTCGAACGGGAGCTCCGCGGCGGTGTCAACTCCTAGAGGGCACGTACTACACCGGCAGCGACGGGCTGCGCTACCAGGCCGTCGCCCCGACCCGCCTAGTCGACACGCGCACCGGCGTCGGCTCGGTCTATGGGCGGGTCGCGCTCGACGCCGGACCGCTCGGGGTGTGGCCATCGAATGCCCCGGTCGCTACGACCGCTACACCCGACGATGTGCAGGCCCTGATGGTGTCGATGATTGTCGTCTCGCCACGCGCCACCGGCTGGGGTGAGATCGGGCCCTGCGTGGAACCGGCGTACACGACGCCGTACGACTCGTCGACGCTGAACTTCGTCGCCGGCGACGTCGTCGCCAACCAGGCCATCACCCCGACTCGGGCCGCGAGCGGTGCCGACGTGTGCACCTTCGCTACCTCACCCGCCTACCACGTCGTCGATCTCACCGGCTGGTTCGTCTAGCTCCCCGCCACCGAGGGCTCCTTGGGCGCGATTCCGGCACTGTGGGTTCCTGTGGGTTCCTGTGGGTTCCGCTTTCGCGCCCAAGCAAGTTCCTTGGGCGCGATTCCGGTACTGACACTGAACAGGCACTTCCAATGCCGCGTTCGCGCCCATGTAGTCGGGTGGAGGATTCCTACGCCTCGAAGTTCTCGAAGTACCTGCTCGGTGTCGGACCGCGCTGACCCTGGTACTTCGAGCCCCGGGCGCCGCTGCCGTACGGCTTGTCGGCGGGCGTGGTCATCTGCATGAAGCTGACCTGGCCGATCTTCATCCCCGGATACAACGTGATCGGCAGCGTGGCGATGTTGGTGAGCTCGAGTGTGATGTGGCCGTCGAAGCCGGCGTCGATGAACCCGGCCGTCGAGTGGATGATCAGCCCGAGCCGGCCGAGGCTCGACTTGCCCTCGATGCGCCCGACGAGATCGTCGGGAACGCCGATGCGCTCGAGGGTGCTGCCGAGCACGAACTCGCCGGGGTGCAACATGAACACGCCACCGTCAGCGATCTCGATCGGCTCGGTCAGCGTGGTCATGTCGTGCTTCACGTCGATGACCTTCGCGGTGTAGTTGCGGAAGACTCGGAACAGGTTGCTGATGCGCACATCGATCGACGACGGCTGCACGAAACGGTCGTCGAATGGCTCGATGATGATGCGCCCTTCGGCGATCTGCTCGCGCAGCGTGCGGTCGGAAAGGATCACGGCCCGACGCTAACCTCTGTGCCACCTACGCGGGTGTAGTTCAGAGGCAGAACATCAGCTTCCCAAGCTGAGAACGCGGGTTCGATTCCCGTCACCCGCTCCATTGAAAGACCAGCTCAGAGCCATTGCGGTCTCCGAGCAAGCGTTCCGAAATCGGTCGTCGTGCCATATCGTGCCACTTCCGTGCCACAACGAATTATGATCGTCGCGATGGGTCGCAGCCCGTGGGGAAGCGTGCGCAAGTTGCCGTCGGGTCGGTTCCAGGCGCGCTACTGCATCGACCTCGTCTGGCACAACGCACCGACGACGTTTCGCACCAAGCGCGAGGCCGACGCGTATCTCGCGTCGGTGCGTGCCGACATCGACCGCGGCTCGTGGATCGACCCGGACGCGGGCAAGGTGACATTCGAGGAGTACTCGTCACGCTGGCTCGCCGAGCGACCATTGCGACCGCGCACTCGGGAGCTCTACGAGGGTCAACTGCGGCTGCACATACTCCCGGTGCTCGGCGAGACCGAGCTCGGTCAGATCACGCCGAGCCGCATCCGCACGTGGCGTGCCGACATGATCTCGGCCGGCAAGCCGGGAGCATCCACGATCGCCAAGTGCTACCGGTTGGTCCACGCCGTGTTGGCTACTGCTGTTGAGGACGGCATCGTGCTGCGCAACCCGTGTGTGGTCAAGGGAGCATCCGCAGAACGTCCAGTAGAGCGCCCGGTCGCAACGATCAAGCAAGTCTTTGAGATCGCCGACGCGATCGCACCCGAGTTCCGAGCCGCCGTCCTGCTGGCAACGTTCTGCGGCCTGCGACTCGGAGAGGTCCGCGCCCTACGGCACCGCCACCTCGACCTGCTTCACCGCACTGTGCGGGTCGAAGAGCAGTATCAGGAGTTGTCCGATGGAACCCTCGTGCTCGGACCTCCGAAGACTGACGCCGGTGTGCGAACAATCGTGATCCCGCAAGTGATCATCCCCGATCTCGAGTATCACCTCGCATCGGTTCCGTCCGGCCCCGACGGCTTGCTGTTCACGACGTCCAGCGGAGGGCCGCTACGTCGGGCAACGCTCTACACCGCCTGGCGTCGGGCGACGAAGGCCGTCGGCATCACCGGCCTGCGCTTCCACGACCTCCGCCACACCGGCAATACGCTCGCCGCCTCCACCGGGGCGAGCACCAAGGAGCTGATGTCGCGGATGGGCCAATCATCATCACGCGCTGCGCTCATCTATCAGCACGCCACACAGGATCGCGACGCCGTGATCGCCGAAAGCCTGAGCTCGATGATCGCGGAGCACCGTTCGCGGAGTTCGTGAAACTGATGTCGCCAGGGAGCGGAGATCGCGGACTACACGGGTGATCCATTCGCTCAGATGCTTGTTGCACTCAACCCGTGCCGGGTTCGGTACGTGAACGCAAGGCTCACCGCGCTCGTACAAATCGGCAATGCTTGTGATCTCGGGCATGTCACGAAGGGAACGTCGGTGGCGGGAACCGGATAGGTGCGGTGGAGCGTCAGATCGAGTGATCGGAGGTGGATCATGTCGGCAAGGTGGTTGACGATCCTGCTGGTGTTGACCGCGGCGTGCGGAGCGGTGCCCGACCCTGCGGCCGGGACGGCACAGCCCGCGGGAAGCGCAGTCACTACGGAAATTGCGCAGAGCACGGCACCAACTGCGGCGACCAACGGTGTGGCACCATCGACGGAGGCTGTGCCGGTGACTACGAGCACCACGCTTGATCCGATCTCTCAGCAGGTGCAATTGGAGGTGTCGCTACCGCCACTCGACGGGCCGGCGACGCTGTGGCGGGTGCCGGCACTCCAATCTGATTCGGAACTCCTGGCGCGGTGGGGGCGGGCATTCGGGTTCACCGAGGACGAAGTCGGTGCAGCAACAGGCAACCGAATCATGAGGAACACTCCCGACGGGCAGATACTCAGCATCTCGGACTCGATCGGACAATGGACGTTCGTCGACGGTCCGGCCGGCATGTTCGCCACACCTGGCTCTTGTCCACTCCCGGCCGTCGCACCGCCGTCGACAACCATCGGCGCGACGCCCGTGTCGCTCCCACCCCGACAGATCTGCGCTGATCCGCCTCCTGTCGGAATTCCAGATCCAGCCACAGCCGAGCAGCAGGCTCGTTCCTTGTGGCAAGCGCTCGGCCTCGATCTGACCGGCACGAACGTGACCGTTGGCGGCAACGAATATCTACGCGAAGTGATCGCCAGTAACGACCTCGGAGGCGTCACCTTGCCGCGGCTGCGGGTCGTGATCGGTGTCGACGGTCGAGTGATGCGAGCGACCGGTGGTATCGATGTGCCTGTCGAGGCCGGATCGGTTGCCCGGCTGGGCGTGGTCGAAGCGGTGAAAAGGTTCGCTCGCCAACCGCCCAGCGCTGGCCCGCCCGACGCCGCCACCGCCCCGGCATCGTTCGACGGCATCTACCGGGTGACTGGTGCCACAGCCGGACTGATCACTGAGGGCGACCGCTGGCTCGTCCCCAGCTACGACGTCACGCTCGCAGACGGACGCACGCTCACACTGCTCGCCATCGACGACACCGATATCCCAACCAGTTGAGCCCGGCCGTGCGCGCATCGCCAGACGCAAATCGCGAATCTGCTCATCACTTGCCAACCCGCTCCATAACGGGCACTATGCGCTAGTTGGAGCAGCGTGGGTGGGTGTCGAATTGGGTGGCCGCAGGTCTCGTCGGCTTGCTTGGAGGATGCACGTCCAGTGCATCATCGCCCGCATCCAGCACGTCGATGCCTGCCACGTCGGTTGCTTTGGTTTCACACTCGACGGGTCCGAACGATGTTGTGCTTCAGGTCGGCGACTATCACCTTGGCTGGGGTCCCGATATGGGCGTCACGGGCCCTGAGATCGTTCTGTACGGTGACGGAAGTCTCTACGCCGAGCTGTTCGACGGCGTCCGCGATAACCAGGCGGTGCGGTCTCGGGTACAGGCGAAGCTTTCGGAGTCGCAGGTTCAGACGCTTCTCCGGCCAGGCGAAGAGGTGCCCGTTGATCCGACGATGAACACGATGGCCGTGGACACCTTCCCGATACTCGTTGTCAGCGCTTCTCATCGCTGGGAAGTCAACGACCCGCAAGCAGAACCGTTCGTCACCTATTTGACCAACCTCAGGAACATGGTGCGCTCGTATGCCAACGAGGGATGGGTTCCCGAGCGTTGGGTCGTGCGGGTCTACCCGTCACCCACTTGCACAGTCACCGACGCACCATCGACCGACTCGTCCTACGATGCCCCCGTCTATCCCGGGCTACTTGACCAATTCCCGATCGGAAACGTGGATTGCTACCCCGCGCCGTAACTGCCTGATCGATGACACGTCGTTGACGCCGGGTCTGACGCGCCGAGCCGAGCCACTTGACGTTCGTGGACGCGGAACCTGCCTCGTGGTATGACGTCGAAACGACATGAAGATTTCTGGAGCATTTGCCGTTCTGGCCGCAGTGTCCGCCTGCTCGGGCACGGCGACTACGACGTCCGAATCCTCGGTCCCGTCCGTCCGTCGTGCGGTCTTTGCCGAGCACGTCGATCATTTCTACAATCGCTCGCCCCACGCAGTGGACGATCGCCATTGTCGTCACCGTGTCGTCGCCGGATGGCGAGGCCCCGTTCAACCTGCAACTCGACTCGCCGGTGGTGTTGCGGGACGTCGCTCAGACGACCACTATCACGATGCGAGCGACTGCGAATTCTCCTGGGCTTGCAGTCTTCAGCGCCGAGGTGTTCACGACAAGGCTGCACGGTGCAGGAACACTCGATGTCGTCGGGCCGGGGTGTCCAGCGACGTACCCTTTTGCGGAGAGTCCAGCCTGCTCTGCGGATCCACTGATGGTGCCGATCGGCGTGTCATATCAAGATTTCACCGGTCCAAAGCCGACGGGCCAAGCGATTCTGTCCACCGCCGTTCAACTCCTCCTCATCGCGGATGCCTTGCGGTCGGGGACCTATCACCTCGCCGACAGCGGATTTTGGCAAGTCGCAAGTGATCGTTCGTTCCCGGGCCGCGCTGTGAACATCTCTATTGACTTCACCGTGACCGGGCCGAGCTAACCCGCGCCATTACTGCCGGTGATCTCGGCACGTCGTTCTGCGCAGCGTTGAGCCCTTGCGCTCGTGTGCCGGAGCGGGCAGTGTGGACGCGTGGTGGATCCTCGGGGGGCAAGCCACAGGCCATCGAGGAAATTGACGTGTGCTCCATCGTGCGTCAGCCGGACTTGCCTCATGCTCGACTTCTACGGCCTCAGGGAAGAGCGAGCCGTCGTCACGCATCCGAAAGGTGAACCACTCGAATGACCCAACTGAAACGTCTCAGTCTGGTTCTCGGCATCAACGTGGTCATGATCGCCAGCCTGCTGATTGTTGGGCTCGCTTCGCACTCACTCGGAGTGCTCGCAGCCGGCGGTGACTACGTCGCCGACTCGGTCGCAATCGTCCTCGGCATCATGGCCATCCGGATCACCAAACACCCGCACGGTCACCGTCAAGCGACCACCTACGTTGCGCTCATCAACTGCCTCGTGCTGCTGGGAGTGACGGCCTTCGTCATAGTTGGAGGCGTTCGCCGCCTGATGAACAACACTCCCGAGATTCACGGACTCTCCGTGCTAGTTGTCAGTCTCGTCGCCATGACGAGCATGGTCATCGCTGTCATCATTCTGGGCAACGCTGGCAGCGAAGATCTGCATATGCGCTCGGTGCTCCTCGACACCATCTCCGACGCGGTCGCCTCAGGCGGTGTCGCTCTGTCGGGTGCGGTCATCTACTTCACCGGCATGCTCGATTGGCTCGATTCTGCGATGGCGGTACTCATTGGCGTCGTCATCGGATTCGGAGCTTTGAAGTTGCTCCGTGACGTCGTTGTTGCATTGCGTTCTGGCAGTGACCTCGTCCTATCGGACGACTAATCAGACCGTTTCGTTCGCTGCGGCCATGATCGAAGCCGCCGCGGGCGAGCACAAAAGGCAGCGCAGAACTGTAGATATTCCGGTGATCGGGGAGGCTTTGGGCCTCTTGCTCGCCGAGCAGGATCTGTGTTGATCGGGGATCGCTGCGATGTCAGTGTCGAAGGTTGTGTCGCGCCCGCTGTTGCGGGCTGAAGTGCTGGATCGATACGTCGAGTTCGTCGCGGCGAGGTGTCGTCCGAACACGGTGATCGCGACGGTGTCGGATCTGCGGGCGTTCTTCGCGGTGATCGACAAGTCGCCGGTGGAGGTGACAACGAAGGACGTGTTCGAGTTCATCGCTGGGCAACGTCGAGGCCGCGGTGATGGTCGTGTGGTTCGTCTGTCAGATGGTGAGGCGGGGTTGGCGGCGCGCACGATCCGTCGCCGGTTGGCGGTGCTGTCGAGCTTGTTCAACTATCTCGTGATGTGCGGCGAGATGGCTGCGAATCCGGTGCCGCGCGGGATGGCCAGCCGTCGCACGGGTGCGGGCGGGCGGCCGGTCGGGTCGCCGTTGATTCGCACTCCGAGGACGTTGCCGAGAGTGTTGGACCCGGCGGACGTGATCTTGTTGTTGGGAGCGGTTCGTCGCTGGCGGGACCGGGCGATGGTCGAGGCAATGGTGCTCGGCGGGTTGCGTTGTTGTGAGGTGATCGGCCTGCGGATGGAGGATCTGCAGCCGACGAACAAGCGGGTGTTCATCGCTGACGGCAAGGGCGGCCATCAACGTCTGATCCCGATGTCGGCGCAGTTCTTCCAGAGCATCTCGAAGTATCTGAGCGTGGAACGCCCGCTCGACACGACGACTGAGTGCGTGTTCGTGTCGTTGAAAGGCGGTCGTCGTGGCGAGCCGTTGAGCATCGACGGTCTCGAGCAGATCGTGCGCGCAGCCGAGACACGGGCCGGGCTGGAACGAGCGACCTGTCACCAGTTGCGGCACACCTGTTTGACCCGGTTGCGTGAAGCAGGGATGGCGTTGGAAGCCATCCAAGCCCAGGCCGGTCATCGCTCGATCGAGTCGACCCGGATCTATGTCCATCTCGCCGACGACTGGCTCGCCGCCGAGTATCAACGCGCCGCCGACTCGATCGACGTGACCGCTGGGATGCTGCGATGAGCGCCGCACACGCGGTTGCTGTCGTGACCTATGACGGTCCGGTCCGTCACCGCGATTGGGAGGTCGTTGTCGTCACCGCACCACGTCTGGCGCTCACTGCCTGGGCTTATCTGGATCAGCTCGCGGTCTCGATGCGCCCAGCGACCGTTGATGTCGCCGATAACACGCTGCGCTGCTTCGCCGGGTTCCTCGCCCGAGAGTTCGCTGACGTCACCGGTTTTGTTGATGTCCGCCGCCCGCACATCGAGGCGTTCAAGTTGTTCTTCGCCACCCATCTGACCGTCAAAGGTGTCCCACCGGCGAGGAACACGATCCGTCAACGCCTAGGGATGTTGCGCAGCTTCTTCGACCGGATCATCGAATGGGACTGGCCCGACGCCCCGGCACGGATCCCGATCTTCTCGATCGATGTGCCCATCGCCGATGACCCGCTGCCACGCTTCCTCGACGACGCCCAAGCGGCCCGCCTCGCCGCCAAAGCCGCCGTCGCGGCCCCGCTCGACCGGCTCGTCATCGAAGTGTTGTCGCGCACCGGGATGCGCGTTGGTGAGCTCTGCGGTCTGGCCGATGACGCGGTTGTCGTCTTGAACGAGACACCGTGGTTGCGGGTCCCCGTCGGCAAACTGCACAACGACCGCCACATCCCCTTGCACCCCAACGCGGCACGCCTGATCGCCGAGTGGACCGCCGATCACCCGCCCGCCGGCGGCCGGTTGATCCATGTCGATGGGCAGGCGTTGGACCGTCATCATGTCTCTCGCATCGTTCGTCGCGTCGCCCGCCAAGCCGGCCTCGGTCACGTTCACCCCCACCAGTTGCGTCACACCCTCGCGACCCAAGCGATCAATCGTGGGATGCGCCTCGAGTCGATCGCGACGATGCTCGGGCATCGCAGTCTGCGCATGACGCTCACCTACGCGCGGATCGCGAACAAGACCGTCGCCGACGAATACGCATCAGCGTCCGCCAAGATCGACGCCCTCTACACCGCGACCGACCCCGAGCAACGACTCCAACAGCTCGCCAGCGAGCACCGGCGCATGCTCGCCAACGGCTGGTGCAACCGGCCCACCGGAACCGACTGCGTCTACGAGACGATCTGCGAAGGCTGCGGCTACTACCAGACCACCATCGAGTTCAAACCGACCCTGAGGGCTCAAGCCGACCACGCAGAACGCAACCACCAGCCCGCGCGCGCCGCCATCTACAACCACCTCCTCGCCAGCCTCGAACAAGACACCGGCTGACCCGCCGATCACCGGAATAACCCGAACCGATCACCGGAATAACCCGACTCTCCCTTGACAGATCACCGGAATAACTGCCGATCCGCGTGCTGGACACTGGGACCACCGCAGTGCCACGATGAGTCTGGATTCGATCCGGTGTCCGTGAGGAGGTACTCAATTTGCTTGACCGGCAAGTGGTACGCATCGGGTCGATCGTGTGGGCCGTGATCGGGTTCACTGTCGGACTTCGATCGCTCGGAGCGGTCAACGCGGATGCGCGTGTTCCTGTTTTGACGGCTTGCGTGGTCGGATCGGCCTCGGCGCTGATGGCGTCGGCAGCGGTCACGAGTCGGCATGAGAGGCTTGCTGGCGTGCTCCTGGTTGTGTCGGTGATCACGCCAACATTCTTCGCCTGGGTGCTCAACGTCCCAGCGCTGCTTGTCGGCGCGGTGCTGATCTTTGCCCCGGCCGTTGTCACTGATCGACGAAGGTTCCGACGCGGCTGACCGCGCAGATCTGCCGATCGGCGGCTCCCCGTCGATGCGTCATATGATGTGGGCATGGCGTCGGAGTCCAACCATCCCAAACCTGGTCGGGCTTGCCGTACAAGAAGAGTTTCCCGGGCGCTCCACTCCGCAACGCACCTCGTCTTCTCTTCCGCAGAAGAATTTCGTCTCGTTGCCCACAGCTACAGCCAGTCGCTTGTGGAGCACGACGGCCGAGAGTGGACTGCCTTACCCAGCCGCGATGCTGCGCTGTTGGGTTACATCAAATGTCGCGAGTCGTAGCCACCAATCCATTCCCGCTCATATCTGCCGATCCGGCCGTTCGCTCAGCCAACTTCGGGGCAAGGTTGCACCGTGCCGGGAGGCAAACCGATGGGCGAAGAGTGGCACCAGATCGGCTGTCCGAGGGGTGCAGAGAGTTGTGTCATGCTGCGATCACAATTTCACGTGAGATCGGGGGCAGCATATGAAGGATCATCTGCGGGACATCGCGGACGTACGAGCCGTGGTTCAGTTGTACATCGACGGTGCGAGCGGTGACGCCGCCAAGCTCAAAGAGGCGTTCCACCCCGATGCCCGGATGTTCGGGCACATCGGCGAGATGGCCCTCTACGTTCCCATCGGCGACTTCATCGGGATGGTGGAGGGCAGCCCTAGCATGGCAGGCCCGGACTATTCCGCCGACGTACGAACCGTCGACGTGATCGGTGATGCGGGCGTGGCTGTGCTCGTTGAGCACGACTACTTCGGTTGCGACTTCGTCGACTACTTCACCGTGGCGCGCATCGATGGCCGCTGGTGGATCACCAACAAAACCTTTGCCCACACCGGCGGTTCGATGCCAGCGCACTGACCGGGTCCGCAACTGAGGATCGATCCTGACCAGGGCACGAGTCGCGAGCGCATAACTGCCAGTGAGAATGGCGCACTCCCCAGACTCCCCAGGGAGTGTGCGATTGTGAATCGGAGTACGCCGAACTGCCGCTCGGCGCTAGCGGTGTCGGGCGCTCCGCGATGCTCGGATGGCGGTCCCTTACGAGGGTGATGGCGGAATGGACTCGCGATAGCGGCGCACGACGTTGACCTTGGCATGCGTCACGGCAAGGTTGTCATTCTCGCCTTCCCCCGCCCACGCGAGACAACGGAAACCTGGAATCGGTATTGGGGCTTTGGCGTGGACTTGAACAACACCGACAACCGCTGAGGTCGCGGGACCGGCGCGCCATTGCACATTCGCCGGCGCGAGTTCGCACCTCACGTCTTCAATTTCATTCCAGTCGAACCGCCGAGTCTTGGTGACGCGTCCGCGCATCCTCAAGTCCTCATGGGTCAACCGCACCCGAACGCGCAGAGCCGTGATACCAAAGGCCGACGCAGCAGCCGCACACGCCGACACGCCGATCAACACCGAGCCGGCGGGATGCACCCGGGAGCCCACCCACACGGCTGTCAGGCCTGCGAGCGGAAACAGCGCTGCCGCTGCGACTTGTCGACCCGATGGGCCGAACATCACGACGTCACCTTGTTGACGGAGGCCAAAGATGTTTCGCTCATAGACGGTCAGGTTGAAAGGTGTGGACACACCGCCACCAGCGCTCATCGTTCGAACAGCCGGACGACGCGCCGCCAACGCTGCCGCCTTCCGTCGGTCGCGCAGATGCACGGCGACGATCCACAGCACGCCAATTCCTAGCCACGCGACCATGAACCACGCCGGCGCCTCAAACCAGATGCTCACCGAACAAACCCTATGGCCTGTTGACCAGCGCTGTGGTCTGCACCCGCACGGTGACTGAGCACGGCGGAGAGCCGTTGTCGGAGAAGGCGACGGAACGCCGAAGTCGAACCCTCGGGTCAACTAGCACCGAACTGCCGATCTCGCGTCCGTTGTTCTGCGCCGGCAATCGTGCTTGCGTCGAGGAGCCGGAGCGGGCAATCTGCGCCGTGGCACGCACTCGTAAGGGGTCCTCCGCCTCCTTCAGGGTGGCCAGCTCGGATCGTGACCGCGGCCGGGCTGATCTTTCCGCTCCTGCTCGTGGTCCGGGAAGCTGAGGTCAACCCCGAGTACTCGGATTCTTCGTCCAGCGTTTGGGCCACGATTGCGGTGGGGGGAGGGGTGTGACTGAGCCGCCCCGAACTGCCGATAGGCATGGTCGAAGCACCCGCCTGGCGCGCCGGTCCTACGCACTCTGTGCTCGTGTCCGAGCGGGTGATCAACGTCGATCACGGAGTCACCACGACGATGCCGCCCACTCGACGAGCCATCGAGCACCCGCGCGTGATCGACCGTCTCTGACTGATCGGTGCGCGATTCGCCGTACGGTACGGACAATGACCATCACTCGATCGGCTCGCATCCGCTCCGCTGCACGGGTCGTCCTCGGTGGCGGACTCATCATCGCCGGGCTCGGCCACCTGACGTTTGCCCGCAACGACTTCCGGGCTCAGGTACCCGATTGGGTCGGGATCGACAAGAACGTGGTCGTCGTATTGTCCGGCATCGTCGAGATCACGCTCGGTTCGGCGTTGATCGTCGTACGACGTCGTCGATCCCTGCTCGGCCTCGCAGTGGGTCTCTTCTTCATCGCCGTGTTCCCTGGCAACATCAGTCAGTACATCGACGGTCACGATGCGTTCGGCTTGAACTCCGATGCGGCGAGGCGCAACCGCCTGTTCTTCCAGCCCGTGCTCGTCGCCTGGGCGTGGTGGTCCACGAACGCCGGAGACGTGCTCCGCAGGAGCCCGAGAGCTTGAGACCGGTTGGAAGACGAATGGACGCCGCGGAGATGTTCTGCGCTCGCCCAACTGCTTGCGTCGACGCTCCGGAGCGGGCAATCTGTGCGCGTGGGTGTCGCGAACCTTTGGTGCCTCGCCATAGGCGCGACGTTGCTCGGCGCGTGCGCTCGCGATTGCACCGAGGTTGGGTGTCTAAACGGAGTCGGAATCGACATCACGCAGCAGTTTCCAGTCGAATTGCTGCCAGTGGAGTCAACGACCTGCGCGGACAAGATCTGCAATACACAGAAGATCGAGATAGGCCAGGCTGCGCCGGGACGAACCACTTTTGGGATCGGCCCGTCCGTGGTGCTCAACGCAGACCATGAGCAAGACGTCAAGGTGTCGGTCGTGATCCGCTCGCTTTCGACTGGCGAGGCGCTGATCAGTGCAAGTGGGATCGCGCACCTCGTCCGTTCGCAACCCAACGGCGGTAGCTGCGGTCCGACGTGCTATGGAACGTCACTTGCTTACGATGCAGCAAGCAACACCTTGGTCGAGCAGCAGTAGCGCGGAACTGACGTGGTGCGCTCGTCGTTCTGCGTCGTCGCGCGCGCTCGCGCCGGTGAGCCGGACCGGGCATTCTGCTCGCCGTGTTCTCGACAGGCGAGTGCTCAGTCTGTGGCGTCATGATTGGCCGCGCCGGGCGCAGCGACGAGGAGATCCATCAGGCGATCGACTCTGGCCAGTTTCATGCGGCTGTCGGCACTCGGGACTACTCCGTTCAGCCAAACGTGGACACCTGGTATTGCCCCGCTGCTACGAGCGGCCGCTCTACGAGTAGCTGCTCGCCAACGCACCGGGGGTGCAGGAACTTCCGTCACGCAATGGGACACATGCTCTACGGTCGCGGCATGACCGACCGCCCCGACCCGCCGCCGCAGCCCGACGAGCGCACCGCCCTCGAGGCGTCCCTCGACTACTTCCGAGCGACGCTCCGTTGGAAGGCCGCCGGCCTCACCGACGAGCAGGCCCGCACGGCCACGGTCGAGCCGAGCATCATGAGCATCGCCGGACTGTTGCGCCACATGGCCGAGGTCGAGCGCCACTGGTTCCAGATGTATTTGCGCGGCGACGCCGAGGATCGACTGTTCTGGCACCGAGGGCCCGACGCCGACTTCGAACTTGCCGACATGGCGACGCTCGCCGAGTGCCGTGCCCTCTACGATCGCGAGATCGCGACCTCACGTGCCATCGCCACCGAGTACGAGCTCGACGATCTCGCTGCGCTGAACGACCGGGATCGTGGCGAGCCGTTCGACTGGCAACCGAACCTGCGCTGGATCCTCGTCCACATGATCGAGGAGTACGCGCGCCATGCGGGCCACGCCGACCTCATCCGCGAACGGATCGACGGCGCCACCGGCGACTGAGCGTTCTGCGCTACCCGTCGACCGAAATGGAACACACGCTCTAAGGCGGCTCCGAACTGCCGCTATGGCAGGGTCTCTGGGATGGCCATTGACGCACGTGCCGTGGGGGAACGACTGGACTTGTCGGTGACACCTCCAGAAGGTGGGCCGTGGTCCTCGGTTGAGCCGCTCTCGCCGACCGAAGCACTTGAGCAACTCCAGCGACTCGGCGTTCATTCGACCGATGCGATGGATGCACTCACTGCCTCAGGCCTGCACTGGCAACCGATCCATGACGCAGAGGTCAAGCGTCGCCGCGGTCTACACGGCGCGTAACTGCCGATCGGAGTGGCTCGTTCGGGTTGGGGCACAAGTTGGTAGCGGACTTCCGATGGAACCTTTGGCAGGGTCGTAGTGTCCTAGTCGGTGAACACTCGAGCGCGCCTTATCTGCGCCGCGCACATTCTGGTAACGGGGTGTTCTGACAGCGGGCAGGCGCTTCGGACTCACGCGGGTTCGACATCGTCTGTCGTTTCACGCGCGCTCGATGGTTCTGGCCCCGCAACAACCGGTGTGCCCGCGACTTCTACGACATCGGCTTCTGCGGCCACTTGTGATTCACCAACACCGATTGTCCAGAGCGAAGCGTCGCTGCCTGAGGTGCGGGGTGTGGCGACCGGCGGGACCGTCTATGGATTGTTGTTCGTCACTCGTGCTCCTCCGGTTCGTGTGGGCGAAGAGTTGAAGATCGTGTGGCGCATCACGGGCAAAGGGGACCTGGCGGTCACCTACGAGTCACCGAGTGCGCGACCGGGAGTGTTGACGTTCGGCCCGACGGCCCACGCCGGTAGCACCTACACCCGGCCGGGGGATGAATGGGGGACTGGGTTCCTGTTCGACGAGCCGGGCTGTTGGCGCATTCATCTTGAACGTACGACGGTGTCGGGGGATGTATGGCTCGATGTGGCGGCTTCTTGATGCGCGCCATAACTGCCAGTGAGGCGTGTCCACCGATGCCGGTCGCACTTTTCTTGAGCTGGCGGATCACGTAGAGCTGCGACGACCAAATGCCTTCGATCCAGTACGTCGTGCCGGCTACTTGAACCCAGTTGTCGCCGTCGGTGTCGTTGATGGGGCCGAGCGGTTCGAGAGTGTCGAAACGCTCCCGTATCCGAGTCGGTCGGCGCAGACCCTTCGTGTCGAAGAGCACAACGCCTCGGTTCGTCACCGCGATGGTGGTCGCTCTTCGAGTGACGTTGATGAGGAGCGACATCACTCCGAGCAGTGGGGCCAACAACGCTTCGATTCCAGCTCGCGGGCCCGTGAAGGCGACGACTGCGGCGCGGACCTGTTCACCTTCGGGCAGAAGATGCTGAACGCGTTGTTGGAGGCGGCGCTCTGTGCCGCCCAGCGGGTAGTGACTGTGTGCCATGGCTCCGCCAACGTACTTCGCACCGTGCGATGGCGCGGCGAGAGCGCACGCGTAACTGCCGCTCGGAGCTACCACGCTCGGCTGGTCATGCTGCGACGTGAGACGCCATTGCCTCGAAGTAGCGATCGGTCGCCGCACGCTGAAGTCGCCGAGCGAGCGGTGCTCCAACCCTGGCCAACTTCGAGTGCGGGCGCGACACCGCAGTGATGTGGAACGCTACATCGCCGGCGGGCGACCGGCTCACAATGAACGATTCTTCACCCTGCTCCGGATGAACTGAGAGCGTGCCGTAGCTGAATCCGAACCGATCGCCGTCATCTTCGATGTCAACCACCCGGCACACCACGTCGATGAATCCAATGGGCAACGGCGCACTCATCGCCACCATGCACCCGGCGGCAGGCGAACCGTCGGCAACGACAGTAAGTCCGGCTCCTTCGTGGACTCGCCACGTCTGGAGCGCGTTGCAAGCCCGGGCGAACACGTCATCACCGCGACCGAGCGATCGCGTCCAGTGATCGAGGCGATATCCGGGCGGTGCAGCGGCGAGCTTTGTCACGCCGACGGGTTCGTAGGTGAACGACTCAGCTCGACACCGTTCGATCAACGCCAGCAGAGCTGCGTCGGTGGGACGTTTGCGACGGATCGACACAAACGCGAGTCTCTCTCACTCTGGATAAGCAGCGCGCCCGAACTGCCGATCTAGCGGACTCCCCACGGAGTGTGCGATTGTGAATCAGAGCGCGCCGAACTGCCGCTCGGCGCTATCAGATCTGTGCGCGTGATCGCTCTTGCGCCGGCGCGCCGGACCGGGCATTCTGCGCCGGTGCCGGGGAACTTGCGGTCGCGGTCAGGCGTCCAAACGATATGAGGACGCGTTCGATGTTGCTGGTCCTGGTGTTGTGCGTCGGCTGTGCTGGAAGCGCATCCAACAAGGCTCCTGCTGCACAGTCACCGGACGAGGCGATTGCGCAGACTCTCGCTGGTCTATCGAATGTGATTCGGTCCGCCAAGGTGGGGCCACAGCCGAACGGTGGCTCCTTTCCGAACGGCGTCTGGTTGCACATCGAAGTCGCTGCGGAGAACCAGATGGAAGGTCAATGGGAAGCGACGCTGCTCGCCGGTGCCGTGGCCGACAGGACAGCAGAGAGCGGGTTTCTCGCCTCGGTGATCAAGGGATACATCGTTGACTACGTCCCATCCGACGGGAGCGAGCCGACCGGACAGCCGACCAACGAGCTCGACGTTGCCGGTGAGAGGTTCCGACCGCCCGGCGACGACAACACGATCAAACGGGTCGCAGCCGACACGTTGGCGCGATTCGGTGCGCAGCCGGTGAGCATCGAGGTACTCCACCCGCTCGATGCCGCCCTCAAGGTCGTCGCGACCATCGCCACTCCCGAGGCGATGAACGGACGGCTCGCACAGTTGCAGACGGCGCTCATCGGCACACCCACCCAATACGAAGGCGTATACCTCGAAGTTCGCTTGCCAGACGGCAGCCCGATCGCAAAACTGTGGACCACGTACAGGGACCGGGTCGGCTCACAATCGGTACGTCCCGATCTTGAAGACATCCTCGGCGGCCCTCCTCACGGCTAACCCCGCTCCACGCCACGGCACCCGCCCCGAACTGCCGAATCGGGACGCGCGTCGTCCTGTGTTGATTGGGAAGCTTGCGTCGCCACGTCGGTCGGAGTTACATGAGCTAGTGCCAAGAAGAACCGCGAAGGTAGCGATCGCGTTCGGGCTGCTGGTCGCATGCAGTTGCGGTGAATCGCCAGACTCGACGCGGCTGCCGGCGGCAACCGGAGCGGGCCCGTCAGACCAAGTGCCGACTCGCGTCACTGATACCCCGTCCACCACCGACGAATCGGCCACCAATACATCGTCACCCCACTCATCCGCTGAGATCGGCAGGCGACGGACGCCACCTCGCTGCAGACGTCGGACGACGCCACACAATGGCAGGCCCCGGGAAACGCTTTCATTATCGGCGCACTCCCCAGTGGCTTCGTCACCCGCGGCTCGCCTCAGATCGTCGATGCCGTGGGTTCCCCGAACGGCGACGCTGTGGTGAGTCAGACCTTCGTCAACGTCGGTCAAAAGCAGATGGTCACCGTGTCTCTTGAAAGCGGCGCCTACGTCACCCAGCAACTGGCTTCGAATGACATGACAACACGTACAGACATCGTCGATGGCGCGAAGGTTCTGGTCTCCATCGACGCCACCACCGGGCAACAAGCGATCGGGTGGCAACCCGCGGACGACCGCATTTTCTGGGTCTACGGCACCGGTATCGCAGACGACGAATTGTTCAAGATCGTGCGCTCTCTACAGATCCCTGCGACCTAGCGCCGTCTGGCGACAGGAGCGCCATATAACTGCCAGTGCGGCGTGCTTGGCGGAAGGTACAGGAATCGAACCTGTGCGGCTATCGCCGTCTCCGCTTAGCAAGCGGGCCATTACCAGCTCTGGCAACCTTCCGTGAGCGGAGGGTGGAGGAATCGAACCCCACGGCGTGTGCCGTCCCCGGTTTTCAGGACCGGTCGCCGACCATTCAGCGGCACCCTCCAAGCGGGTGCGCGCAAGCACCCGTCAGTAGCAGCTACTCGATCGACGGGGGGACGGGGTGTGTGCCACGAGGCGGAACTGTACCGCCCCGAGCGTCTTGGTCGCCTGCCAATTCGCATGGGCATCTAGCCGATCGATATCTCCGGCACAGCCGGGCGGGCGATCTCGGGCCGTGGTTGTTGGAGGATCTCTTTGGTCGGGGGGTGGGCCAGCATCGTGTTGTGGAGCCGGGTGAGCTGGCTGGTCGGGTTCTTGGCGACGAACAGCGCGTCGCTGGCCTGTGCGAGTCGGTGGGGTTCGATGGTTGCGCCGTTGGCCCACTGCTGCCAGGTGTCGAGCGCCTCGAGGCGTTGTTCGAGTACATCGATCGTGTCGGCGTTGCCGGTCCAGCGGTCGAAGAGTTGTTCTCGTTGTTGTTGTCGGCGAAGCTCGGCGAGCTGTTGCCCTGCTGTGGCGACTGCTGACATGGGGGGTCGCGCGGCTCGGACGGCTTGTTGTTCGGCCGTGGTGGCGGTATCCACACGCTGGTCGGCGGCGATGATCTCGGCTCGGATCGGCTTTCGATCTCGGCGTCTGGCGGTGGTGAGTTGTTGTTCGAGCAGACGTCGCTCCGCTCGCGCTTGGGTGACGACCTGCTCGGCGGCGTCGACGGCTCTTTCGTACGGCTGGGCCACGACGCGTGCCTGGTGACGATGCTGCTCAGCCTCATCAAGGCGTTGTTGCAGCTGGCGTTGTTCTCGCACGATCCGATCGCGGTTGGTGCGATCTTGTTCGAGGCGTTCCGCTGTCGACGCGCGGAGTTGGTCGAACCAGGGCGGGATCGGGCATCGGGGTCTCGGCTGGTGGTCTTGGGTAGCAAGCGCTTGTCGTTGGGTAGTCGCGGGCACATCGGCGCGGTCGATGGTGATGATGGTGTCGAGGATGTCGCGGGCTTCGGCGGGGTCGTGTGTTTCGGTGATGACGCAGACGGTGTTGTCTTGTTGGCCGCGGGTCATCGCCACGTACAGGCTGCGACAGGTGGTTGCTCGCGAGGCGAGTTCGAAGCTGGCCGTGACGGTGTCGGATTGGGTACCCATCTCGGTGGCGGCGTAGCCAAGGCGGACGTGCTCGACGACATACGTGGCCGGCAGGGTGATCTGTCCAAGGCCGGCGAGTGGGGTGAGGGTGAGGTCGCCGTTGTCGAAGGTGGCGGTAACGGTCCATTGGTCGCGGTTACGGACTCGTTCGCCGCTGGTGGCGATCAGATGACGATGGTTGCGGCGGGTGGCGACGATGTCGCCGACACACGCGTGCTCGCCGCCACCAATCGCCACGTGGCGTTCTGGGTCGATCTGCAGGTGGTCGCGTCGAGCAGTTTGGATGTGGGTGTTGATCAGGTCGACGTGTTGGTTGGTGGAGGCCATCACCGCGGTGGTGTCACCGGCTGCGTGGTGGTCGAGCCATAGTTCGGCGAAGTAGTCGAGATGTTCGTCGATCGTGCCGGCGCGGATCCGACCGTGAGCTTCATAGATGTCCAACGCTCTCGGGTCGCCGCATCGCAGCAGGAGGGAGGCGTGCGCTTCCCAGGGTTGTTCGAAGCGGTGGACGTGCTCGAGTCCAATCATGCGCGTGCGCTGGCAGAGTTCGTTGAACATGCCGCCGCGGCCGACGGCTTGCAACTGGCGCGGGTCACCAACCAGCACCAGCCGCCACCGCTGCCGGTTGGCGAGTTCGATGAGTTGGTGGAGGTTGCCAGTGCCGAGCATCCCGGCCTCATCAACGATCAGCGTGGTCCCAGCAGCCAGCCGCCACGGCGTTTCGGCCGGTCGGTCGGGTTGGGTCCATTCGTGGACGAGTTTGGCGACAGTGTCACACGCCATCCCGGTTTCGCGTTCGAGGGTTCGTGCTGCCTTGGCGGTCGCGGAGACCCCGAACACCATCCGTCCCTGACCGTGGAGGTCGTCCACCGCTGCGCACAGCATCGTGGTCTTGCCGGCCCCCGCTGGCCCGACGATGAGCGTCAGTCGATCCGTACCGGCGACGGCAGCGGCGGCGTCACGCTGCAAAACGTCCAGCCCGACGGCGGACACCGACCGGGAGGGTTGTGGCTGGTCGAGCTGGGTGTCGATAGCCCAGATTACGATCGCTTCTTCCTGGGCCAGGATCTCGGTCGAGGTGACGTGGGCGGCGACCGGTTCGATCCACACCGAACGGCCATCAGACGTGCGAACTCGGGTGCCGTCGCAGCGGGTCGGGTCGAGATCGACACAGTGCTCCACGACCCGCTCGGTGGCCCGCTCGAGATTCGCCGCCCACTGCGTGCCGGCGATGCCGGGGACGGGTCGTTGCAGATCACAGATCGCCCGTAGCACCTCGGCGCGATGCCACGCCGACGCCGACGTCGACAACGCCTCGACCACCTCGCCGATCCTCAACGCCGCAACAGGCGACTGAGAGCGTCCGGCCGCAGTGACCGACTCGACCAAGCTCTCAGGGGTGGTGCCGAGGGTGGCGGCCTCGGCCAGCCAGCGGTCGCGGAGATCGTCGATGCCGTGTCCGGATTTGTGGACACGGGTGTCCGCGGCGGCCTGGCGGGTCAACGCGGCGCGTTCCCAGCGGGTCGGGTCGCGACCCTCGCGCTGATAGAACTCGGCGACCTTGACCGCCACGGCCGACTCGACCTCGACGGTGCGCTTCGAGAACAGTGCGAACAGTTCGTCGGGGACGCCGGCGATCTCGGCCTGACCATTGACGATCTCACCGAACCCGACCCCGTAGCGTTCCGTCAGTTCGGCGCGGAGTACCGATTGATACAAGCCGCCGAGCGCGCGCTGGTAGCGTTTCAAGAACCTGGCATCCAACGCCAACCAGCGCCCGTCGGCGGTCTGCACCTTGGCTGAGATGACCACATGCGTGTGCAATTGCGGATCATCCGCGCGTGACGTCGTCTGCCGAAACGCCGCAGCGATCAGACCCTGCGAATCCGGATGCAGCCGTCTCCCATTGGACCGGAGCCGGGTGGTCGATCCGAACCGTTCAACATCAGCCATCACCGCCTGGACAGCGACGTCGTGACACTCGGCGAACCCGGGGTCGCCGGTCAGCGCCCCGAGGACGCTGAGCGACTTCGGTGCCGAGAACGTCGCGTCGAACCCCGCCACCGCCCGCACCACCCGACTGTTGGCCAACGTCCGATCAACCAGCGGATAACCGAGCACCACACCCGACACCGGATCAAGACCGGACAACAGACGCTCCAACGCCTCCGCCGACACCGGCCCAGACAGCCCGAGCAGGTCGGCCTGCTGCCCCGACCACTGCCCGGGTACCTCACCCGGCGCGTCCGTCAGATAGCGGGTGTAGTACTTCGCCGTCGCCGCAGCCGACGACGCATACAACGTCGTCACCCGCAACATCGCGCAACCCAGTTCGCGGGCACCTGTCTGTCATTCATGGGTGCGGTGGTTCGGGTAGTCATCACGGGGGGTGCCTCAGGACTCGATCGCGAGCGAGAGTTGGGCGGTGGAACGCGACGCGACGGCACGCGGTGAGCGCGTTCGCGGTGAGGGCAATCGCGTAGTCGCGACGATGACTGGGGGTTCGGCCGTGACGGGCCAGGTGATCGGGCCACCGAGCTGTTCCTCGAGCCGGCAACGCGGCACCCGGAACAGTTTCCCGTATCGAATCACCGGAATACCGACCTTGCCGCCGGAGTCCTCGAACGCGTTCGCCTCTCGATACGCCGTGCTCCGTCCGACGCGCAACACCGCCGCCGCTTCCTCCAACGTGAGGAAGTCCGGCGGAACGCTCGCGATGCCAGGGGACTCGATCATCGAACTCACGCAGTCATGCCTCCCGCGAGCGCAGCGGATCGCAACTCGCCACACACGAACGGGACGACCGACACCACAAGTGGAAGAAAGAACCGAGCTTCACACTCTCCTACAGAGCCGCGAACCGTGCAGGCGCACCAAAGTGCGGTCTTGCTTCTGCAAGCTCCAAAAATGAAAATGTCTCCCACACTGCAACATGACCTCCGAATCGCAATTTCGTGACACACACCTGGTCAACGGACATCACACCTGCCTGTGGATGAACGCCCAACCAGTTGTATATATTGGAGAACTCCAATAAATTCGATCCCATGTCCGAATTGTTGCCGCTAGCTGAGGCGGCCGACCTCCTGGGTGTGTCGGTCGAGCGCGTTCGACAGCTCGTCGTCGGCGGTCAGCTCGCTGGCCAGCGCTTCGCGAACGTTTGGGTGGTACCCAAGGATGCGATCGCGGCACGGCGGCACTCCCCAGGTGTCCGCGGGCGGCCACTCGGCCCACGACGGGCATGGCAGGAAATCCTCGCCGGCCCGATCGATCTCCAATGCCCTGGCAGGTACCAGCGCCGGGCCGAGGTCGTCCGCTGCCAGATGAGCCGCGCAGATTCCGACTCGCTGCTCGAGATGGTCGGCGCACTGCTCGGCGGCGTTCGCGCTGCTATAGATCTCGGCGCGGAGCTGGCGCAGGATGACAGTGTCGACCTATACCTCTCGGCCAAGTCGTTCTACGGCCTCGGGGCACGGATCGCCTTCGTTCCCGATTCGGCGGGCCGCGTTGTTCTTCGAGTGGTCGATGACGACGCCTGGAATCTCATCCCAGAGGGTGTGTTCGCTCCGCGGAATGCCGTAGCACTGGACCTTCTCGAGTCCGGCGATCCGCGGCATTGGATCGCGGGAGAAGACCTCGTCGACAGGAGTGCGTGAACCCTCCGACGCTGTACCGCGATCAACGGAGATTTCGCCGTGTCACCTTGGATTCGGCGTGACAAGCTCGCGCTGTGACTACCGAACTCCTCGAACGGATCGTTGTCGATCCGACAATCTGCTTCGGGAAGGCAACGATACGCGGTCATCGTGTTTGGGTGTCGTTGATTCTTGGCTACCTCGCGGAGGGATGGACGGTCGACGCAGTGCTGGCCGAGTACCCGCAACTGGAAGTCGATGACATACGGGCCTGCATCGCCTACGGAGCCCTCCTCGCCGACGTCCGGTTCGCCGACCTCGACACTGCCGGGTGAAGTTGAAGCGACGAGAATCTTGGGTCAGAGCGTCACCTGTGCCGACGAGGGCCCCGTACTCGTGACTCTCGACCCTCGACCAGTCCCGCAAGAGGTTTCGCTATTTGGGCGGTGGCGGGACTCGGCGAGTCGGCAGCTTCTTCTGGGCGAGAGCGAGGATCGTGTCGACCAGCTCGCTGTACTGCTCGATCTCCCGCTGCGACGGCGCGATCAGGTCCTCGGGGTAGTTGACCTGATGCCGCAGGTCGCGCAGCTGGTCGAGTTGTGCGTATTGCGTGCGATCGACGAGCTTGATCGCGAACGCGTAGTCGACAACAGCCTCGTGCGCACCCGCGGTGTTTGAGAACCGATAGCCATCCTGCGCCGCCAACGCGGTCACGGCCAGCCGAGCCGATTCGTGCAACGCCGAGACCGCCGGGAGGACCAAGCCTTCGGTCAGGTTGCCGACCGCAGCGCGACGGAAGTCGCGTGCCTGAGCGAGCGTGGCTCGTGCAGCCTTAGCGCGATCGCTCGCGGTGCCGGCGACCTGGTGCATGCGATCTCGCCGGAGCTCTTCGAGGCTCGCTGGTCGCCCGGCTCTCACGCTGGCACTCGCACGAACACCGGAACGCCTGCGGCGCGCAGCTCGAGTAGTCGTTCGTTGTCGGCCTCGAACACGAACAGATTGATCGACAGTTTCGACTCGTTCTCCAGGTCGAGTCGCGCCTCTGCGAGATCGAAGCGGGTGAGCGAATCGGAGACCACGGCTACGTCGACATCGTTGGGCGGTGGTCCCTGCTCACCGTTGTAGCGGGCCGCCCACGAACCAAAGATGAACACCTCATCGATCGCCGGGTTGTCGCCGAACGTTTGTGCCAACATCGGGATCACTCCACCGGCGTAGGCCAGCAACTGACGCAGCACCGATCCATACGGCAGGTCCGAAGCGGGGTGGATCGTCTTGGCGGTGCCAACCTGCTCGGTCACCAACACTCCGGCTTGCTCCAGGCGAGTCACCTCTCGCGCAACCGTCTGTTGAGGAATGCCCGTGCGGCGTGCCAGTTCGGCACCCGTCGAGCTACCCGCGCCCCAGAACACCTCCGCGAGGATCTGCATCTGATGCCTCGACCGGAACATCGGCAGCAGTGCGGTAGTGGGTTCGGCCATGGCCTCCATGGTACACCCACATTATGGGTAGATCAACCTGAAATGTGAGTTATCGCCATCCTAGTCGGCGAGAGGCACCGCGTACTACTTTTTGATTTATCGCGTACATATCCTGAGTTTCGGAGCACCCGTCGTGCCATATCCGTGCCACAACGGAGCAGAATTGGGCATCACAGGGCAACACCAATGGGACCAGTCAACACCGCTGAGCTGGTCTTGTATTGAACGGCGCTGGCCAGCGAGACGCCCAATACCGTTTCCCAAGCTGAGAACGCGGGTTCGATTCCCGTCACCCGCTCACCTCGTTTCGTCGATCCAGGCCAGCTCAGAAGCCGTCGTCGACGATTCACCTGGTCGGGGACAGCTCGTGTCGCCTAGGGGAATCATCGGTTCTGCGCTGCTCGATTGGTAGTAATCCGGTGTGAGCAGGCCCAAAGCCATCGACGACCACGGCTCCGACAGGTACCTTCCGATCGAACGAAGGGATCGCCCGTGATCAATGCGCGTGGTTTAGTTAGTGAAGATCTACGGAGACAAGGTGGCTGTCGACGATCTGACGTTCGACGTCAAACCCGGCATCGTCACCGGCTTTCTCGGCCCGAACGGGGCCGGCAAGTCGACGACGATGCGGATGATCATCGGGCTCGATGCTCCGAACCGCGGCTCGGTGACCGTCAACGGACGGCCCTATGCGGAGCATCGCGCGCCGCTGCACGAGGTCGGAGCGCTGCTCGAGGCCAAAGCAGTGCACAACGGTCGGTCCGCACGAAACCACCTCCTCGTACTCGCGGCGACGTGCGGGATCAGCGACCGTCGAGTCGACGAACTTCTCGAACTGGTCGGGCTCACCCACGTGGCCAGCAAGCGAGTGGGTGGGTTCTCACTCGGGATGGGTCAACGTCTCGGCATCGCCGCCGCGCTCCTCGGTGACCCAGCAACGTTGATCCTCGACGAACCGGTCAACGGGCTCGACCCGGAGGGCGTGCTGTGGATTCGTCATCTCCTCAGGTCGCTGGCTCGTGAGGGGCGAACGATCTTCGTGTCGTCGCATCTGATGTCGGAGATGGCACTGACCGCTGACCACTTGATCGTGATCGGACGCGGGCGCCTGATTGCCGACGTCTCCGTCGCCGATTTCACCAAGCATGCATCATCAGATCTCGTCTACGTCCGCACACCGGAGGCCGAGCGACTGCGTGATCTCCTCGTCGGACCAACGGTCCACATCACCGCGGTGTCGCCGGGTCGGCTGGAAGTCATCGGTCTCACGAGCGATGAGATCGGTGATCTGGCCGCCGCCAACATGATCCCGCTCCACGAGCTGATCCCCCATCAAGCCTCACTCGAAGACGCGTTCATGAGCCTCACCCACGACTCCGTCGAGTATCAAACCTCAGAGGTGTCGTCATGACCACGCTCGACACCGCGCCGGTGATCACCCTCCCGACGATGTCGGCAGACGACATCGACAATCTCGACGTCACGCCTTCCCGCGTGGTCCGTTCCGAGTGGTTGAAGATGCGCACGCTCCGCTCGACCTGGCTGACCATGGCGTTGGCGATCGCCTCCGTGCCCGGCATCGGCATCGCCATCGCTTGGTCGACCGCCAACGACTGGCTGAAGATGCGACCTCGCGAGCGCCTCCACTTCAACCCGCTCGCCGACCCGCTCTCCGGATTCAATCTCGCCCAGTTGGCCATCGGCGTCCTCGGTGTGTTGATCGTCGCCGGCGAGTATCCCGCCGGAATGATCCGAGCAACACTCGCCGCCGTCCCAAGGCGGCTACCGGTGCTGTGGGCGAAGCTCGGGGTGTTCACCACGATCACGCTCGTCGCGATGGTGCCGGTCTCGGTCTTCACCTTCTTCGTCAGCCAACGCCTCCTCTCCTCTCGGCACATCCAGACGACGTGGTCCACCCCCGACGTCGCCAGGTCGGTGATCGGAGTCGGTCTTTACCTCACGGTCGCCGCCGCATTGGCAATCGGTCTCGGTGCGATCATCCGCAACGTGGCCGGCGCCATCGGCGCGTTCGCCGGCGTCATCCTCGTGCTGCCGGTCATCGCCTCGGCACTTCCGCAGACCTGGGGTGACCGCATCAACAAGTGGCTTCCCAGCAACGCCGGTCAAGCGCTGATGTCGGTGGTCTCCGACAACACCACGCTCTCCCCGTGGAGGGGTTTCGCCGTCTTTTCCGGCTGGGCGCTCCTGGCGCTCGTCATCGCCGCGGTCCTACTCCGCAGCCGCGACGCCTGATCTCGCCGCAACCCCGTCCTGCTCGCGGACGATTCGCGAGGCGAGTTGGCGGGAGATGCCCCACATTCGCGAGATCTGGCCGATGGTGTGCCCTTCCCGCAGGAGTGCTCGGAACAGTTCGGCTCGGGCGTGTCCGCGGGCGGCTTCGAGCTCGACGAGCGCATCGGTCATACCCTCTCTGACGCTCGCCATCTTGTTGCTCCTTACGATCGCTTCGATGCTTTCGTCCGAGCGAAGACCTTCGATGAGCGACACGGCGACTGCGTGGTCGAGCGTGAGCGTTTCGATCGCTCTCTCGATCGCCGCCGCAAGTAGCTCGACGGACTGAACCAACGTCTCAGGCTGTGGCTGGTGCGGCATCTCGCTCCTTGACCTCGTCGGCGGAATCGACTTCGCTTGATGCTGATGGCCAGAGCGACATGGTGGCAATCAACCCCGCGACGGCCCCCAGTATCCACCACCGTGACAACAGATGCAGGATCGTTCCGCCGTCGGGTATGCGGAGACGAGCGCGTCCGACGATGTCGTCTGTTGTAACGACAAAGCCATCGGCGACACCCCGGTTGTCGCCTTGGGTCGTGATTCGACCATCGGGCGCGATGGAGATCAGCCGGTGCACGATCAAGTGGTCGCGTGCGTGATTGCCGGGTGGTTTGATCTTGAAGACGATGATCTCGCCGGGCTGATAGTGGTCGTCGGCGTGGGCAATGATCAGGTCGCCGCTGGAGTACGTCGGCTTCATCGAGTTGCCGTCGACGACGAGCGGTGTCGTGTCGCCACCGAACCGGCTCGGCCACAGCCACAAGGCGCAAAGGCCGACGGTTGTCCAGATCAAGACACTTGGCAGCACGCGCCGAGCTCGTTGCCACCACACACCTCCGGCTGACGACGTCATGGCGTGGTCACGGCGAAGTCGTCGAAGCGAACGCTGGCATTCCCGCCGAAGAGACCAGCACGCGATCCTGCACCCAGCGACGTGAGCTGTGCTGCGCTGAGCGTGTAGCTGCCGACGTTGGTTCCGTTGAGAGCGACCGCGACGATCGCGCTGCTTCGCGACAGTTCCAGCGTGTTGGTCGTCGCAAAGGTGGGGTTGATGGTCGTCAGCAAGGTGGCAACACCAGCGCTGTAGAGCCGCAGTTCGATGCGGTCGGGTGTCGCGTCGATCATCACGGCTGCGAGGTAGCTGCTGGTGCCGTCGTGCGAGATCACGAGACCGCCGGATCGGCCACCGGTGTTGAGGCTGGAGAGCACGACCCGAGCGGTTGAGTTGGAGGTCGCAGTGTTCTCGGTGGCGACAGCGTCAGTCGTCGCGCTCGATGCTGCCTGGTTCGTCTGAATCGTCCACGTGCCGACGTGAACGCTCCAGACCCGATTGGAACAGGCCGCGGCAACAGTCGCCGCTCGCGCCGCCATGGTCGCGCCCGTCGTGCCCGTGAAGTTGTCGCAGCCGAGAATCGTGGGGGCCGACACCGTCGATGCAGAACCGACAACGACGAGGCTCTTCGCAGTGATCGTGCCCAATGGAGCCGCCCGAGCGACGGCAACGGGCAGCGCTAACAGCGCGAGCGTCGACGCGGCGAGGCCAAGTCGCAGGCGACCAGTCCGCTGCTGGTGTTGCGCCCGCGACTCGTCACCCGGAGATGACGAGCGACAGCCCATTGACCGACGAAGCGGTCACCGCTGCACCCAAGGTGACCGAGAAAGCGTTGGCCGCCACCGTGATGCTGGCGACGCTCGTCGTGCCGAGGTTGGTGGTGCCGTTGCGCAGCGACACCGAGGCCGCCTTGGCGTTGCACGCGGCGTTGACACCGGTGAAGTTCACCGCGGTCACCTGGTAGGTCTGCGCCGCCGCGCTGTAGGCCGTCGTGTACCCGACGGTGACGCCGTCGGTGTCGCAACCGGCGACCACCTGATCATCGGCACCCAGTCCGGCGCCGCTGAGGGTTCCGAGCGTCGCCGCCGAGGCCCCGACCAGTCCCATGCTGAGTACCCCGCCCATCACCGCGACGAATACCTTCTTGCGCTTCATCTACTTCCGCCCTTTTTCATGGAGAGTGTTAAGACAACCACGGACAGTCCACTATCAACAGGGGTTGCGCAACCCCCCTTGTCATCGGCCGACTCTGGCCAGGCTCAAGGACCCAAGCTACGATCCCTCCCGACATGGCAGCGGAAAGCGACGACGAGACCGCCCGGGCACGAGCGCGGCACACGTTCGAAGGGCTACGCACGGCGATGCTCGACGCCGCCGCGGCCTTCACTCACGACGCCTCAGTTGTTTCAAATTTGCTCGCCGCCCTCGCCGACGAGCCGAACATCACCGCCCTTGCGGCCGCGTATCCAATTTCGCAGGAGCAGGTGCGTCTGGCCACCGCCCTCGACAACTACGAGACCTACCGGCGCGACGCCCGAATCGAGTTGTGGAGGGTGATGCTCGACGAGGGTTGCAGCATCGGCGAGATCGGTCGCATCTTCGGACTCTCTCGCCAACTCGTCTCGCGTCAGCTGAAAGACAGCCGACAACCTTAGGCGCCTTTACCTCGCCACAACGTTGGCGCAACCAGCCGCTGAACCCGCCACGACCACACTCCCGCGATCGACAAGTCGGAAGGATGGGGATGACGGAATCGAAGAAGGCCTGGTGTTCTCCTGGGAAGATCGTGCGGTCGGTCGCGGTCGTTGCGTTCGCCGCGGCAAGCCTGGTGTGGATCGATTCGGGAGGTCATGTCGACGCAGCGGATCTCGTTGTCTCCACGCCCTATCCATCGGTGGTCGCCAGCCCTGGCTCCACGGTGAAGTTCGATCTGCAGGTGACAGCGCCGGCGGTGACCATCGCCCAGATCAAGGTCGCCCAATTGCCGACGGGATGGACGACGACCCTGCGCGGCGGCGGCTTCGTCGTCAACGCGGTGACAGCGGCGCCTGACACCCCGGGCAAGTTCACGGTCGAGATCGTCGTGCCTCCCGATGCGGCGGCCAACAACTATTCGTTCAACGTGATCACCTCGGATTCGTCGGGTGACTTCACACTGCCGCTCGCCGTGCAGGTGCAGGCAGAGGTCAACTCGGGCGTCGGGGTCAAGGCCGACTTCCCGTCGTTGCGCGGTGATCCGAGCACCGCGTTCAGCTACACGCTGACGGTCACCAACAACACGCCCCAGTCGCAAACCTTCACGTTCACGGCGGAGGGCCCGCAGGGATGGACGGTGACAGCGTCACCCGACGCCTCGCCCAACGCCAACACCGTGACCGTTGACGCCGACGGCACGACGACCGTCAAGGTCTCGGCCACGCCACCCGCCACGGTCGAGCAAGGCTCGTACCCGATCAACGTGACGATCACGTCTGATACCGGCGGCACCGGCTCGATGCAGTTGACGGCCGAGGTCACCGGATCATCCAAGCTCGACGTTGCGACGGCCGACCAGCGACTGAATGTCAGCGGAAAGGCCAACAGCGAGAAGCGCGTCACCCTCGTCGTCAGCAACTCGGGTACGGCCGCACTGCAGGCCGTGCAGTTCGCAGCAACGCCTCCGTCGGGATGGACCGTGACCTCCGATCCGCCGCAGGTCCCGCAGGTGAATCCGAACGAGTCGACCCAGGTGGTCGCGGTGATCAAGCCGGAGAAGAACGCACTCGCCGGCGACTACGCGATCAGCGTGCGCGCCAGTGCCGGCAGTCAATCGACGAGCCTCGACCTCCGCTATGGGGTCAAGGGCTCGCAGACGCTGGGCATCATCGCAATTGCGATCATCGCGGTCACCTTCCTCGGGTTGGCCTGGTTGTTCCGACGCCTCGGCCGACGGTGACCTCGATGCCTCCCGAAGACGATGGCGTCGCCCTGGAGACCCGCGATCTCACCAAGCACTACGGCGATCGCACCGCTGTCGACTCGTTGAACCTGCAGATCCGTCGCGGCGAGATCTTTGGGTTGCTCGGTCCCAACGGGGCCGGCAAGACGACCACGATTCTGATGCTGCTCGGTCTGACCGAACCGTCCAGCGGCGAAGCTCGGGTCGACGGTCTCGACCCGCGTCGCGACCCGCTGTCGGTCAAGCGTCGAGTCGGCTACCTGCCCGATGATGTCGGCTTCTACGACGAGATGACGGCCCGTGCGAACCTCGAGTACACCGCCCGCCTCAACCGCTTGCGAGAACCGGACGCGACGGAACGAATCGAGTTCCTGCTCGAACAAGTCGGCCTCAGTTCGGTGATCGACCGTCGAGTGTGGACCTTCTCGCGCGGCATGCGACAGCGTCTCGGCTTGGCCGATGCACTGATCAAGCGACCGTCGATCCTGATCCTCGACGAGCCGAGCGTGAACATCGATCCAGAGGGCGTGCGCGAGCTTCTCAAGTTCGTCGCCGACCTCCGCACCGATGAGGGCTTGACAGTGCTGCTGTCGTCGCATCTGCTTCACCAGGTCGAGACGGTGTGCGATCGGATCGGAATCTTCGTGAGCGGTCGCCTGGTCGGCCTCGGCACCGTGGCCGAACTTGCCGGCGCGCTCGACGACGACTGGGTCTTCGAGCTCGGGGTGGATCCGGGCCTCTCTGCCACACATCTCGCCGGCGTCGTTGGTGCCGTCTCGGGCGTGCGCACCGTCGAGGGCGACGGTCCCGGGCGATGGATGATCAGCGCCGGCCGCGACGTGCACCTGGAACTGCTGAGTGCCGTCGCGGCTGCCGGCGGCACGATCGACCACTTCGTGCGTCGTGGTGCCGACCTCGATGCGATCTATCACCGCTACTTCACCGGGAGGACTGATGACAGCGAGCATCGCGTCGGCGCCTGACACCGTGCAGTTGCGAGCCGATCCGGACACGCACAAGCTGTACGGCGGCTGGCGGATCATTGCCCGCAAGGAGTTCGGCGACCACGTTCACTCGGTTCGCTTCGTGATCCTCGTCGTACTGATGGCCCTTGCCGGGCTTGCCTCAGTGCATTCGGCCAGCGGTCCGATCCGCGCCGCCGCAAGCGCAGCGACCGACGTGCCGTCGATCTTCCTCTACCTGTTCACCTTGTCTCCCGATCGGGTGCCGGCGTTCCACGAGTTCCTCGCGATCCTCGGACCGTTGCTCGGCTTCGACGCGGTGAACGGTGAACGCTCGCAACGCACGCTGCCACGCCTGGTCGCGCAACCAATTCATCGCGACGAGGTGATCAACGGCAAGTTCGTCGCCGGGATCGGTGCGATCGCGTTGGCGCTCGCGGCAGTGATGGCGGTCGCGGTGTCGTACGGGATGCTGCGCCTCGGAGTCGGCCCGACCATCAACGATGTCGTACGAATGATCGCCTTCTTCGTCGTCGCGGTCGTCTACATCGCCCTGTGGCTGGCGCTGGCGATCGTGCTGTCCGTGGTCACGCGCAGGGCAGCCACCGCGGCACTGGCCGGCATCGCCATCTGGCTGGTGTTCACGTTGTTCGGCGGGCTGATCGCCGGTCTGGTCGCCGACACCGTCCACCCCGTGCCGACCACATCGCCCACGACCGAACAGGTGCTCGCCAACGCCCGCCTCGAGCTGATGGTCCGGCGCTTCTCACCGTCTCAGCTCTACGACGAAGCCACCGGCGTGTTGCTGAACCCGGCCCGCCAATCAACGGGGCTGATCATCCAGGACACCACCTCGCAGGCCCTGCCAAGCACGCTTTCGCTGAGCGAGAGCCTCGTGCTGGCGTGGTGGCAGGTCGCCGCCTTGGTCGGTGGAGTCGTCGTGATGTTCGCCGCCGCCTACGCCCTGTTCATGCGACAAGAAGTTCGGGCCTGACTCCGCCTTCGGCGCGGAGCGGGCGGACGGTGGAGGCAATCGAATGGCGAACGTCGTCGGTTGCGTCGACACCAGTTCGACGCGACCACCGTCGGCGCGCAGCAGGTTTCTGGCAAGGAGCAGACCGAGGCCATGGCTACGTTGATCGCCACCGGTGGCGTCCGAGCTCCGACCTGTCGCCTCCACCAGATGTCCCTCGTCGCGGATCGTGATCTCGACCGAGCCGGCACCATCGGCGGAGACGCGCACCTCGACGTCGCCGCTGCCATGCAGCAGCGCGTTGTCGAGAAGGATCTCGATGCTCTGGGTCAATGCGCTCGGGGTGACGTCGGCCTCGACGACCTGTGGAGCAACCAGCGTCAACGCCCGGCCGACACGATGGAACTGTGCGGCGATGGCGTGGACATGACGGCCAACCAGCGCCGACAGATCGGTGCGGGCCTGTGCCGCGATGCGTCCGGTGCGGGCCAGCGTGAGCAACTCGTTGATCCGATCATCGAGACCAGCGACCTGGATGAGGGCTTCAGCGGCTTCATGGCGGGCGACGGGATCGGTGCTGTCGGCAATCAGCTCGAGGCTGATGGCGATCGCCGTGAGCGGCGAACGCAATTGGTGGCTCGCGTTCGCACTGAACTGCCGCTCGGCGGTCATCAGCGCGGCGACGCGCTGACCGCTGTCCTCCAACGCCTCGGCGATCGCGTCGACCTCCACCAACCCGCTGCGGGGAGCGACAACGCCGGCGTCGCCTGCCCCGATCTGAACCGCGGCGCGGGCAAGGCGGTCGAGTGGACGGCTGAGCTGACGGGCCTGAAACAGTGCCGCCGCGGTGGCGAGTGTGGCCACGGCGGCGGCGAGCGCGACGATCACGTTCCACGCGTGCCGCACACGGTGATCGACCGGGTCCCGATCGGCAGACACGGTCGCCGAGAGATCACCCGGACCCTGGACCTCGACCGACATCACATGCTCGGCCAACACGGGTCCGGTTCTGGCAACGACCGCACCCGACGAATCCTTCAGCACGACTTCGGCTCCGGCTGGCGCCAATCGTTCGACGTCCGCCGTCGTCACCTCGCCCTGTTCGAGCAAGCGGTCGCTGAGCGAGATGGTCATCGTCTCGGCCTGCCCGGTGAGGCGCAGACGGGCATCGGTACGAACCTCGTTGGCGAACAAGATGCCACTGGTGACACCGGCGATCACGAGGATCGCCAAGACCAAGGCGAGGCCCGATCGGATCATGCGACTGCGCAACCTCGTGGCCATCGGCCTAGATTCGCGCGTCCAGCACAGGAAGGGTGAGCGGATGTCAGCGCTGCTCCTCGTGGAAGATGATGCAGCGATCGCCGGACACTGATGCGTGCGCTCGAAAAGGCCGGGCACTCGACCCGCTGGGTCAGCACCGGTGGCGATGCCGAGGTCGCCGTGTTCGATTCCCAACCCGAGCTCGTCGTGCTCGATCTCGGCCTGCCCGACATCGA
>JANYKU010000125.1 GCA_025358075.1 Ilumatobacteraceae bacterium
GAGCGCGCCGACGATCTGGTCGTTGACGGTGGTCGTCATCGAGTGGTCGAAGTTGGAACCGAGGCAGAGCAGATCGGCGCCGGCCCGGAGGGCGCGAACGGCGGCGTCGGCGACGCCGACTATCCCACGGCCCTCGGCAACGGCCCGCATGTCGAGCGCGTCGGTGATGATGACACCGCCGAACTCCATGGCACCGCGAAGATGTTCGGTCCACGACGCGCTGAGGGAGACGGGCGCGGAGTCGGCTGCATCGGCGACGAGGTGAGCAGTCAGGATCGCGTCCGCACCTGCCTCGATCGCGGCTGCGAACGGCATCAACTCCCGTTGGGTCAACGCTGCCATCGTCGCGGACAGGCGGGCAGGCTCGAGATGCGTGTCCGCGCTCGTGTCGCCGTGGCCGGGAAAGTGTTTCGCGCTGACGCTGACACCACCGCGATGGAAGCCTTCGACAGCGGCCACGACGTGCCGGGAAACGCCGTGTGGCGTCGTACCGAACGACCGCACGCCGATGATGGGATTGCGCGGATTGGAGTTGATGTCCGCACACGGGGCAAGCGTGAGGTCGATACCGAGACTTCGCACTCGCCGGCCGAGGTCCTCGTAGGCGTCCTTGGTCAGGCTCGGGTCATCGACGAAACCGAACGCGGCGGGGGAGGGCGTGTCGCTGCCGCGCGCCGCGTCGAGGCGGGTGACGTCGCCACCTTCCTCGTCGATGGCAATCACGATGTCGGCGCGAGCGTCGCGGAGCTGGTCGCACAACTCGAGGACCTGTGCGTCGTCGACGATGTTCTGGGCGAACAGCAGCACGCCACCGAGCCCATCGCCAATGGCGTCGAGCAGCCACGACGGTGGCTCGGTCCCGACGAACGAGCCCAGTAGGCAAGCGGCGGCCACGCGGCGGTCTGCGACGGCGCTCACCCCTTCACCGCGCCCGCTGTCAGGCCGCTGGCAACCCGCCGTTGCACGAGCAGGAAGAAGATGACGACGGGGATGGCCATCAACGTCGAGCCGGCCATCACCCCGCCCCAGTCGGTCCCTTTCGCTCCTTCGTTGAAGGCCTGCAGCCACACCGGCAGGGTCTGCTTGTCGGGCCGATTCATGATGACGAGCGCGAAGATGAACTCGTTCCACGCCTGGATGAACGCAAAGACGCCTGTGGCGACGAGCCCTGGCGCGACGAGCGGCAAGGTGATGGTCATGAACGCGCGGAACCGTGACGAGCCGTCGACCATCGCAGCCTCTTCGAGCTCCTTTGGCACGTTGGCTACGAAGCCACGCAAGATCCAGATCGTGAAGGGCAGGACGAAGGCGAGGTACGTCAACGTCAGACCCAGGATCGTGTTGATCAACTGCCAGCTGTCGAGGATTCGGAACAGCGAGATGATCAGCGCTTCGGCGGGCACCATCTGGACCACCAGGATGGCGACGATGAACGACTTGCGGCCCCTGAACTTGAAGCGCGACACGGCGACGGCTGCGAGAAAGGCGATGAACAGTGCCAGCACCAGCACGAGCAACGTCACCGTCAAGCTGTTCTTCACCGCAGTCCAGAAGAAGTCGCGCCGAAAGACCTTGCGGTAGTTCGCCAGCGTGCCGGGCGCCGGCACGAACTGCGGCGTCGCCCTCTGGATGTCGATGCCGCGCCGGAACGACGTGAGCACCATCCAGTACACCGGAAAGGCGGCGACGAGGAAGACGACCAGTCCCAAGAAGTTGGGCACGATGTTGCGGCGCCGGCGGCGCTTGCGCGGCGTGATCGGGTCGAACGTCGTCGTCACAGCTCCTCCTGCCTCGTCATCGATCGAAGGTAGAACATCGTCATCAACACGGTGATGACCACCATCACGATCGCTACTGCTGCACCTCTGTCGAAGTGGTTGGCACCGATCGAGATGCGGTAGGCGTACACACCGAGCAGGTTCGTGTCGCGGGTGATGCCCCCAGCGCGCTGCAGCACGTAGACCTGCGTGAAGACGCGGAAGTCCCAGAGCACCGACAACGAAGTGAGGATCAGCAGGATCGGCTTCAGCGCTGCAACCACGATGTCACGGAACCGTTGCCAGGGGTTGGCCCCGTCGATCGCTGCCGCTTCCATCGTCTCTTCGGGGATCTGGGTGAGCCCGGCGTACAGCGTGAAGGCGACGAACGGGATGCCCATCCAGACGACGATGATCGTTGCCACGAAGTAGAAGGTGAGGGGATTCGACAACCACGATTGACCCTGCCTGCCGAGGGCCCAGTTGGCGATGCCGTACTGGGTGTCGAATATCCATTGCCAGATCACCGTGCTGGTCAGTGCTGGCATCGACCAGGCCAACATCAGGCCGAGCATCGTCAACAGCCGCATCTTCGATCCGAGTCGTTTCAGTAGGAGCGCGATTGCCATTCCCAAGGCAATGGTCAGCACGGCGTTGACGGCGCAGAACGCGAGCGTGCGTCGCAGCACGGCCCAGAACTCAGGATCGTGCACAATCGTTCGGAAGTTCTTGAGACCGACCCAATTGGCGGCGGCGCCGAATTGCTGCTTGAGGCCGAAGTTCTGCAACGCGAGGGTGAACAGGCGCACGATCGGGTAGCCGAGCATGAGCACGAGTGCTGCCACTGCCGGCAGCAGCAGGACATACGGCAGCGGGCGAACACGCCGACGGCGAGGAGTGATTCCGTCGGCGTGTTCCATACTTGGCGAGTTTTCCATTTCCAGAGTTGACGACTGGGACATCGTGCTCGCCCCGCGTGCTGCCGGCTGAGGGGGATCAGCCGTTGAGGGTGGCTTCGATCGCCGCGTCGGCCTTCGCCGCCTCGGATTTCACGTCGGCGCCACCGGAGATGGCCACGATCATGTCGGGGAGGACGTTGCTGGCTTCGACGGCCGCCCAGTTCTCGCTGGATGGCACGAAGCGGCTGTTTTCGGCGGCCTTGGCCTGCGCCGTCGCGGCATCGCTACCAGTGACGTCACCAAGCAACGACTTCAGCGCCGGGATCGTGCCCTGGTCGGCGAACTGCTTTTGGTAGTCCTTCGACACGAGGATCTTGAGCAGGTCGGTGGCGAGGTCGGCGTGCTTGCTCTTGGCCGAGATCGCCAGGTTCGATCCACCGAGGAAGGCCGGCGACGTCGTGCCGGCCGTGAGACCCGGCATCGCGAACGCACCGATCTTGGACTCCATGTCGGGGCAGCCGTCGTCCTTGTTGATGATCTGGCCAGGCTTCCACCCCGGTGCCGGCATCATGCCGACTTCTCCCTTGCAGAAGGCGATGTAGTCCTTCGAATCGTCGCCGTCCTTCGGGGCGCCGCTGGTCTGCTCGATGAACTGCTGGAACTGCGTCAGGCCCGTCACCGACTTGTCGGACGAGAGCATGCCCTTCCACTTTCCGCTGTCTTGTACAGCGATGTCGCCGCCGTTGACCCACAAGAAGGGCAACGCGGCGAACCAGTTCTTGCCCGGCAGGTACATGCCCGAGAAGTTCGCGGTCGACGCGTTGTCTGCCTTGAGCTTCTTCCCGGCAGCCAGCATCTCGTCGATCGTGCGTGGGCACGCTGAGCCCCGAAGCGGTGAACATGTCCTTGCGGTACAGCATCACCCGAGCGCCGGCGTAGTACGGGACGCCGTAGAACTTGCCGTTGTAGGTACCAGCCTCGACGAGGCTCTGCAGCAGGTCGTCGCCACCGAGGGCGGCTTTGGTCGCGGTGAGATCCTGCAACGCACCTGCAGCCTCGAACGCCTGCGCCTGGGTGTTGCCGAGCTCGATCACATCTGGGCTGTCGCTGCTCGGCAGCGACGTCGTGAGCTTCTCGACGATGCCTGTCCACTGCTGCCGCTCGAAGGTGACCCGAACATCTGGATGGGTCTTGTTGAACTCGGTGATCGCGAACTTGACGAAGGCGTCGGGTGTGTCGCCACCGTTCAACCACAAGCGGATCTCACCACTCGTGCCGGTCCCCCCGGTGATCGGCGGCGGCACGGTGGTGGCCGCCGGAGTGGTGCCAGTCGTGTCGGCTGGTGCTGCGGCGCTCGTAGTGGCCGCCTGCCCTGCTGTCGTCGTGGCAGCGTTGGTTGCGGTACTGCTCTTGGTGTCCGAGCCGCACGCTGCCAGCGCCATGGTCAAAGCCGCCAATAGGCAGCCAGTTTCCTCATTCTCATGGTTTCCCCTTGGTTGTGACCGAGCCGGAGCTGGATCTGTTTTCACGGCGCACGAATGCGCTGTTGTTGTTCAGACGATGCCGAGCTCGTTGCGAAGCACGAGCGCAGCAGCGCCGAGAAGCACGCCGTCGTCGCCCAGCGAGCTGAAGCGGACGGTGACGTGCTGGCCGACTGTCGGGATGGTCCGATTGCGAATCGTCTCGACGGCCGCAGTACGGAAGCGGTCGTCGAGCAGATCCATCGGTCCTGACAGAACGATTTCGGAGAGGTTGAGCGCACCAACAAGCGTCGCCAGGACGATGCCGAGATGTCGGCCGGCGAGGTCGAGGTGCCGAGCACGGTCGCTGTCGCTGACCCCTTTGAGTCCTTGCTCCAGCAACGGTGCGGAGACGACCGCCTCGAGGCAGCCCAGCCGACCGCATTTGCACAGTGCGCCCTCGTCGTCGACCACGACGTGGCCGATCTCACCTGCTGCGAAGCTGCCGCCGACGAACAGTTCGCCGCCAATGACGACACCCGCGCCGACACCGCCACCGACGCGGACGAGGAGCAGGTTCTCGGTCGCAGTTACGAGTGCGCTGTACTCGGCCAGCACCGCAGCGTTGGCGTCGTTGGCCACGTAGCAAGGCACGTTGACGGCGGCGGTGAGTTGGGCGGCGAGCGGCTCGTTGCTCCACTTCATGTGGGCGGCCGTCAGCACCACGCCGTGATCGTCGACGATGCCGGGGGTCGCGCAACCGACGCCGAGGAGCGGGCGGTCGACGGTGCGGGCGATATCGCGGGCAAAGCGCACGATGGTGGCGATCGCCTTCTTACCGGTCTCACCAGTGCGTGCCCTCGAGTGCCTGGCGACCATCTTCCCGGCGAGGTTCACGACGGCTGCTTCGATTACGTCGTCGTCGCTCAGATCTAGGGCGATGACGTGGCGACCATCCGGCTCGACACCGAGCAGCGTGGCGGGCTTGCCGGCACTCGTGCTGGCCTTTCGGCCGACCTCGCTGATCAGCCCGGAGGCGATCAACTCGGCGGTCACCGCTGAAACGGTCGTCGGCGTCAGCCCACTCTGCCGGGCGAGATCAGCACGACTCTGCGGGCCGTCCGCGTGCAACGCCTGGAGCAGCAGGATGCGGTTGCGCAGGCGAGCGTCTGCGGGCGCCGCCTTTGACGACGCACTGCCACGGCTGCTCGATTGATCGGCGGTCCCCAAACGTGCCACGAATTAATTACTACAGCATACTTAGTAATGCTGTCAAGCTTTCTCTCCTCAATGGATCGAGGCGCGCACTCGATCCGTCACGTCAAGATGGCGGCAAGCTTCTGTTGGAACCAGGCCACACCGGTCTCGTGGCGCGGGCTGAGGGGACCGGAGCGGTACCCGCCGCTGGCATAGTTCTGGTGAGTGATCTCGCAGATGCCGAAGTCCTCGCGGACTACGCTGATGCTCCCGTCGACGGTGCGGTCGCGGACCTCGCGTGTCGCGTCCGACAGGTCGGCGAAGTAGTAGTGATACAGCAGCTCGGTACGACCCTCGTCGATCGGGTTGATCCGTGAGGTGTTCATGCCACCATCGAACAGCGACAGCGTCCAGTTGGGCCACGTGGTCAGCCATGTGCCGCGATAGAACAAGTCGTCCTTCGGAGGCGCGGTCATCTTGATCACGTTGTTCATCGCAACGGTTTCGAACTTCTCGAAGTCGATCGCTGCATAGAAGCTCGGGTGGATGCCGGGGATGTGGTAGCCCTCGATGAAGTTGTCCATGTAGATCTTCCAGTTGGCGTCGAACACGAGGTGCTCGGTGCGATACAGCTGAAACGTCTCGATCGGCTCGTCGGCCAGCACCGTCACGGTGTCGCCAAGGTTGGCGAGCAGCGGTTCCACGGGATGGATGGCGACGAACAGCAACCCGCGCCATTCTTCGACACTGATCTGTTGCAGCGGCCAATCCGCCATGTCGAAGTCGGGGTCCTCACCGAACCATGGCGTGCGCTTCAGGGTGCCGTCGAGGCCGTACACCCAGTTGTGATATGGGCATCGGATTGCGCTGCAATGTCCGCTGCCCTCCTCGAAGAGTCGTGCACCGCGATGAACGCAGACGTTGCGGAACGCACGCAGCTCGCCGTCGTCCGCCCGGATAGCGACGACCTTCGCTCCGGCGATCTCGGTCGCGACATAGTCGCCGGGCGCGGCGACTTGCGACGCCGGCCCGAGCAGTTGCCACGTCTGCCAGAAGATGCGTTCCCGCTCGGAGCGGAACACCGTCGGGTCGCAGTAGAACGTTGGATCGAGGTTACGAAGCACACCGAGACGGTATCGGAGACGCACCGATCGCCTGAGAGACTCAAGGGATGATCCGGCGACACATCATCGTCGAAGGCCGCGTACAGGGCGTCTGGTATCGGCAGACCTGCCAGGAGATGGCCATGGCCGAGGGTGTTACCGGTTGGGTTCGCAACAACGACGACGGCTCTGTCGAGGCAGCACTGGAAGGGGATCCCGCGGCCGTCGATCGTGTCGTCTCGTGGATGCGGATTGGCCCGGCCCGGGCAGTCGTGACCCTTGTGAACGTCGTGGACGAGTCTCCGCGAGACGAGCAGAGCTTCAGGGTTGTGTAGCCCGGTGGCCGGAACGAAGTGGGGTGAGTGACGAACGTCCCTTGTCCGGGCCCTGCTATCGGATCAGCATGGAGTGTGAACCTCCGCGATTCAACCAAGGGATGACGAAATGACTGAACGCGGGCGGCTTGGGGTGCAGGATGCACTGTGGTTGGAGATGGACCGGCCCACCAACCTGATGGTGGTCGACTCCCTGGTCTGGACGTCGACGCCCGTCGACTGGGACCGCATGCGCGTTGTCGAAGGCGTCGGCGGCGTGACGCGCATGCGCCACCACCTGATCGAGCTCGGCACTGCGACCAGGCGCCAGACCGAGTGGCGCGGAGGTCGAGCGGGATCCATCAGTCGTGGTCATACAGACAGCAGACGACGATCGCGACCCCCCGTCTAGGGTCGATTGTCGCCACCACGGCCTGACTCGACGGTGAGCCGTATCATCCGCACGAGGTGACCATCGGCTCTAGCACTTGCCGCAGATGAGGGTGGACAATTCTCCGCGAGTAGGGAGGTTGCTATGCACGCGACCGAAGGTCCACCGCTCGCGCCGCTATCGAGCGATGCTCATCTGGTGCGTCCATTGCTCGACTTGGCGACGAGCGACCCGAAGTTCCCAATCGCCGCGGTGCGCCGCGGCGACCAGTACGTCGATGTATCGGCGGGTGAGTTCGTCTCCCGGGTCCGCCGGCTGGCCAAGGGTCTCATCGCCCACGACGTCGTTCCTGGAGACAGGGTCGCGTTGATGGCCCACACCCGGCTCGAGTGGCTGCTGATCGACTACGCGATTCTCATGGTCGGCGGCGTCACCGTGCCGATCTACGACACGTCGTCCGCCGAGCAGGTCGAATGGATCGTCAGAGACAGCGGTTCTGTGTTGTTCATCATCGAGACCCGGACGATGCGTGAGATGGTCGAGCAACTGTCAGACCGCTTCACCGAATGTCGTCGTATCGCGACGATCGAGGAGGGCGGACTCGACGAGCTCGAGCACAACGGTTCCGTCATTCCGGATGCCGCAGTCGACGAACGTCTCGACGACCTGGCGACACTCGTGTACACGTCGGGCACGACGGGCCGGCCCAAGGGATGCATGCTCACCCATCGCAATCTGCGCGCCAACGTGATGCAGAGCCTCGATGCCATCGGTCCAGCGTTGAAACCCGGAGACACCGCGTTGCTGTTCTTGCCACTCGCCCACACGTTGACGAAGATCACGGGGCTGTTCGTCATGGAGAGCCGTCTCCGGGAGGCGTTCGCCACGGACGTCGCCCACCTGCCCGAAGAATTGGGCATGGTGCACCCGACCCTGATCTGCGCAGTGCCGCGCATCTTCGAGAAGGTCTACAACTCAGCTCGCCATCGGGCCCACAGCGAGCACAAGGGCTGGATCTTCGATCGTGCGGTCGACGTCGCGATCCTGTGGTCGCAGCAGCGAACGGCCGGTCGGATCAGGCCGCGGACGAGCGCAGCTCATGCACTCTTCGACAGACTCGTGTATGCCAAGATTCGCCAGGCGGTCGGTGGCAACCTTCGGGGGGCGTTCAGTGGCGGCGGACCGCTGGGCGAGCGGCTGACCCACTTGTTCGCCGGGATCGGGATCGACATCTACGAGGGGTACGGTCTCACCGAGACCAGCCCCACGCTCACCGTCAACCGGCCCGGAGCGTGGAAGCCCGGCACCGTCGGGCAACCAGTGGCCGGCACGACCATCCGCATTGCTGCTGATGGCGAGATTCTGGCCAAGGGCCCGCAGGTGTTCCAGGGCTATTGGCACAACCCCAGCGCAACGGCGCGACCTTCGATGTCGACGGGTGGTTCCACACCGGCGACATCGGCGAGCTCGATGACAGCGGGTACCTGCGGATCACCGGCCGCAAGAAGGAGATCCTCGTGACGGCCGCGGGAAAGAACGTGGCACCAGCACCGCTCGAAGACCGGCTGCGCGCTCACGAGCTGATCAGCCAGGCGATCGTCATCGGTGACGCTCGGCCCTTCATCGCCGCTCTGGTCACCATCGACGAGTCGGCTTTCGAACAGTGGGCCGTCGAGCACGGCCAAGTCGGCGACAGGATCGCCGACCTCCGCGACGCGGAGGAGTTACGGTCAGCGATCCAATCAGCGGTCGACGAAGCCAATCGATCGGTCTCTCGCCCTCAGTCGATCCGTAAATTCGTGATCCTGCCACGCGACCTGACAATCGAGGCCGACGAGCTGACGCCGACGCTGAAACTCCGGCGCGCCATCGTCGAGAAGAGCTACGCAGACGTCATCGACTCCATTTACTTCACGGATTGAGGCACGATGACTCGGCGGTCGAGGGAATCCGAATCCCAAGCGGATTCGTCGCCGCGCGCGGTCTTCTCGCCGGCCGGGTTGCCGCACATGAGGTTCTTGCCCGATGGTCACCGCATCCTCGTGCGCCCGCTCGTGCCAAGCGATCGTCAACAGCTCGACGCACGCTACGAAGCGCTCTCACCCGCAGTGCGCCGGTCGCGGTTTGGCTCAGCGCCCGATCACTTGTCCGTACATCAGCTCGACGAGTTGTTGGAGCTCGACTACAACGATCGATTCGCCTTGGCCGCCGTGGCCGTCGACGAGCCCTTCGAGCCAGGCGTCGCTGTCGCCCGGTACGCGCGTCGCCGAGACAACCCGACGGAGGCCGAGGCCGCGGTGATCGTGATCGAGGCATATCAACACCGCGGCATCGGGTCGATCCTGCTGCTCGACCTTGTCGAGGTGGCGCGAGCACACGGGATCACGGCTTTCCTGGGGACGGTGATGTGGGAGAACGCCGACTTCCTCGATGCCCTCCGCTCGTGGGGAGTCACGGTCGAGCCGACCGAACCCGGGGTGGCCGCTGTTCGGGCCCAGCTCTCGGAGATCGAGCAGCCCGCACGGCACAGAGTCTGGAAACATGACGTCACGTGAGTGAAGCCGATGGGCACCATCACGGGCGTCACGCTGAAGATCGATGGAGGCATCACCGTCGCGGGTCCGTGAGCCGGCTGGCGCCAGCACGCGCTAGCGGGCGTTGTCGCCGAACCGGAACTCGTAGGTCAACTGACCGAGCCGATCCTTGATCTCGGGGGCGAGTGTGGCCTCAACCGCGGCCACCGAATCGGCCAGCTGTTCCGGGCGACTTGCGCCGACGATCGGGCTGGTGATCACCGGGTTGGCGAGCACCCATTGAACAGCAAGCGTGGCCATCGACACCGCCGCCTCCGCAGCGATCGGGCGCAGTTCCTCGATGGTGGCGAACATGCGGTCGTTCCAATAACGCTCCTGGTACCGCCCAGCAGCGCTTCCCAACGTGAATCGCCCACCATCGGTCGGCGAGCCGGGGTGGTGCTTCCCGCTGAGAAAACCCCCGGCGAGTGGGTTGTAGGGAATGACGGCGATGCCCTCTTCCGCGCACAGCGGGAAGAGCTCGCGCTCGCTCTCGCGGTGCAGCAGGTTGTAGCGAGGTTGCACGCTGATGAAGTTGGTGGTGCCGAGAACCTCCGCCCGCCCGACGCTGCGCGCCAATTGATAGGCGAGGAAGTTGCTGCAGCCGACGTAGCGCACTTTGCCGGCGCGCACGACATCGTCGAGCGCCTGCATCGTTTCGTCGATCGGCGTATTGGCATCCCACGAATGCAACTGGTAGAGATCGACGTAGTCGGTGCGCAACCGACGCAACGAGGCGTCGAGGGCGCGCACGATGTTCTTTCGTGAATTGCCGGAGTCCCACGGCATCGGCCCGGTCGGGAAGTGGCACTTTGTCGCAAGGATGAACTGATCGCGTCGCGTGCCCAGCCATTCACCGATCAGTTCCTCGGTACGTCCGAACACGTCGGCTGGGGCGCCGAGCGGGTACACGTCGGCGGTGTCGAGAAAGGTGATTCCGGCTTCGGCGGCAGCGTCCATGATCGCGAACGACGTCTCCGCGTCGCACTGGTAGCCGAACGTCATCGTGCCAAGGCACAACCGCGACACCTTGAGGCCGGTGCGGCCGAATCGAACGTGCTGCATCTGCCGACCATACAAAGAGCGGCGTGCCGGCGACGTGCTCTGCTAGCAAAGAGCCGTGGCGATCCTGCTGGCGGCCCTGTGCGCGGCGACCTACGGGGTCGCCGACTACTGCGGCGGACGGGCGGCACGTTCGCTCGCCAGCACGATCGTCACCATGATCGGCCAGGCCACCAGTCTGGTTCTAGTGGTCGGCGGTGTGATCGTGTTGGGTACTCCGATCGCCTCGGCGCACGACCTGTGGTGGGGCGCTGCAGGCGGTGCTGCCGGTGGCATCGCCCTCATCGCCTTCTACACCGCATTGTCGCGAGGCGCCATGACAGTCGTCGCCCCGACCACGGCGATCGTCAGCGCCGTGTTCCCGGTGATCGTCGGCCTGTGGCTCGGCGAGCGACCGAGTGGTACCGCGCTCGTCGGCATCGTGGTGGCATGTCTGGCGGTCGCACTCGTCAGCGGGGTGATCGGCACCCGTCACCAACACACGCGTGTTGCAACGATCGGTCTCGCTGCGTTAGCGGGCCTCGGCTTCGGGTTCATCTTCATCGCCTTCGCCCGCACTGCCGACAACAGCGGCATGTGGCCCCTGGTCGCGGCGCGCGCCGCGTCGCTGCCGGTCGTGGCAGTGGTAGTCGGCGTCACGCGGCCCCGACGTGGAGCCATCAGGAAAGTGATCTGGATCGTGATCGCATCGGGCGTTCTCGACATGGCAGCCAACCTCTTCTACCTCGAAGCAAGTCATCGTGGACTGCTCAGCATCGTCGCCGTGATCTCGTCGATGTACCCGGTCAGCACGGTGTGCCTCGCATTCGGTCTCGACCACGAACGCGTCAGCCGCACCCAGGCCGCGGGGCTGGTGTGCGCGGCCGCCGCCCTCGCACTTGTGTCGCTAGGTAGCTGAGTCGTTCGCGACTCGCTGTGATTCACGAGCGGCGGCCATGAAGATCCCCTTGCTCATCAGACTCGGCTCGGCGTTGCGCCGAGCGATGTAGATCTCGCTGCGCGCCGCGTGGATCGCCGGATCGTCAGGCGCTGACCAACCGGCAAGATCGGCGAAGTGACATGCCAAGCGCAGGTCGTTCTCACCGGCGGCACGGCGGGCCCGGCCGATCAATTCGGCAGGACCTCCGCACAACTCGGCGATCGCGGTAGCCAGATGCAAATCCGACGACGGCTTCAATCGCGAAGCCGCGCCGTCCCACCAACCGCCGAACTGACGCCAGATGTTGCGAATGACGAACTCCGGTTCGTCGTACAGCGGCCGCAGGTAGGGCTTGGCCAGCGTGTCTGAGGGAACTGACACGGTGTGGACGATGGTGTCGAGCGTTGCTCCCTCGTTCATCATCGTGATGACTTCGGCGACTAGGTTCTCGAGTGCCGTAGCGATGTCGGCGAGCACCGTGGCAATGCGCGCCCGACCGGCGATCGGCAGCCCGTGCGCGGGCACGAGCAGCTCCGGCCCGACGGCGATCATCTCGCGCAGCGCTGCGGCCCATTCGATCGGATAGCGCTGCACCTTTTGCGGGTTGCCGGCATTGGGGAAGTTCCAGATCACGAAGTCACCGGCCATGATCCACTTCCGGTCCGGCATCCACGCCCAGAGGTGGTCGTCGGTCTCGCCGCGCGCATGGCGAAGGTCGATCTCGGTATCGCCGATCGTCAGCGTGTGCCGATCATCGAAGGTCTGCGAAGGCCGTAGCGTGCCGGACGGCAGGAACCGTCGGGCGTCAGCGACGTCGACGGCCGCGCCACCCTGCGCCTCGCCGATCGAGAGATTCAACTCGCCCGGGATCCCACCGAACTGGCGGGCGTTGATGATCAGGTTCCAGTTGTTGGTGAAGTCATAGCGATCGAGCCGCTTGGCGACGTTCTCGTGACCGATGACGATTGGCGCGTCGTCGGCGAAGAACGTGCTGCCGCCGACATGATCGGCGTGGCCGTGTGTGTAGATGAGGTGACCGATGCGCTGCTTTCGCCAATCCTTCAGCGCAGCCACCACCGCCTGGCCGGTGTGCACACCCGAGGAGTCGAAGCAGACCAGGCCCTCGCCACTGTCGAAGGCGATGGAATGGCTGAAGCTCTCGACGATCGCCAGGTCGTCGGCGAGCTCGCTCAGCTCATTCGTCACCCTGTTGATCGGCTGGTCCACCACGCCCGAGTCGATGATTCGCGAGGAGATGTCCAACAGGTCGGGCATCCGACCACCGTACTCAGCCCGCAGCGTCGTCAGAGTGGCCGAGGAGGTAGGCGGCGGCATCGATCGGCTGCGCCTGGTTGTATCCGACCGGAAGGCGGATCACCCCGGCCGACGAGCTGTAGAACACCTGCCACTCGTGGTATGCGTTGTAGAGCTGTGGGTTGTCGCGCATGTTCTCGGCGAACGCCGTGACCGTGGCGACGTAGGTGTCGCTCGGGTTGTAGGCATGCAGCGCGGCCTGCATGTCGGCAGGTCCGCCATTCTGCGTGAGGTACACCGCAGCGCCCATGATGGCGTCGCCGGCGATCGTCGGGTCACCAGTGCAGCAGTGCGCCCACGTAGCGGGAAGGAACTGCATCGGCCCCACTGCACCGGCAGACGACGTGCCGACGATTTGCCCCATGCGCGTCTCTTGAAGGTTGATGGCCGCGAGCCAGTACCAACCGATCCCCGTCGAATCCTCGGCAGGTGGTAATCGCCGAGGAGCTCGTCGACCGAAAGCGGCGCGACGATGCTCCACGCTGGCAGCGTGGAGCTTGGTGGAGAAGACGTTGGATTCGCGGCCTGGCGCGCCTGACCGAATTGGCGAGCGCGCACGATCCGCTCGACGGAAGGCCGAACATCGCCGGCAACGTTGGCGAGGACAGCGTCGTCGAAGTCAGCGTGGGCGGACAGGTATCGGTAGAGGAGCTGTTGGCGTGGACCGGCGCTGCCGTCACCATGCGCCGCGGCAAGCTCGACCTCTGACAATGCCGTGGCCACATCCGCTGCACTGAGGTTCTCGACGATCCTTGTTGCGATCGCGGTGCTCGTCGACCTCGCAACTGTCGTTGCCGACGATGCGGTTGTTGTGACAGCGACCGAATCAACGATCGAAGTCGCCGCGCCAACGGATGCCGCCGTGGTCGCCCGCTCCGATGAACACCCACCGATCAGCACGAACATCGCTCCGACCGCCACAGCCCATCCATCTGGGCGCCAGCGTCTGAACCCAAGCTGCCTCACAGCACGAGTGTGGCACCCGGATCGCTATGAGCGGGGGAGGCCGAGTACTCGCTCGCCGAGGATGTTGCGCATCACGTTCGAGGTGCCACCCATGATGGTGTAGCCCGGTGCATAGATCAGACCTTGGGTCAGCGGATCCCACAGCGTCGCCTGCGCGCCAAAGGTGCGGGCGACGAACTCGGCGACTCGAACCTCGTGCTCGGTGCCGAAGCACTTGGTTGCGGCGCTGAAACCCGTAGGGGCTTGGCGCAACACCTCCCGGATCACCAGCAATCGACCGATGCGGTAGCCGATCTCCAGCGCGGCGATCTCCTGGCGCACGACGGGGTCGGATCGGTCGGCTTGCTCGAGGGCGATCTGATAGAGCGCGTAGTTGGAGACGAGTCGGTCGATACCGCCGCGCTCGTGCTCCAGTTGCCGCATCGTCTGTTTGAACGCGGCGCCCTCGACGCCGACCAGATTGTCGACGGGCACGCGCACGTCGGTGTAGAAGACCTCGCAGAAGTGGCGGTTGGTCGTCATGTCCTTGATCGGGCGGACCTCGATGCCCGGAGTATCCATCGGCACGATGATCTCGCTGATGCCGGCATGCGGAGGGCCTTCCATCGAGGTTCGACAGATCAGGTAGCAGTAGTCGGCGACCTCACCGAAGCTCGTCCAGATCTTCTGACCGTTGATCACCCAGGAGTCACCGTCGCGGATCGCCGAGGTCTTCAACGCGGCCAAGTCGGAGCCGGCGTCGGGCTCGCTCATGCCGATGCACCACGTGGTCTCACCCGACAGGATCTTTGGGAGGAACTCGGCCTGCTGGTCGGGTCGTCCGTAGGTGATCAGCGACGGGCCCATCTGCCGATCAGCGAACCACATCGCCGCGACCGGGGCGCCGGCCTTGATCATCTCCTCGCCGACGATCAGCCGCTCGAGCGGAGGTCGGCCACCACCCCCGAACTCCTTCGGCCACGTCATGCCGATCCAACCCTGCGCCGCCATCTCTCTGGCGAACTCTTTCGAGAAGCCATTGATCCACGAGTCGTTGTGCCGGCCATAGACGGCCACGGCGTTGCTCGCCACCTGGCGCGCCCGTTCGCGCAACTCGATCTGTTCGGGCGTCCAGGTGAAGTCCATCGCAGGCGATGCTAGGTGTACGAAGAATTGGAAAGGAACTCTTGACATGGTCCCAAGGGCAGACCCGAAGATGACTGACGTGTCCCAACAAGAAATGTCGATCGGTGCGTTCGCCAGGCTCACCAATCTGACTCACAAGACGTTGCTCGTGTACGAGCGTGAGGGGCTTCTCGGACCCGCTCGCATCGACCCGAGCAACGGATACCGCTGGTATGCGGCGGATCAATTCGAGCAGGCCCGACTGATCGGCTTGCTGTGTGGTCTGCACATGCCACTGGAGGTCATCGCTGACCTGCTGCGGCTCGACAAGGGAGTCGCCAGCATGCAGCTCGCCGTGTGGTGGCAGCCTGACAACATTCCCGCTCGGCCCTCACCTCGGACTACCCTGTACAAGTCCGATACAAGTGAGCGCGATTCGAGCGAGTCAGGTGAGTGCTGTGGAAAAGATCAAAGTCGAGAATCCCGTCGTCGAGATGGACGGCGACGAGATGACCCGGATCATCTGGCAGTTCATCAAAGACAAGCTGATCCTGCCATACCTCGACATCGAGCTTGACTACTTCGACCTCAGCATCGAGAGCCGTGACGCGACGAACGACCAGATCACGATCGACTCCGCCAATGCCACCAAGCGCCACGGTGTGGCCGTGAAGTGCGCGACGATCACTCCCGACGAGGCCCGCGTCGTCGAGTTCGGGCTGAAGAAGATGTGGAAGAGCCCAAACGGCACCATCCGCAACATTCTCGGCGGTGTCATCTTCCGTGAACCGATCGTGATCTCCAACATCCCCCGACTGGTTCCGGGATGGACCAAGCCGATCGTGATCGGCCGTCACGCCCACGGCGATCAGTACAAGGCCACCGACTACAAGGTGCCGGGTGCGGGCACCGTGATGATGACCTACATCCCGGCCGATGGCAGCGAGCCGGTCGAGATGAAGATCGCCGACTTCGGAGCCGACGGCGGCGTGACGATGGGGATGTACAACTTCAACGACTCCATCCGCGATTTCGCCAGGGCGTCGCTGCGTTACGGGCTCATCCGCAACTACCCCGTCTACCTCAGCACCAAGAACACCATCTTGAAGGCCTACGACGGGGCGTTCAAGGACATCTTCGAAGAGGTCTACCAGACCGAGTTCAAAGCAGAGATGGACGCCGCCGGACTGACGTACGAGCACCGCTTGATCGACGACATGGTTGCCTCGGCGATGAAGTGGGAAGGCGGCTACTTGTGGGCCTGCAAGAACTACGACGGCGATGTGCAGAGCGACACCGTTGCCCAGGGCTTCGGCTCGCTGGGCTTGATGACATCGGTGCTCATGACCTCTGACGGCAAGACCGTCGAGGCGGAGGCCGCGCACGGCACCGTCACGCGTCACTACCGCGAGCACCAGAAGGGCAACAAGACCTCGACCAACCCCATCGCATCGATCTACGCGTGGACCCAAGGCCTCACGTATCGCGGCAAGATGGACGGCACACCTGCCGTGGTCAACTTCGCCCAGTCGCTCGAGCGGGTGTGCGTCGAGGCAGTCGAAGCAGGCGAGATGACCAAAGACCTGGCGGTGCTGATCGCCAAGGATGCCCCCTACCTGTCAACCGAAGAGTTCCTCGATGCCCTCGATCGACGCCTCGGGGCGGCAATGGCCTGAACGCGGCCGATGTGTGCGCATCGACGCCGAACCGTGGGTCGCAACGGCGTCATGGGAGACTGCCGCGATGCGTGCTGTCGTGCTTCGGTCTCATGGTGGTCCAGACTCGCTGACGATTGAAGACATCGCCGATCCTCTCGGCGGCCCTGAGGACGTGGTGGTGCGCGTGCGCGCGACGGCGCTCAATCGCGCCGATCTCTTGCAAGTGATGGGCATGTACCCGAATCCGCGCCCAGCCGCGTATGAAATACCGGGGATGGAGTTCTCCGGGATCGTGGAAGCCATTGGCGAGCGGGTCACGATGTGGAAGCCCGGCGACGAGGTGATGGGGATCGAAGCGGGCGGCGCGTACGCCGAGAAGATCGCCACTCACGAGCGACAGTTGATGCGGGTGCCTGCCGCTGTCGGTCTTGCCGATGCTGCGGCGATTCCCGAGGTGTTCCTGACGGCGTGGGATGCGTTGGTGCTGCAAGGCCGACTGACGTCGGGTCGATGGGCCCTCGTCCACGCCGGTGCGTCGGGCGTCGGTACGGCGAGCATCCAGATCGCCAAGGCCATCGGCGCGCGCATCGCGGTGACCTGCTCGTCGGGGAAGATGGAGTTGTGTCGCGCGCTGGGTGCCGACCTCGTGCTGGAACGATCTCCGTCCGACTGGCTCGCCGAAGTGAAGGCAGCCGTGCCGGATGGCATCGACACGATCCTCGACGTCGTCGGCGGCGAGGAGATCGAGCGCAACCTGCAATCGGTTGCCATCAAGGGTTGCATCGTGCAAGTCGGGTTGATGGGCGGCGGCACGGTGCCGGTGAACGTTGGCGCCCTCATGGGACGCCGGGCGACCTGGATCGGCACCACGTTGCGGGTGCGTCCGATCGAGGAGAAGGTGGCGTTGACGCGTCGCTTCGCTTCGGAGATGTTGCCATTGTTCGACAGCGGCGTGCTGAAGCCGGTGATCGACAGCCGCTATCCCTTCGACCAGATCGCCGACGCCCATCGACACATGGCGGCCAACGCCAACGCCGGCAAGATCATGGTCGATATCGGCTGACCGGTCGTTCAGACGACCTTGGATGCAATCACGTAGCGGTGCCGCTTCTCCGACGAGAGGTCTCGATGCCCGTACTCGACCCGATCTTGAACCCGATCGGCTTCGCACCAGGACAAGCGGGTGCCTCTGGTGAGCAGGGGCAAGTGATCTTCTGTCGGGATTCCAAGGACAGCGCTGACGGCGGTTGCGTTGATCTCGTCGTAGACCTCGGAGCAGTGCCCGACTGGCGGATCACCGACGTTCGCTACTGGGGTTACCCGGCCGAGCGATGGCACCTGCCGTTCCTTCACGAGGGCGACCTCGCGGCGCAATTGGCGCAGCTCGTGAGAACGCTCCTGGGCGATCTGGCCTAGGGCCCTACCTTCCCGGCGTTATGGGCGGGAGACCACGGCGACGGTGATTGCCCCCCAAGTGGTGGCAGGGCAGGCAGAACGCGCGGTGTGGAAGGAGGGCAAACCAACGGCTGCATGCACACTCCGAACGGCGTATCGGCTACCCGCAGCGTGGCGGCCGGGACACCGAAGAGGTCGGAGCTGCGGCCACGACGGCGTACATCGTGAGAGCCATCGAGAATTGATCGCGAAGGGCAGCCCGGCGGATGGTCGACACGAATCGATCCCGATCCGCGGGTGCAAGTTGATCGGCGGCGACGAGATCATCGGCGAGGCTTTGCATGGAGAAGCACCCGGCCGGCGCGGGTGACTCGTCGGGGTTCCACGCGGTCCAGGTCTCGGTCGCCTCCGCCCTGGCGAGCGGGGCGAAGCCCGCGGTGCGGACGAGATCATGTAGTCGGCGTCCGATGTTGGACGGCCGGCCTCGCTCGGTCCGCATGGCCTTGCGAACCCGGGCGGCGAGATCGTCGTCGCCGACATCGATCGCGAAGGTCGACCAGTCGGTGTCGATGAGCGAGATGCGGCCGCCAGGGCGCACCACCCGCGCCATCTCGGCCACGGCAGCAATTGGGTCGGCGATCCATTGCAGAGTGCGTTCGGATCGCACCACGTGGAAGTCATCGTCCGGCTCGTCGAGCGCGCAGGCGTCGCCGACGGTGAAACGCACGCGACACGTTGCGGCACTTGCCTTCGCTCGAGCGACGCGTAGCATCTCTTCAGAGATGTCGACACCGACGACCTCACCGTCGTTGCCGAGATCCTCAGCGAGGGCGAGCGCTGCCTCGCCGAGACCGCAGCCCACGTCGAGGAGCCGTTGACCGCCACGGAGCCTCAGCTGATCCCGCTCCCATGCCCGCAACCGGCGCGTCGCCTCCCACCCTGCGGTGGCGTCCATCGTGGCGAGGAGCACCGAGACGTTCGGATCGTCATCTACCCGCTCGTAGCCGAGGCCGTGCGTGTCCTCTGTCCCCATGCACGGAGGCTACGACTCCCCTTCGCCGACGGCGAGCGCACCCACCAGCCGGCATTCGGGGACGCGTGGGGGAGTCGCCCGGGGGCCGACACCTCGTCGCCTCGGGCGTTGTGTGGCGCTGTGCCGCACTGCTGGGCCAAGGCGTTGTCAGGGAGAGTTGCCCGATGCCACCGCGAGCAGCGCGAGCGAGTGAATCTGGACGTCGGCGGGCGTGAGCACGTCGGGCAACTCGACCAGGATCGAGCTGCTGCCGAGCGCGTCGTCGATCGGGCACCACATGAATCCGGCGACGCAGTCGCCACTGCGCTTCAAGGTGCCGAGCCCGGTCAGCGCCTGGTACTGCCTCGCCGGCGTCGTTGATGCGCCGGAACCGCCCACCCAGCCGTAGTTCTGGTGGTACCAGACCGTCAACGACGGCCGGATGGCGAGAGCGAAGTCGTAGACGGCCCGCTGCTCGAGCTGGCTCGGCGCCAGTCGGTTCGGGTCGGCGCCGTTGGCCAGGAAGCGGGTGTCGGCGACGAGGCCATCGGGGTTCATGGTGGGGATGACCCACAGCGTGATCCCGTCGGGCAGTGACAGTGACCGCGCTCGCAGTAGGACCCGGAGGCCGCCCTCCTCGTCACCGTGGGTCTGACCGACGACGAGTACGGTCCTGGGTCCGTCGCCATAGCGCATGGCCATGATCGGCCGCCCCTTGGCTGAGGTGCCGATCTGGCGCGCCTCGTCCGCTCGGGCCGCGGGCGTGGTGTCGCTGGCGATGCCCAGGGACTGGAGCAAGTCATCGTCGGGCACGCCGGTCATCGGGAGCCCGGCGTCGAGTTGGACGACAGCCGTGGCCCGCTGCACACTGCGCTCGCGGTCATCTCTCGACCCGCTGGTGACGTCGAAGCCCAGCATGTCGAGCATGCCGGTCAGGCAGGTCTCGGTCGTCCCGCTCACGCAGTCGACGTCCCCGGGGAGAGGGCGGCGACCACCACGGCGCCCGTTGATGGGATTGGTCGCCTTGTCCAACGAGGCCTCGTTCGTCGGCACGATGACATCCGGAGGCACCGACGTCATCGAGATGCCGGCGAGCACATGGCGATCCACGACCGGCGCCACGGTCGATGTCGTCGTCGGCGACGGCGTGTCGCCGGAGGTGGGCATCGTCGAGAAAGCGGTGGCGACCGTGGTCGGGGCGTCGGTGGAAGCAACCGATGACGCTGTGGTGGCTGGCGCGCCCGACGAGGTCGGCGCCGTGGCGCTGGAGGCGCACGAGGCGGGCAGGAGTACCAAGGCAACGAGGCACCGCATGACGTCCAGGAAAGGATGCCACCTCACTGCCCTCTCACCACCGGGGTACGGTACTGCCGCAGGCTGTCTTCGGCGGAGCAGTCGATTCTCGCCGGCTGACGATCCCGTCATTGCTGGACCGCCACAGCCGGGCCGCGCTCGAGGCCGTGGTATCCGAGGACTCGCGGCAACGAGTAGGTGCCGTGGATTAGGTTTGGGCTTTGGACGTGTTGAGGGTAACGGCGGCGGGAACGAGAGTCTTGAACGCCTTTTCGTCTATCTTCTCGCCCTCGTGGAAGTCGATGGCACGCCTCGTGTTGCCGTCAAGACTGGAGTTGAAGAGCCCCGAAGGATCCTTCAAAGCCGCCCCTTTGGCGAAGGTCAGCTTCACGACGTTCTTGTAGGTCTCGCCTGTGCAGATCATTCCGTTGTGTGACCAAACCGGAACCCCTCTCCACTTCCACTCCTCGACGACTCCAGGATCGGCTTCCTTGACGAAGGAACGGAGCTGACTGAGCATCTCGCCCCGCCAGTCGCCTAGCTCTTCGATTCTCTCGTCTATCAGCTGAGAAGGAGACTCGTCTTTCGGTGGATCGCTCTGCTTCATGCCCATTTTACTTCCTCAGTCCCGAGGCTTTTGTGAATAGAGGTCACCGAGACCGTGCCGAATTCCACCTGCAAACGAGACCTCCGCTTACGACTGTGATGCGGCGTTTCGGTTCGGCCGTTGATGTCTTGGAGACAGTTTCGTCGGGCTCGAACGAATTCGATGTGACTCGCCAATTCTCTTGCCATGGCAGCAACATTAGCCCCAGCGGTCAAGACGTGGGGGGTGAGCGCGATCTCGACACCGCCCAGGTTGAACCCGACGTAGTAGGGGGTGTCGGTGTGGGACTCGGTGCCGAGAAGGGCGGTGTGGACGGCCTTGGCGGCGTCGAGGTCGGTGACCGTGTAGACGATGGAGGTTAACTTTTTCATGCACTTGTGACGTTTGCCGGTCGGCGGATGTGCCAACGAGTGGCCGGTCACATCGCGGGCTCGGCGTACGTCAACAGAATGTGACTATGGACCTGACCGACTTCGAGGCCGAACGACCCCGGCTGGCTGCGATCGCCACCCGCATCCTCGGATCGCAGACAGAAGCGGACGATGTGTTGCAGGAGGCCCGGCTGCGGCTCTCCCGCACAGACGACATCGACGACCTGCCCGCGTGGCTAACAACCGTCGTGACAAGGTTGTGCCTGGACCACCTACGCAAGCGACGTACCCGGTCGGAAGTCGAGGCCGACGCACCCACCGACCCCGCACCGGTCGACCCGGAGGCCGACGCACTGCTCGCCGAACGTGTGGGCGAGGCGATGCAGGTCGTCCTCGACACTCTCGCTCCGGCCGAGAGGGCGGCGTTCGTGCTGCACGATGTCTTCGGCTACCCGTTCGACGAGATCAGCGCAGTCCTAGGCCGCTCAGGCACCGCCGTACGTCAACTGGCGAGCCGGGCAAGGCGCAAGGTGCAAGGCTTACCGGAGCCGGCCGCGGAGCAAACAGCGCGCGCGGAGAGCCGCCGCGTCGTCGACGCGTTCCTCGTCGCTGCCCGCGGCGGGGACCTGGCGACCCTGCTATCGCTGCTCGCGCCCGACGCTGTCATGCGCGCCGACCTGGTCGGACAGCGGATCGGCACGAGTCCGGTGTACGACGGCGCCGCCGCCGTGGCCCATCGCTTCAACGGAGCCAAGGGGGCGGCACCGGTCGCCATCGACGGCGAACTCGGTGCCGCGTGGATCGCCGCCGGCGCGGTCAAGGTCGCCTTCGTGTTCCATGTGGAGGACGGCCTGGTACGCGAGATCGAGCTGATCGCCGACCAGGACGTGCTTGCGACCTTGGACGTGACGAGATACTGATGCGATACTACGAAAGGAAGCGAGCGATCGTGAAAACAATGAAATGTAAGCACTTGGGAGGACCATGTGATTTACAGCTGCATGGAAATACCGCTGACGAAATCATAAAAGCAGAAGACAAACACTTGAAAGAGATGGTTGCCAGCGGCGATGAGACGCACAAGAGTGCGTTTGAGGAGATGAAGGGTAGGTGGAAACATCCCGTATCAGGACTGCGGTGGTACAAGAAGACCAAGCGTGATTTTGCTGCTGTTCCCGAAGACTGATCTGATCAGAGAGCGACGCTCCCAGGACTTCGCGTTGCCCTCAAGCGAGACGAAAGCTCACCCATCTATCTGACCTTGCTGCCGCGTTCAGACGACCTTGACCGAGCGGGTGTGGTACCCGGTTGCGCCGTCGGGGTCGGGCGGGGCGACGTCGGCAGTCTGGGTCGCGCCGGTCTTGTCGGTCGCCCGGACCCTGATGGTGTAGTCGCCCGGCGTGACTTGCCAGTCGAGCACCCACTGCCGCCACGCATCGTCGGTGACGTCGGCGCCCAGACGCGCCGCTTGCCAGGGACCGTCGTTGATGCTGACTTCCACCTTGTCGACTCCACGGTGTTGGGCCCACGCGACACCGGCGATCTTCGCTGCGCCGGCAGTTACGTTCTCACCATCGCGAGGTACGTCGATGCGCGATTCGGTCTTGATCGGCCCGTCGCGTGACCAGCCCCGCGGCACCCAGAATCCCTCGACAGCATCCCACGTCGTCAGCTTGATGTTCCGCAGCCACTTCGTTGCGCTGACGTATCCATAGAGGCCGGGCACGACGAGGCGGGCTGGGAAGCCGTGCTCGAGCGGCAACGCCTCGCCATTCATGCCCAGCGCGATCATCGCGTCTCGTCCGTCGAGTGCCACAGATACTGGAAAGCCACTCGTCCATCCGTCGAGGCTGGTGCTGAAGACCTGCTCCGCTCCCTTCTGCACGCCGGCCTCGTTGAGCAAGTCGGCCAGCATGACTCCCTGGAACGAGGCGGTGGAGATGTAGCCGCCGCCGACGTCGTTCGAGACACAGCACAAGGTCACGATCCGCTCGACCTGCGGCCGACCCAACAGGTCGTTGTAGGTCAGCGACAGCGGCCGATCGACGAGCCCACTGATGTCGACCTTCCAGCTCGAGAGGTTGATCCGCGGGAACGAGAGCGCGGTGTCGATGCGATAGAAGTCGGCATTCGGCGTGACGAAGGGGGTGACCGAGCTGAGGGTGGCGTCGGCGGGAACCGTTGGCCCGCCTCCACCCGGTGCGAACACCTGAGGGAGCGACTCGGGGATCGTTTTACGGATCGATTCGACGCGTCGGCTTTCGATGATCTGGGCGATTCCGCCTGCTGCCACTGCCACCGCCGCGGCCGAGCCGCTCGACACGAGGAACCGCCGGCGATCCCAGCCGAGGGGCACCCGGGACGGTCCTGGAATTTCGCGCGCCGCCGGGCGGGACGGGCGAAGGAGCAGGACCAGGACGGGGATGCCGAGTGCGGTACCGATGAGGGGCGGCAGCGCAGCGAGGCCCGATTCGCCGGGCCGGTGCACAGCGGCGAGCGTGCCGATGAGGCCGAAGATGGCGATGCCAACGATGCCGGCGGCGAGTCGTCGCACGGCGAGAATCCCGACGATCAGCGCCGCGATCGCCAGGGTGGCGACGATCCCCACACGGAGCGCCCGCTTGTCGTTCGTGCCGAACCACCGGATCGCCAACTCCTTGAGCCACGGCGGGACTCGGTCGATGAACTCGCTGCCGACCGCGTCGATCGGGGAGATGACATCCATCACGCCGGCAACGAACATGCCGGTGGTTACGGCGACGGCCCCGGCGACGACACCGACGATCGCTCCGTAGCCGCGGGGAGTGGAGGGGTGCCCGTCGGCGGAGGTGACCTCCTCGACGCGTGGGCCCTGGTTGTCACTAGGAGGGTCGGTCATGGCGGCACCATTGTTCACCCATTCCACGATAGATACGCCGCGGGTTGGTGTGGATGGCGCGGGGCGGGGCGACGTTCTTTGTCAGCGACTCGTCATCGGTACGTAGTCGCGAACACCAGTGCCCGTGTACCACTGGCGGGGTCGGCTGATCTTTTGGTCCTTGTCGGCGAGCAGCTCCTGCCAGTGGGCCAACCAGCCGGCGGTGCGGGGGATGGCGAACAGCACGGTGAACATCGCCACCGGAAAGCCCAGGGCTTGATAGATCAGGCCGGAGTAGAAGTCGACGTTGGGGTACAGCTTGCGACTGATGAAGTAGTCGTCGCTGAGTGCAACCTCTTCGAGCTTCAGGGCGATGTCGAGCAGCGGGTTCCTGCCGGTCACCTCGAACACGTCCTCGGCGGTCTTCTTGATGATCGTCGCACGCGGGTCGAAGTTCTTGTACACCCGGTGGCCGAACCCCATCAATCGGTGGCCCTTCCCCGACTTGACGTCATTGAGGAATGCCGGAACTTCATCCATCGAGCCGATCTCGGTGAGCATTCGCACGACCGCCTCGTTGGCCCCGCCGTGCAATGGTCCGTAGAGCGCCGATGCTGCGGAGGCTGCGGCAGAGTACGGGTCGGCCTGGCTCGAGCCGACCACACGCATGGCCGTCGTGCCGCAGTTCTGTTCGTGATCGGCGTGGAGGATGAACAGTACATCCATCGCCCGCTCGAGTCGCGGGTCGACCTCGTAGGAGCCGATCTTCCACATCATGTTCAAGAAGTTGGCGGGGAAGCTGAGGTTGTTGTCGGGGTACACGAACGGCAGGCCGGCGGAGAATCGGTAACACATCGCCGCCAGCGTCGGCATCTTGGCAATCAGTCGCAGGATCTGCTTGTCGCGGCTGCCTCTGTCGTCGATGTGCTTGGCATCGTTGTAGAAGGTGCCCAACGCCGCGATCGAGCTGACCAGCATGCCCATCGGGTGGGCGTCGTAGTGGAACCCGTCGACGAAACGCTTGCGCATGTTCTCGTGGATGAAGGTGTGCTTGGTGACGTCTTGCTTCCACTGGTCGAGCTGCGTGGCGTTGGGCAACTCGCCGTTCAGCAACAGGTACGCCACCTCGAGATAGGTGCTCTGCTCGGCGAGCTGCTCGATTGGGTAACCCCGATATCGGAGGATTCCGGCTTCACCATCGAGGTAGGTGATCGCGCTCTGACACGCCGCTGTTTGCATGAAAGCGGGGTCGTAGATGAACAGCGACGGATCGAGTTCGCGCACCGCCGACGCCGGAAAGACGTTGTCGGTGATCGGAACGGTGACCTGCTTGCCGGTGCGATCGTCGATGATGGTGATGGTGTCGGGCATGTTTTCCCCTTGATGACACGAAGGATGTTGTAGGGGCTTGCTCCCCTAGGCGTGAGACTAGCGGTGGCCGGTCGAATCGGTCCTTGTCAGCGGCTACCGTGCCGCGCGGCCGCGATTGTGCCGCTCGATCTCGAGGAGGCAGCGATGGGAGTCAGGCGTGTGGTGACCGGTCACTCGGCCGAGGGCAAGGCGATCGTCGCCAGCGACGAAGTCGTCGAGCCCATCAGATTGGCGTTGCTCCCGGGGTTCGAGTTCTTCCGCCTGTGGGGCGCCGACGTTGCGCCGCAGTTCCCCGATTCCGGCTCGATGCCCGCCCACAAGGACTACTTCCCTCCACTCGGCGGTTTCCGGTTCGGGATGTTCACGGTGCCGCCGGAGACCGACGTGATGATGGACGACCTCGACATCGGCGCAGCCCTGGCCGCGATGGAATCCGCGTTGCCTGGCATGGCCGCCCACATGGAGCCCGACCACCCCGGCATGCACACGACGGCGAGCGTCGACTACGAGTTCGTGGTCTCCGGGTCGGTGGTGCTCGAACTCGATGACGGCACGGAGGTCGAGCTCCATCCGGGCGACACCGTCGTCCAGAACGGCACCCGTCACGCCTGGAGGAATCGGGGTGGCGAGCCGTGCAAGATCGTGGTCGTCCTCGTCGGGGCACCTCGCGCCGGGATCAGCTGACCAGACGCTGGTTGCACCTCGAGCCAGAGTGGACGGCCTGTGACCAGGGGATGAACAGTTCGTGCGCACGAGCATCAGTCCGCGGTGCGCCCACGCGTGGCACGTACCTTTGGGTCCGACATTCGTGTCGACGACCAAGGAGGTTGTTGTGTTCAAACGGCAGTCGTGTGGTACCGACGGATCGCTCAAAGTGACGTTCGTGCTCGACGGATCGGAGTACGAGCGGCCCGTATCCGTTCTCGGGAGCTTCAATGGTTGGGATCCGTTCGTACACCCGTTGAAGAAGCGCAGTAACGGCACTCGCAGCGTCACCGTGGAAGTTCCCTCGGGGAGCTTCTTCCAGTTCAAGTACCTCGCCGACGGAGGCGAGTGGTTCTGCGACCCTGACGCAGATGCGGTCGAAGTCGCGGAGTACGCAGTGCACAACTCTCTGCTGCAGACCTGACGACGCGCCACCCGAACAGAGGGGTGCTACCACGAAAATGCAGTCCCGTCACACGTTGCGTCAAACGCGAGTGCGCTCGAGGTCAGTAAGAGCGCGCGCCGGTAGGTCAGTTGGTTGGGTTCCAGCGGTCGGCCTACTTGA
>JANYKU010000033.1 GCA_025358075.1 Ilumatobacteraceae bacterium
GGCACACCTACAGAGCTACCTCGACGAGTTCGTGTTCCGCTTCAACCGCCGCACCTCCCGCAGCCGAGGACTGGTCTTTCACCGCGTGCTCGCACTCGCCGTCGGCCACGATCCCGTCCGCTACCGCGACCTCATCGTCAACCCGCAGCCCAAGACGCACCCGCCCGCCGGGCGTGCCGGATGGGGTCACCCACCCACCCTCGACCGGCCACCGGCCAATCGACCATGGAGAACCGCCTGACCTGGTCCGGTCCGGTTAAGTGGATACCCCCATTGCCCGTTATGGAGTGGGTTGGCAAGAATTTTGCTGGCTGGTCGGTCAGCGTGCGGCGCCGGCGATGAACGTGGCGACGATGTAGGTGGCGTGTCGGTCGAGCGAGACGCGGGCCCGGTCGTAGCGCATGGTGGTTCTGGGGTCGGCGTGCGAGGCTGCTTCTTGGACGTCGCGCAGTGGCACCCCGGCATCGAGGGCGGCGGTGCCGTGCCGGTCGAGCGACTGGCCGTAGTTGCCGTAGAGGATCGTCCCCTCGAATCGTTCGCCGACCACGAGATCGACCGCTCTCGCGGTGCGAGGGGCGAGTGACATGCAGACGATCTTGCCGCCCTTGCGAACCACGGTGAGGGTGCGGTGGCCGCGTTGCAGGGCGAGATCCTCGATCCTGGCCCCGATCGCTTCGGACACACGCAGTCCATTGAGAGCCAGCAATGAGATCAGGGCGTGGTCGCGGGCACCGGCGAGCCCGGCGGCGACCAGCATCGCCCCCAACTCGTTGCGATCGAGGCCGATGGCGTGGGACTCGTAGTCGAGCTTGGGTCGGCGCACGTGGACTGCTGGTGAGTGTTCGATGATCCCTTCTTGTTCGGCGTAGCGGTAGAAACAGGTGATCGTGCACAACCGGCGCGAGATCGTCGCTCGTGACCGGCCGCGGGTTTCCAGGTCGCAGGCGAACGCTTCGATGTGAGCGCGGCGGATCTCGAACAGCCGGAACCCGTGCCCGGTGATCCAGCTGGTGAACTGGCGCAGATCGAGGGCGTAGGCCTCGCGGGTCAGGCCGGAATAGCCGGCCAGGAACCCGCCAAGGGCAACGGCTTCGGGATCGGTGAACAGATCACGGGTACTGACCAGTACCGCGGTCGAGTCGGACATGACAATGCCTCCAGAGATGAATCGGTGGGAAGCTCAACGACGCGACACCACCTCTCGGCTCGCGGCAAGAGTTGTGGGTCAGCGAAGCGCGGTGCAGATCGCCGCGACCGGGACCTGGCGGCGTTCCGAAGCGGCACGCACGAACACGATCACCGCGTCGAAGGCGTGGAACCACAAGTCGTCCGAACGCCACCACGAGACGTCCTCGGGCTCGACACCCGCCGACAACAGAATCGCTGCCTGCAGCGCGTAGCGGCGCTTCTGGCGCAACGTGTTGCCCCGAACCGGCCACTCCGGCAGATAACGCTGCTCGAGCTCGTCGAAGATCAGCGGATCCTTTGACGTCGCGGCGCACGCCAAGAACGCCGCCGCGGCCAACTCCAACAACCCGCGCGGCGACGCCGACCGATCCAACATGAACAAGTCGCGGACCGCCCGTTGCACCGATTCCAGATCGTTGTCGGACTCAAGCCCGTCGAGAAGCACCGTCACCGGGTTACCGCTGGCCGGTTTCGACGCCGACGAGGAATCCATCGGCCCAGCCGGCCCACCCCGACGTCGTCGGTCAAGAAGATCTTGCCAACCCGCCCCATAACGGGCAATCTGGGCGTGAGTCTGCGACCTGCCGGACCAGGCGGACATTGCGCCGGATCTGGGTACAAGTCCTCGGACGACCCTCGATGATCGGTGTGCTACTGCTGGCTGCATGTAGCGACGGCCAGTCGAAGAGTTCGCGGACCACCGCACCCGAGTCAACCGCGATCCCGGCAACATCAGTCGCCGCTACGGCGCCTGCGTGCCAATCTCCAGTCACTCTCCAACAAGTGTCGACGGCCTTTGCGAAGGTGATCGGTACGTCTCCCGTGTTCGCCGCGGGGATGGACGCTGCAGGCGTGGTGCAGAGCAGCGTCGTCGCTGGCCGACTGGAGGGCAAGATCTTCTGGGTCATCGACGCTTCGATGACGGCCGCCGTGACGGTATCTGTTGCCATGTTGGACGCAACTCTCGCTGTTGGGAGCCAACCACCAGCTCAATCTGCCACCCTGGACTCAACCAATGCGCTTCCTTCTCCGAGTGATCCGAAGTTCAGGGAATACCCGTCAGGTATCTCTGTGAGCGGTCCGGGCTGCGTGACCGTGACTGCACACTGGCCTCCCAACGGGACATGGACGGCGACACTGCTGTTGACGGACGAATAGTGCATAGCTGCGCTCGGTGCTAGTTCATCCGCCGAGCCGGATCCAGCGCTGCGACTCTTTGCGGTCTGCCGGATCGACCCTCACGGCGCAAAGCTCACCGCCGTTTGGTCGTCACCTTGGCGACGCGTTTCGCCGCGTCGATCTCCTCATCCGTCGCGGTCCAGCCGTTCAGCATGTCGCGGCGCTGCACGACTGAGCGCACGGCGCAGAACAACACACCTCCGAAGGTGAGGACGTTGCTGCTGCTGGCACCAACGGCGCGCACCGTGCCATTGGGGTCGAGTGGGTCCGGTGTAATCCCCGGTGGTGGCGACAAGACCTGCGCCACGGCGTAGAACGTGCCGTGCGTCTGCGCCGACAGGTAGTTCCACAACGTGCGGTCGAACCTCTCATTGGACGTGCCGAATGCGACCTCGCTGAAGCCGCTGTCCGGAAACGGCATCGCTTCTCCGCCGACCGACTTGCGTCCAGCGTTCGCCAGGTTGACCACCGACCAACCCACGGCACCTGCATAGTCGATCGCTTTCTGAAGCCCGTCCTTGGCTGTGTCGGCGGCGTGGCCGACGTGATTCATCCGTCCCAGATTCACAGCCGAGTCGATCCGGTAGACGGTGCTGCGTTGGATGCGCTTCTCACCGCCGACGCTGGGCTCGAGTAGCCATCCGGCCGTCGTCGCGACCTCCATGTGTTGACCGCCACGTTCGTTGACCATTGTCTGGCTGGTTGTCGCCGCCGAAGGTGAGCATGGTTTGGTGGGCGTGTTGGCGTCGCCGTGGGCGATGGGGATGAGCCGGTCTTCGGCGGGTTTGCTGCTGGGAGCGCGTTGAGGGCAGCGTGAGCACGATCTGAACGTGCAAGAGCCTCCTCGCTCAATCGTTCGACAGATCGCGAGGAGGCTCTTCTTGACGAAGCCGGAGCTGCGCTGTGCTCATTGTAGGGATCGACGCGTCCGCCGTCGAGATGGATCTGATGGCTGGCCGGCTGGCCTGCTCGATGTGTGGGCCGGGTTTGCGGCCGTGGGGTTACGGCGTCGATCGCGAGGTGCGGCTGCGGGTCGGGATCGAGCGCCGCCGTCTGCGGCGCTCGATCTGCCGGGCTTGCGGCGCGACGCATGTTCTTGTCCCTGAGGACATGTTGTTGCGCCGGCGTGATGCTGTCGAGGTCGTCGGTGTGGCGTTGACGGCCAAGGCCGGCGGTAAAGGGCACCGGCGTATCGCTGCGGATCTCGGCCGGCCGCCCTCGACGGTGCGGGGATGGTTACGCCGGTTCGCAGTGATGGCGGGGGCGTTGCGCGAGCATTTCACTCGTTGGGCGTACGCCCTCGACCCAGTCCATGACCGGCTGTCGTTGGGTGGTTCGGGGTTGTTCGACGCGGTGGAGGCCGTTGGGGTGTTCGCGATCGTGGCGGTCCGCCGTTTCGGGCCCCGCCCGGCGTGGTCGCTGGCTTGTGTGGTCACCGGTGGCGGCCTGTTGTGCAACACGAGCTCCCTCTGGGCGCAGCCGGTGTGAGCGGCAAGGGTCATCTCCTCAACACCACAGAGGGGGTTCTGACCGATGAACGACAAGCAACGAGACGTCGCTCTGTTTCGCTATTCGCTGATCCGCGAGGCGGCCGACGAGTCGCTGACCATCCGCCAGCGCGGCCGGCTGGTGCGCGAGTTGGCCGGCCACGATCACGCCGGCCCGAACGGCCGGCGCATCCGGGTGGCGCGTGGCACGATCGATCGTTGGATCCGCGCCTATCGCGCTGGCGGGTTCGAAGCGCTCGCTCCGGTGTCACGCACTGGTGAACCGGTGACCGACAAGCGGATGTTGGACTTGGCCGAGGCGCTCAAACGCGAGGTCCCGCGGCGCACCGCTGCACAGGTGGCCCAGATCGTGCGCACTGTCGAGGGCTCAGGACCGTCGGAACGCACCGTGCAACGCCACTTCGCTCGGCTGGGTTTGAACACCCGTCCTGACGGCACACCACCGGAGGCTTTCGGCCGTTTCGAGGCTGCCGCGCCTGGTGATTTGTGGACCGGCGACGCTTTGCACGGACCGCTGATCGCTGGCCGCAAAACCTATCTGTTCGCGTTCATCGACGACCACAGCCGTGCCCTGGTCGGCTATCGGTGGGGCCTGTCGGAAGACACAGTGCGTCTCGAGGCGGCGTTCCGCGCCGCTTTGGCGTCGCGTGGTGTGCCGCGCCGCTGCTACGTCGATAACGGCTCGGCGTACATCTCCAAGCAGCTGCTGCGGGCGTGCGCCAGCCTCGGTGTGCGCCTCGTCCACAGTCGCCCAGGTCGGCCTCAAGGCCGCGGCAAGATCGAAAGAGTTTTCGAGACGGTGCGCATCCAGTTCCTCGTCGAGATCGAAGCCCGACCGCCGGCGGACCTGACTGGACTCAACCGGTTGTTCACCGCATGGGTCGAGACCGTCTATCACCGCCGCGTCCACACCGAGACCGGCGAGGCGCCCATCGACCGGCTGCTCGCCGCCGGGCCGCCGACGCTGCCAACCCCCGCCGCTTTGCATGAGGCGTTCTTGTGGTCCGAGACCCGCACCGTGACCAAGACCGCAACGATCTCCTTGCACGGCAACGCCTTCGAGGTCGACGCCGCGCTGGTCGGATCGCGTGTCGAGGTCGTCTTCGACCCCTTCGACCTCGAGACCGTCGAGATCCGCTTCCAGGGCCGGTCGATGGGCGCAGGCATCCCCGTGTCGATCGGCCGCCACACGCACCCCCAGGCCCGCCCCGAAGCGGCGCCCCCACCGGCGCCGACCGGCATCGACTACCTCGGCTTGCTCGCTCAACGCCGTGAGGCCGAACTCGCCAAATCCATCAACTACTCACAGCTTTTGCTCCCCAACGTCGAGCCGCCAGCCGCACACGACAACAACGAGGAGGCCCAACGATGACCATCGACCGCCTCCGATCGCACTGGGGACTGACCCGCATGCCGTTCGCCAAGGACCTCGCCCCCTCGATGCTCCACACCCACCGCAGCCATGCAGAAGCTGTGGCACGCATCTCGTGGTGCGTCCAGGAACGCGTCATCGGTCTCGTCACCGGCGAAGTCGGTGCCGGCAAGTCCGTCGCCGTTCGCGCCGCTCTCGCCGGACTCGACACCAGCCGCAACACCATCATCTACCTCGGCAACCCCTCGGTCGGGACCCGCGGTCTCTACGCCACGATCGTGTCCACCCTCGGCGGCACACCACGCTTCCACCGGGCCTCGCTCATCCCCCAAGCCGCCGAAGCTCTCGCCGCCGAAGAACACGAACGAGGCCGCCAAGTCGTCCTCGTCTTGGACGAGGCACACCTTCTAGACGCCGAACAACTCGAAGGCCTGCGGCTATTGACCAATGTCGACATCGACAGCCACTCACCGTTCGCCTGCCTGCTTGTCGGCCAACCGACACTGCGCCGACGGATCCGCCTCGGCGCCTTCGCCGCCCTCGACCAGCGCGTCGCGCTGCGCTACTCGATGACCGGCATGGACCACACCGAAACATCGAGCTACGTCGCTCACCACCTCAAGATCGCCGGCCGCTCCGACACCTTGTTCTCCGACGACGCCCTCGCTCTCATCCACCAGGTGTCCCGCGGTCTACCCCGCGCCGTCAACAACCTCGCCGTGCAATCACTCGTCGCCGCCTTCACCGACAACAAAGCAATCGTCGACGAATCCTCAGCCCGAGCAGCCGTCACCGAAGTGACGACCGAATAACCGGTCCCGCCACAGCCCCCGCACAACCATCACGCCACCGCCGACGGCCACCACGGCGACAACACGACCACAAACTGATGCTCACCGAACACGTCGCCTTCATGCTCATCCAGCCTGGCGGCCGACACCATGACGGATCTCAGAATCGACGCGTGTGCGAACGAGGGACCGAGCCACGCTGCCGCGGCAATGGCGGCATAGCTGTCGGCGTGGTCGATCAGGTGATGGCACAGCACGCGGCCGTAGCTGTGTGCGTTGCGTGCCGGCTCCTTCCAGTCCGGAATCGCCCACTGCTTCTCGTCTGACAGCTCGCGCATCGCCTCGGAGTCGGCCGACGGCAGCGCCGGCCGGTCCGCCGCGGCGACCGCGTATTCGCGCAGAGCCTCGGCGAACGGTCGGAGCGATTCTGTGAAGATTGCTCGCATGTGGTCTTGATCGTGCGCACCCATGCACGCGACGGTACCGAAGGGGTGCGCAACAGCGGCGGCAATATGCCGCAGGGGCTGAGGCCGTCAGACGGCCGTACACGGCGCTCGCACGACCGGTAGCGCATAGCTGTAGTTCCGCGTGCGACGGTCAGGTGTTTGGAGGGTTGCTGGCAGCCTCGCATGCTACGAATCTGCCGCTGAGGGGCCTTGCGCTTTCGCCCTCAAAATGAACGCGAATGCAATGAAGCGAGGGGTTGCTCTCATCGAACAAGCGGCTTGGGAAACACTGCTCGCGGGAATTCGCAAATCGTGCACACACCTCCGTCGCGCTTGTGGACGTGATCTCGCCGGTCGAGTAGAAGTCGCTCCCGCACGCCGCGGTTACCGCTACTAGCGCGACGGACACGATCGACGCGACATTCGATTGAGCGACCCTCACGAGCGAGAATGTAACGGCGGGCGGATGCAGAACTGTAGATCTGGTTTGGCCCAGCCGTCGTCAACATGTGTTGACGATAGATCAGCTGAGCCGTAAACTGCAGCGTGGACGTCGAGCCGGCAGCGCACAAGCACGGCGTCTCTGACGATGACATGTTGCATGCAATTCGACACCACTGGCGAGCCTTCGAGACCGACGATCCGGCGGTCACGATGTTCGTCGGCCCGTCTCGGGCCGGCTTGCCTATCGAGGTTGGCGTTGTTGAAGACGACGCTGGCGTGGCAGTGATTCACGCGATGCCGGCACGAGCGAAATTCTTGAAAGGGTGGTGGACACCATGAGCACGACACGCGCAGACCGAGCCCGGACCCTGGAAGCGTGGGCCGACAGGGTCGACCCGGCAGATCTGGTGGTGGCCGACACTGGGTCGCTGCGAACGATCGCGGAACTTGCCGAGCGGCGCAGCGAGCTCGACGCTGCTTTGGTGGAGGCGATTCGATCGGCACGACGCGCCGATCGGTCATGGACAGAGATCGGCGCAATGTTGGGTGTCTCGAAGCAGGCTGCTCAACGAAAGTACGCCAAAGTCGCGGTGTAGCCCGCGCCATATCTGCGTTCGTTCGGCGGCCGCCGGGGAATACGCGATCCACACAGAAAATGCACACCGACTCGCGAGTGGCGTTCTTGAGACCCCCTTGTGTGTATGTGTCAAACCACATACACTAGGCGCATGCCCGCCTGGTCCGCACTCGCCGAACTCTCCCATCCTGGTGACTCCATCCGCGAACGCCGAATCGAACTCGGCTGGACACAAGCAGAGCTCGCCAAGCGCACTGGCATCCCACAGGCCGACATCTCTCGCATCGAGAATGGCCGACTCGACGCCCGGTGGTCGACGATCCAACGGATCTCCACCGCACTCGCTGCCACCCAGGCGAGCCCACGACGCACTCTTGCCAATGGCCGCAGGGTCGCGGAGACACCGGCGCCGCCGTCCAAGAAATGGTCGGCCAAGGGCACCACAATCGAGATCATCAGCGCCAAGAAGTGATCCTTCGCCACGCGGCGACCGACGATCAATCGGCCCTCGAAGCATTCGATCTCGGCGACACTCGGTCACCATGGCTCGACGAAGTGGCTGAGATCGTCTCTGGCCTCATCGCCTGGCGTGATGACGCCGAACACCGTCCGCTCGACCGGCACGTCGCCATCGCAGAGTCTGAGGGGGAGATCGTCGCGGCGGCCGCTCACGAACGCGTCGAGCACGAACGTCTCGGGCCGCTCTCCGAGCACCGCTATCTCATGGTCGTCGCTGTAAGCGCCGAGCACCGACGATCGGGCATCGCTCGGGTGCTGACCGAATCGGTGTTCGCAGAAATGCAACGCGACGGCGTACGAACAGTCGGCTGGCTCGCCCATCCGGCCAACCTCGCATCGATTGCTTTCAGCCGGGGTGTGTTCGCCGAGGCCGAGGAGACCTACCCGCCCGAAGACCGACCGTACGCCAGCTTCCTGCTTGCGCTCTGAGTAGCGTCTCGCGGGGCGTCGGGTGCCGGTTCTCCGCTTCGCCGAGGATGTGAATATCGTCACAGCTCACCGATTGTTTTCTCCGTTGGTGTCCGCTGATGTCCGTTGGTGTCCATGAGGTATTGCACCGTCCGAAGTCGTTGTAGGCAATGGGTTTGCAGGGGTTGCCAAGCAAATGACATCGGTGTAGTGAAGACACCCTGATGCGTTCTGAGATGGTGTTCAACGGTTCGCTGGAGGATCTTCCGGCGACGTTGACGGTCGAGGAAGCGGCGCGCGTTCTGCGCATCGGCCGCTCACTGGCCTACCAGTTGGCGACCCGCTATCTCGACAATGGCGGCACCGATGGGTTGCCGGTGTTGCGACTCGGTGGCGTGCTCCGCGTCCCGGGCTTTGCCCTGCGCGAGTTGATCACGACCGGCACGATCGTCCAACTCACCACCGCGACAACCAGCCAGTCGCGCACCCGAGCGCAGCGCCCGCGCCGCGCTCGGCGTGACGCGTCGACTGATCGCTCCCAACTGTCGCTGTTGAGCGCGGACTGAGAGACCACCGCGATGACTACCCCGATCCACCGCACCCATGATTGACAGACAGGTGCCCGTTCGAGGCGGTGTGTGGTCATGTTGCGGGTGACGACGCTGTATGCCGGGTCTGCTGCGGCGACGGCGAGGTACTACACCAAGTATTTGACGCAGGCACCGGGCGAGGAGCCGGGAAGGTGGTTGGGTGTGCAGGCTGCCGGGCTGGGACTGTCGGGTGAGGTGTCGACCGAGGCGTTGGAGTTGTTGTTGTCGGGCCGTGACCCGATCTCTGGGACGGTGCTCGGCTATCCGCTTGTCGATCGCACGCTGGCGAGTGGCAAGGTGGTCAAGGCGGTTGCCGGGTTTGATGCGACGGTGTCGGCGCCGAAGTCGTTGTCGGTGTGGTGGGCGTTGACCGGCGACCCGGGTCTGGCGGAGTGTCACGATGTCGCCGTCCAGGCGGTCGTCGACTATCTGGAGCGGTTTGGGGCGACCACTCGTGTGCGCTCGAACGGTGGTCGGCTGCACCCGGACAGCCAAGGGTTGACGGTCGCCGCGTTTCGTCAGACGACGAGTCGGGCGGATGATCCTCAGTTGCATACGCATCTGGTGATCTCGGCAAAGGTGCAAATCGACGATGGCCGCTGGCTTGCTCTCGATGCTCGGGTGTTGAAGGGTCATCAGCGGGCGTTGGGCGGGTTGTATCAGTCGGTGCTGCGCGCCGAGCTCACCAGCCGATACGGGGTCGCCTTCGCCGAGATCGTCAAGGGACAGGCCGAGATCGCCGGTGTGCCGGCCGAGTTGTTGGAGCAGTTCTCGAAGCGCACCGCCGAGGTTGACCGAGCCCTTGAGGTCAAGCTGGCCGAGTTCTACGCCCGGGAGGGTCGTGATCCGTCGCGGTTCGAGCGTGCCGCGTTGGGTCGCGAGGCGGCCGTCGACACCCGGGCTCACAAGACCGGCAACGGTGTCCGAGATTTGAAGACACGGTGGCTGACCGAAGCCGCAGAAGTCGGGATCACCCCCGCGACACTCACGGCGTCGATCGACCTCGCAGGCCGTAGAGCGGCATCTCCTCAGCAGGTGACGGTGGGCGAGATCATCGAGGAGCTGTCCGGATCGAAGTCGGCGTGGCATCGCCTCGACGTCCTGCGAACTGTGTGTGACCGGGTCCGCCCGCAACCGGGTGTCGGCGGTGAGCGCTGGGCTGGTGCGCTCGACCGCGCTGTCGACAAGGTGCTCGAGCAATGCATCGACCTCGATCCAACCCTCGACCAACACGCCACGAGGCGAACCTCTGATGGCCGCTCGATCTGGATTGAACCCGTCGCCCCGCACGTCACCAGTGAGGTGGTCCTGGCCCAGGAGGAAGCAATCCTGACCTGGGCAATCGACGCCCAAACCGCCGAACCGACACCGTCGCCCACGGTGTGCCGTGACGGGTTGGATGTGTTGCAAGCCGACGCCGCGGCAGGGGCCGCCGGTCACGACCGGTTGGTGTTGATCGTCGGACCCGCCGGTGCCGGCAAGACCAAGATGCTGCGCGCGGCCGTCGCTGATCTCCACGATGTCCAGCACCGCCCAGTGTTCGGGCTCGCCCCGACCGCCAAAGCAGCCCGTGTCCTCGAACACGAGACCGGGATGATTGCCGACACGGTCGCCAAACTGCTTCACGAGTGGGCCCGCCCTGACGGGCCGGACCCGTTGTGGCGGCTCCCCGACGCGACCCTCGTGGTCGACGAGGCCGGGATGCTCAACACCGCCGACCTCCACCAACTCACCCGCCTCGCAGACCGTCAGGATTGGCGACTCGTCCTGGTTGGTGACCCACGCCAACTTCAAGCCGTCGGTCGCGGCGGGATGTTCAACGAACTCTGTACCACCGCAAGAGTGATCGAGTTGGAACGTATCCATCGCTTCACCAACCAGTGGGAAGCAGCCGCGTCATTGAAGTTGCGACACGGTGACCCGCGAGCCCTCGACGCCTACCGAGCCCACGGGCGGATCATCCCCGGCACCCTCGTCGAGCACCTCGACACCATCTCCGACTACTGGATCGAGCACTACGCGCGCGGTCACACGACAGCGATCACGACCACCACCAACGACCACGTCGACGCAATCAACCAACACATCCAACAACGACGCGTCGAACAAGGTGACCTCGACCCGACCTGGTCTGCGCCGATCGCCGATGGCAGCGAGGCCCTCGTCGGCGACATCGTCGCCACCCGTCGAAACGATCGACATCTACAAACCAGCAGCGGTGACACCGTTCGCAACCGCGAATTGTGGACGGTCACCAACATCACCAACGACGACGGGCTGACCGTGACCCAAGTTGGCGGACACGGCACCGTCACCCTCCCCGCCGACTACGTCCG
>JANYKU010000141.1 GCA_025358075.1 Ilumatobacteraceae bacterium
CCGGCACGGCGCCGCGAGCGTGCGCGGGAAGATAGGTCGAGCCGAGCGGACAGGTCTCCGCCCATCCGTCGATGCCCTCATCGGTGACGATTCGCACGACGGTGCTGGTGAGTGTCCTGACGACCCGTCCGCCCGACATCACATACGTGCCGTACCGGTATCCAAGTTCGTAGGTGTAGGCCTCGATCGAGGTGATGCGCATCTTCGGCACGGTAACGCGCCCGCCGCTGTCGCCGAAATGGGCGCGGGCGGCCCGAATCGACGCCTGCGTTGGGTCTCGTCATCTCGAATCGGCGAACGCGGGCATCACTTCGTCGATGAACAGTTGCAGCGACCGCTTCTGATCATCGATTGAAGCGCCGTAGCTGGCGCAGTAGAGGAAGTCGACGCCCAACGCTTCGTAGGCGCGCAGCTTGCCGACGACCTCGTCCGGGGTGCCGAACATCAGGTGTTCGCGCAGCGTCTCGGGCAAGTACTCCTCGCGGTGGGCGAGCTGTTGCAGGTCGATCCGTTCGGCGAAGCCGTTGTCGACCTCGCCCAGCTGTTTGAACAAGTTCTCGAACTGCCCGGCCTGGCGTTGCACTGCGGCGATGTAGCGGTCGGCGTCGCGGTTGTCGGCCCAGACAGCCGAATACCGCATCGCGGTCATCTTTGGCCGGGGCACGCCGGGCGCCTTGAGCAACGCGTCGTCCATGCGCGCCGCATAGGCCTGCAACTCGGCGAAGGGTCGCATCAGCGGCCAGCACATGATGTTGCAGCCGTTGGCCACGGCCCAGTCGTAGGTGTCGGGGTCGCGGGCAGCCACCCAGATGGGCGGGTGCGGGTGCTGCACCGGCTTCGGGCACGACGTCGAGGTGGGAAACGACCAACGGTCGCCATCATGCGCGTAGTCGCCTGCCCACAAGCCCTTCACCGCCGGCAGCAGCTCGCGCAACGCAGCGCTTGCGCCGGCGGAGTCGAGACCCGGAACGATGCGATCGAACTCGCGCTGGTACGCGCCGCGGCCGAGGCCGAGCTCGAGCCGCCCACCGCTGAGTAGATCGAGTAGCGCGGCCTCGCCTGCGAGTCGGATCGGGTTCCAATAAGCGGCCACCGCCACCGCAGTGCCCAAGCGGATCCGTTCGGTGTGGGCGGCCCACCAGGCGAGCAACTGGAAGGGAGCTGGGGCGATCGTCATCTCGATGGCGTGATGCTCGGCTGCCCAAGCAGTCTCGAATCCGGCCGAGTCAGCGAGCTGCACCATCTCCAGAACATGATCGGCGACCGCCCGCATGTCGTCGGTCGGGTCCATCCGTTCGAGGTTGATCGCCAGGCTGAATCTCATCACGCTGTTCTAGCTGCGCGGACGGTGCCGTATGGCATGCTGCCGACATGCCGCAAGCGTCGTACGTCGCCTCCGTTGACAGCCCACTCAGCCCGGATCCGGACCTTGTCCGCCGCTTGGCATCGGAGCAAGACTCTCGTCGGGCGGTCAGCGAGGTCGTCGTGCCGGTCAGGTCGGGCCACGCGTTCAAGGTGCAAGCAGGCCAGATCGTGCGGTTCTCCACGCTCGACGGCCCGCAGGTGGTCGACCTCAACCTGTGGGCACAATCCGATCCTCGCGAGCATTTTTGGGCCAGCCGCACTCGACAGTTCTACGGCACTCACGTCACCACCGGCCATCGTCTGTGGAGCAACCTGCCGTTCCTGCGGCCGATGGTCACCTTCATCGCCGACACCATCGGCTACGGCCGTGATGGCGACGACGCCGGCTGCCACGACCTGCTCGGCACGCGTTGCGATCCGTACGTGAATCAGATGCTCAGCGGCGCCGCGTACGACTTCCACTGCCACTCGAACCTCACTCGCGCGGTGGCCGAATTCGGTCTCACCGAGTTCGATGTGCACGATGTGATCAACCTGTTCCAGGTGACCGGGCTGATGCCCGACGACAAGCGCTACTTCATGAAGAAGTGCCCGGCTCGGCCGGGGGACTTCGTCGAGTTGCTCGCCGAGATCGATCTGCTGATGGCCATCTCGCTGTGCCCGGGCGGCGACCTCGCCGTGCCGTTGTGGGGCGAAGGTTCCGACGCCGAACCGAACTGCAACCCATTGCGCGTCGAGGTCTTCGAGCCGGATCCGACGATCTTGGTCGGTTGGCAACCGGCAACCTGTGTCCCGTACACGGGCGCGTCGGGCCGGCGCCATGGGTATGGCAGCCCAGCCGATCCGCCACCGCCGCTCACCGAGCGCGTCCCGGTCGAGAACTGATCCGACGCTGTGGGCGTACTACTTGGCGTTGTCGCGGGCATCCTGCTGGGTGTCAGCGACTTCACGGCAAGCAGGGCTTCGCGCACGATCAGCTCGGTCTCGGTGAGTCGCACCAACCTTGCCGTGTCGGGTCTGCTCGCCCCACTGCTCCTCTTCGTCAAGCCAGTCGAATGGACCCTGCGCGACTTCGTGCTCAGCGCGCTGTCGGGTGTGGTGCTCTCGGGCGGGTTGGTGCTGCTCTATCGCGGCTACACCGTGGCCAGGATGGGGATCGTCGCCCCCGTCGCATCGGTCCTGCTCGCCGCGGTGCCCGTGCTGTACGACCTCGCCAAGGGGCACACACCCAGCAAGGTCGCTGCATGCGGCATGGTGCTGGGCCTGCTCGCACTCGTCTTCACCACGTACGAACGTGGCGGCATGGGCAGCATCAGGCTGGGGTTGGTGTTGGGTGTCGGCGCCGGGCTGCTCTTCGGCATCGCGTTCACGCTGACCTCGCAGACCTCCGATGCTGCCGGACTGTCGCCGGTGATGGTGCAACGACTTTCCGGACTGGCGTTCCTCGTCATGCTGCAACGTGTCGACAAGGCACCGCTCCTGGCGATTCGCGCCCCGGCGCGGATCTGGGGCATCGGCAGCGGGGTGGCCGGGGGCATCGCCCTCGGTGCGCTGAAGCTCGGGTACATCAAGGGATCTGCCGGGCCGGTGTCAGTGGCCGCTTCGCAGTTCGCGGCCGCCGGGGTGCTGTTGTCGGTGATCTTCAACAAGGAGCGACTGAAGCCATGGCAAGCCATCGGGATCGCGGCGAGCGGTGTGGGCGTTGCGCTCATGGCGCTGGGCTAGTCGGCGGCCCAGTGGTACCGTGAAGCACATGACCGACTTGAAACTCGAGGGTGTGTACGTCCCCGTCGTCACTCCGTTCGACGCCGACGAGGGGCTCGACCTCTCGACGCTGACGAAGGTGGTCGACTTCTGTCTGGATGCCGGTGTCAGCGGTGTGGTGTCGTGTGGTACGACTGGCGAGTACTACGCCATGTCGTTCGAGGAGCGCAAGAGCGTGATGGCGCACACCGGCGAGGTGGTTGGCAGTCGGGCCGTGCTCGTCGCCGGCTGCAATGCCGGTTCCACACGCGAAGCGATCCACCTCGCCGAGGCCGCCGTTGGGATGGGCTACGACGCGATCATGCTCGCTGCGCCGCCCACGTCGCTACCCACGCAGCGAGAGCTGGCCGCGCATTACCGAGCCGTCGCTGACGCCGTCGACAAGCCGATCGTCCTGTACAACTACCCGGCTCGCGCCGGTGTCGAGATCGGCTTCGAATGCCTCGATGCGGTCGCGGATCATCCCAACATCATCGCCATCAAGGAGTCCAGCGGCGACTTCTCGAGGTTCTTGCAATTGCAACGACGTTACGTCGACCGGCTGCAGATCATGTGCGGCAGCGACGACCAGGCTGCCGACTACTTCTCGTGGGGTGTGCGCAGTTGGTTGGCGGGTACGGCCAACGTGTTGCCCCGTCATCACGTGGTGATCATGAACACCGCCAACGAAGGCAAGTACGGCGAGGCCATCGGTCAGTTCGCGGCGATCCTGCCGTGGATCCAGAACATGGAAAGTGGCTCGTACAACGCCAAGGCAAAGCTCGGCCTCGCCCATCTCGGCATCGACTGTGGGCCAGTGCGGGCACCGTTGCTGGGGCTCACCGAAGACGTTGCCGTCGAACTGCTGGCCGTGCTCGACCAGGCATTGGCCGCCCCGTACGCCAAGGGCTGAGTCGACCAATGCGCTCGACCAAGTCGTACACCGCCGTGGAGGTGCACGCCGAAGGCGAGCAAGGCACCTGCTACCTGGGCTCGGTGTTCGAGGTGCCGGGGGCGTCGATGCGTGACAAGTTGCGGCACATCAACGAGGTCGACGACTCGATCCGCAGGTTCCTCTGCTTCGAACCCCGTGGACGCCCACAGACCAGTAGCAACTTGGTGTTCCCGTCACTCGATCCGCAGGCCGACGCGGGGTTCATCATCTGCCAGGCCGACCGAGCTCATGCGATGAGCGGCTCGAACACGATCTGTGTCGTCACCGCGCTCCTCGAGACCGGCACGGTGCCGATGGTCGAACCGCAGACCTCAGTCGTGCTCGAGACCGCAGCGGGCTTGATTCGGGCGACAGCCACGTGTCGCGACGGCCGTTGCGAGCGAGTCACCTTCGACGGAGTGCCGTCGTTCGTCGAGGCGCTCGACGTTCCGTTGTTCGTGCCGGGCCTCGGCGACATCGTCGTCGATGTCGCTTACGGCGGCTGCTACTACCTGCTCGTCGACCCGGCCCAGTTCGGTGTCAAGCTCGACCGTGGAAACGCCCGTCAGGTCGTCGAGGCGGGTACAGCGATCTCGCTGGCGGCGCGGCAGTCGATCACCGTGCAGCACCCGGAGATCCCGGAGATCGACTTCATCTCGTACGTCATGCTGATCGGAGACGACGACCCGAGCAACGGCTCGTTGCGCGGCGCAACGGTGCTCAGCGGGCGTGTCGACCGGTCGCCCTGCGGCACCGGCAACTCGGCGCGCATGGCCGTCATGGCAGCGCGCGGGATTGCCGAGGTGGGTAGTCGATTTGTCGCCCGATCGCTGATCGACAGCGAGTTCGACGTCGAGATCATCGGCGAGACCACAGTTGGCGGTCGCCCGGCCGTCCTTCCACGGATCTCCGGCAGAGGATGGGTGGTCGGCACGCATACCAGCACGGTCGACCCCAGCGATCCGTATCCGCTCGGCTACGTGCTCAGCGACCTCTGGGGCGACGAGATCGGTGCCTCTTAGCGGCGCAGCGGGTTGCGGTCTGGGTCGAACGCACGGATGTCGTTCGACGAGTGACCGGTCATGATCAGCTCGGCGATGGCGACTCCGCTGGGAGGCGCAAGGGTCAGGCCGAACATGCCGTGACCAGCGCCGACGACGACGTTGCGCCACCGCTTTGGCCGTCCCATGAACGGCAGCCCATCCGCGCTCATCGGGCGTGACCCCGCCCAGGTGTCGAAGCGATGGTCCCAATCGAGGTCGAGGAACGCTCGCATCGAGGCAACGATGGCCTCGATGCGCCGGCTATCGAAGGGAGGGTTGTCGCCACCGAACTCCATCGTGCCGCCGAGACGGATGCGGTCGTCGAACGGAGTTGCCACGGCGTGGACCTCTTCGAAGATCACCGGCTGCTGAAGACCAGGCGACGTCGGCAGACCAACGTTGTAGCCCTGACCGGGGATGACCGCGAGGCGCAGGTCGAACTGCTTGGCGAGCAGTCGAGAGCCCGCCCCGGCGGCGAGCAAGTACTCGTCGGCATCGACGGAGCCGCCGGACGTCTCGAGGCGGAGAATCCGGTCACCTGACGAGATGACCTTGGTGACGGCGGTGTGCTCCATGAAGCGCACCCCCCGATTGCGGAGGATGTCGATGACCGAGTCGACGTAACGACGCGGATCGATCGAGCGGTCACCCGGCATCACCAAACCGGCTCGGATGTGATCGGTGATGGCAGGTGCCAGCCGGCGAATCTCGTCACCGTCGACGATCCGATCGGGGATGCGAGCCCCGAACTCGACCATCGGTTGCAACGCCTTGAAGTGATGCTCCGCCTTGGCGACGTCGTGGTACGGCACGAGCAGTTCGCGACTCAAGCTGACTGCGGCGCCCTGATGAGCGAGCCGTTCGACGATCGCCGAACTGTTGTGATTGAACCGAGCCAGCGCGGCACGACCCGACTGGTACCTCGACTTGGTGCAGTTGCGGGCGAACGCCAGCAACCACGGTGTCATCTTCGGCACCGCCTTCGGCAGCACGCGCAGCGCCCGAGATGGGTCACGCAGCGACTTCAGCGCGTTGACGATTGCGCCCGGAGCGGGCAACGGTTCGACGATCGCCGTACACATGAAACCGGCGTTGCCACGAGCCGCACCGCTGCCCAGCGCCCCGCTGTCGATGATGGTGACCTCCGCACCGGCCTCGGTGAGGAACAGTGCCGAGGACAAGCCGACGAGCCCGCCACCGATGATGACGACCGACTTGGTCACGATGCCTCCAGGATCCCCGCCGCGGCGGCTGCGCGTTCGGCGATGACCAGGTCCTGTACGGCAAGCCCGACGCTCTTGAACAGCGTGATCTCCGCGTATGACGTGCGGGCCAGTCGACCACTGGCGAGGTCGGTGAGGTCGCCGGCCACCCGATCCCATGACCACACGCCCTCCTCCGCGGCCAAGTGCAGGTCACCGGCTTCCGCCTTCGCCGCACCGAGCTCGTCGACCGTGACGGTGGCGCCGGCGATCAGATCGGCGCTGACTTCGCGCAGGTCGAGGCGGTACGAGCCGACGAGGTTGATGTGGGCACCGGCCTGCACGTCGGCGAGCCCGAACAGCGGGGTGTCGGAGCGAGTCCCGGCGCAGACGATATCGCACGATGCCGCGTCGGCGTACGAGCCTGCGGCTGCGGCCTCGCCGACTGCGATCAGTTCCTCGACGACTCGGGCGACGTGAGCGTCGGTACGTCCGGCTACGACGATGCGATCGATGTCGGGACGCACAACGCGCATCGCCTCGACATGAGCGATCGCCTGCGGACCGGTTCCGATGATGCCGAGTGAGCGAACGTCGCGGCGTGCCAGAACGTCGGTTGCCAACGCGGAGATCATCGGCGTGCGCAGCGTCGTGAGCGCGGCGCCGTCGAGAAGCGCGACCGGTTGGCCGATGCGCATGTCGAACAGCACGTACACCCCCTGGATGATGGGCAGGCCCCGCGCCTGATTCGCCGGCTGGATTCCGACCAGCTTCACGCCGGCAGTGTGACCGGCAGCGGCAGGCATGACCAGGAACTCTGCACCTCCCACGGAGGCGTGGACCCGGTCGACGTGGGACGGGCCGACGGCAAAGCAGTCGCGCAAGGCGTCGAGCGCCTCGGTCAGGGAGACGAGTTGGAAGAGCTCGGCGGCATCGATGTACGGCAAGGTGCTCTGCATCAGAGCGATCATGGCAGGCCAGCTACGGTTCGTGCATGTCTGACGTGAAGGCGCGGTTGGTCGCCGGAGTCGATTCATCGACCCAGAGCACCAAGGTCGAGGTGCGGGATCTCCTCAACGGTGCGGTCGTCGCCCGCGGATCCGCACCGCACACCCCGACGACTCCGCCCCGCTCCGAGCAGGATCCCCAGGTGTGGTGGGGGGCCTTCGAAGCTGCGTGGGCGGCTGCCGGCTCGCCCCAGGTCGAGGCCATCAGCGTCGCCGGCCAGCAGCACGGGATGGTCGTGCTCGACGAGGGCTGCGAGGTGATCCGTCCGGCGAAGCTGTGGAACGACACCGAGACCGCGGCGGATGCCGGCTGGTTGCTGAAGCAGTTGCCGGGTGGCGCCGCCGACTGGGCTGCAGCGGTGGGCAGCGTGCCGGTCGCCGCATTCACCGTCACGAAGCTGAGTTGGTTGCACCGCAACGAAACCGACAACTGGGCCCGAATCGCCCACGTCGTCCTTCCGCACGACTGGATGACGTTCCGTCTCACCGGCGAACTCGTCACCGACCGCGGCGACGTGTCGGGAACCGGCTACTGGTCACCATCCTCCAGCGAGTATCGCTGGGACATCCTGTCGATCATCGACAACGACCGCGACTGGTCGACCGTCGTTCCACGCGTTGCATCGCCCACCGAAGTCGTCGGCGAATGGAAGGGTGCCAAGGTGGCCTGTGGCACGGGCGACAACATGGCCGCCGCGCTGGGCCTCGGGCTGACGCAAGGAGTCGCTGTGGTCTCCCTCGGTACATCCGGCACGGCTTATGCGCGTAGCGAGCGATCGACCGCGGATGTCAGTGGGGCAGTGGCGGGCTTTGCCGATGCCACTGGGGGGTTCCTGCCGTTGGTGTGCACACTCAACGCAACCAAGGTCAGCGACGCGATCGCCAGGCTTCTCGGTGTCGGCCACGACGAGTTCGATCGGCTTGCACTTGCCGCGCCGGCCGGCGCGGGCGGGCTGACCGTGCTGCCGTACTTCGACGGCGAGCGAACACCGAACCTTCCGAAGTCCTCGGGACTTCTCGCGGGGATTCGCAGCGACGTCTCCCGCGAGCAGCTCGCCCGCGCCGCGGTCGAAGGAGTGGTGTGTGGCCTGCTCGACGCGCTTGACGCGCTTCGTGCCGAGGCCCCGGTCAGCGCCGTTCGATTGGTGGGCGGCGGAGCGCGAAGTGCTACATACCGTCAGGTCGTCGCCGAACTGTGTGACCTACCGGTGATGCTTGCCGACGCGGACGAGGCCGTCGCCACCGGCGCCTGTGTGCAGGCAGCCGCGGTCGCTCTAGGGATCACGCACGCCGAAGTGACCGATCGATGGACGCTGGGGGTCGGCACGCCGCTGCCGGCAGCGACGGGCGATCCAGCCGGGGTGCGGGCGCGCTATGCCGAATTGCGGTCGTCGACGTACCCCTCGACTGCATGACCACCGATCCGTTCGCCGTGCTGGGTGTGAGCCCCGACGCGACGCCCGATGAAGTGCGCTCTGCCCGCCGTCGCCTCGCCGCCGAGTTCCACCCCGATCATGGTGGCGACACGGTCAGGATGGGTGAGATCAACGCCGCATTCGACGTGGTGATCACCCAATTGATGCATCGACAATCGCCGCTGCCTCGCCACCGCGGTGTGCAACACGACGCCCCGTCGTTCACGATCGATCGCTTGCCGGTGGAGGCCTTCGAGGCCTTGCTGGTGGTCACGTCGTGGATGGGGGAGATGCTCGTCGACGATCCTCCGTACGTCCTCGAAGTGCACCTCACCGAGCCGGCGCCGTGCTGGTGCCGCCTCGATCTCGTGCCCGACGCCGGCGGCAGCACTGTCACCCTCACCGTTGCCTCCGTCGGCGACGATCCCGCTCCAGATGTCGAGGCGGTCCGCGATGCATGGGTAGCCAACCTCAACCGTCTTTGAGGACGCCAGCTCGCGCGAGGCAAGATGGACGAGTGGCCACGGACAAGAGCGATCGACCACCTTCGGACGCACACAACCCGACCACAGCGGACATCGTCTTCATCTGCGTGATGGTTCTTTCGTTCCTCCTGTTGACGGGCGGACTCTTGCTCGGCTTTGGACTGGGAACGGCCTGCACCGACATTCCCGGCAACGGTGGGCTCCACCAAGCGCCATGCAATCGCGTCGACCACGGCATCAAGATGAACACCGCGTTTCAAGCAGTGTTCTTCGTCGCGCCATGGGTGGTGGGTGGACGGTTGCGCTCGCGCCGGTGGCTGGCATGGACGCTGTTGCTGGGCTCCGTTGCCGCGTTCGCCGTCTCGTTGACGATCGCCAGTTCGTATCAGCGCGGCTGAGAGGCTGCCTTGGTGAGGCGATCTCGGATGGCGTGGCCGAGTCCGACCGCTGGGGGCATGACCGCGATCACCGTGTCGACATCGCGATCGTCGGCACTACGCAGCAGGCTGTACAACGTGTGGGCGTAGCGGATGAGATCCTGATCGTCGAGGATCTCGATGCCGGGGCGATCCGCCGCCAGCCGCTGAGCATCCTGACTAGTTGCCACCAGCATCACGTGGCATCGCGGGGCGTAGTGCGAGGCCAACATGCCAGGGGCGCGGCTCGGCCCGACGGAGGCACCGAGGTTGGTGCTCAGCAGCGTGGCGATGTCTTCGGTTGGTATCCCGCCAGGTCGCAGAACCTGTGGGGGGTCCACGGTGCAGTCGACGATCGTCGATTCGACACCGATTGGGCAGGGCCCGCCGTCGAGAACGAAATCAACGTCGTCACCCAGATCGGCGCGGACATGATCGGCTGTGGTCGGACTGACTCGACCGAAGCGATTGGCCGACGGCGCGGCCAGCCCGCCGCCGAACCTGGCCAGCAACTCGAGGGTCAGCGGGTGCGCAGGAACGCGAACGCCGACGGTGGACCGCCCTCCGGTCACCACGTCGAGCACGTGCGCGGCCCGCGGCACCAGCAACGTGATCGGGCCCGGCCAGCAGGCGTCGGCGAGCAGGGCCGCAGCCGGCGGAATCGTCGAAGCCCAGTCGACGAGCTGCTCTGCCGAACCGAGGTGAACGATCAGCGGATGAACGACCGGGCGCCCTTTGGTGGAAAAAATTCGCTCCACCGCGGCGGGGTTCGATGCATCGGCAGCAAGCCCGTAGACGGTCTCGGTCGGGATCGCCACGAGCCCGCCATCGCGAAGCACCTGTAGGGCGCGATCGATGTCGTTCACGCCGGCACGGCGTCGAGGAAGCCGAGCGCGGCGTCGATGAACCCGAACGCCTCTGGTGTGGCGAAGTGGTCAACGTTGCGCAACGTGCACAGCGTGGCGTTGGGCAAAGCCTCCGCCAGCGGCTCACCGGGGCCGGCGAAGTCGCGATCACCGATGACGACCAGGGTCGGGCAGGTCACGGTTGCCAGCATCTCCGGCAACATCGGCGCGCTCCGTCGTTTCAGCACCGCTTTGAGGGCGACGACGTCGTTGCCGCGCTGGTTGGCGTACTGCACGAAGAGCCGCGACAGGTTGTCGTCGGGGTCGCCGCGGCCGTCGAGCGCGGCGATGATCCGTTCGGTGCGGCTGTTGTCGCTGTCGAACACCGATTGTCCGATCCCGGCCAGCACCAGCCGGTTGAACCGCTGCGGCTCGCGCACGGCAAGACGCAGCAGCGTGATGGCCCCCAGCGAGAACCCGATGGCGTCGACGGGGCCGTCGGGCAGCGCGTCGGTGACACGGGTCGTCAGATCGGCATAGGCCTCAGGGTCGTGCGGTTTGGGAGCTGTCCCGTGCCCGAGCAGGTCCACCCCCACGACATCTCGTCCGGCGTCGCGCAACAGTTGCGTGAACCCGTTGTCGTGCCACGTTGCGTCGAACGACCCACCCCACCCGTGGACGAGAACGATCGGCGGTGTCACACCGCAACCGTATCGGCGTCCGGTCGTCGCGGAAGTCGTGTGCAGGCCGTAGCCTTGAGCGGTCCGTCGTGGCCATCAGCCGATCTGGAGAAGCTATGCGCCTGCTGAATGAAAGCCCGCCATACGATCTGACCTACAGCGACGTGTTCATGGTGCCAAGTCTGTCGTCGGTCCCATCACGTTTCACGGTTGACCTCACTACTCCCGATGGTCTCGGCACGACGATCCCCGTCGTCGTCAGCAACATGACCGCTGTCGCAGGACGGCGAATGGCCGAGACCGTGGCGCGGCGCGGCGGGCTCACTGTTCTACCCCAAGACATCCCGCTCGACGTCGTCGAAGGAGTCATCGGGTACGTCAAGTCACGCCACATCGTCTACGACACCCCGATCACACTCAGCCCAACCCACACCGTCGGTGACGCACTCGGCTTGATCCACAAACGCGCTCACGGCGCGCTCGTCGTCGTCGGTGACGACGGCACACCGGCGGGGATCTTCACCGAACACGATGCCGTGGGGTTCGACCGCTTCAGCCAGTTGAAGAACGTGATGAGCAGTGACCTGATGGTCATCGAAGACGGAACGTCGCCCGATGAGATCTACGACCGACTGTCGGGGCAGCGATTGTCGGTCGCGCCCGTTGTCGATGGATCAGGGCGACTCATCGGCTGCATCACGCGCAAGGGTGCGCTCCGATCGACGATCTACAAGCCGGCGGTCGATTCCGAGGGTCGGCTACGCATCGCCGCTGCCGTCGGCATCAATGGCGACCCGGCCACCAAGGCGAAGTCGCTCATAGCAATGGGCGCCGACGTGTTGGTGATCGACACGGCCCATGGCCACCAGACCCGAACGTTGCGGGCGATCGAGGAAGTTCGTGCGGTCGCACCCGATGCAACCATCGTCGCTGGCAACGTCGTCACCGCCGTAGGCACACGTGACCTCATCGATTCCGGTGCCGACATCGTGAAGGTCGGCGTCGGCCCCGGGGCGATGTGCACCACCCGGATGATGACTGGCGTCGGCCGACCGCAGTTCAGTGCAGTCATGGAATGCGCGGCCGAGGCCGCGAGCTACGGCAAGCACATCTGGGCCGACGGTGGAGTTCGCTATCCCCGCGACGTCGCCCTCGCCCTGGCGGCCGGAGCAGCCAACGTGATGTTCGGATCGTGGCTTGCGGGCACGTACGAGTCGGCCGCCGATACGTTGCGCGACCCCGACGGACGTCTCTACAAGGAGAGCTTCGGCATGGCCAGCAATCGTGCCGTCAAGAGCCGCAATCGCACGGAGACTGCGTTCGAACGGGCTCGCAAAGAGCTCTTCGAGGAGGGGATCAGCACCTCGCGGATGTATCTCGATCCCGACCGGCCGGGTGTCGAAGACATCATCGACGAGATCGTCGCCGGCGTGCGTTCGGCGTGCACCTATGCCGGCGCGGCGACGATCGCCGAGTTCCACGAGCGCGCCATCGTGGGCGTTCAGAGTGCTGCCGGATACAGCGAGGGCCTACCGCAGGGGACGAGCTGGTAAGTGCGGGTCATTGCCATTGATGGTCCGGCAGGCGCCGGCAAGAGCACTGTGGCGCGGGCCCTGGCTGCGCGTCTCGGTTTGGAGTACCTCGACACCGGGGCGATGTATCGGGCAGTCACGCTGGCGGCGATGCGCCGTGGCATCGATCCGGCCGATGCCGACCAGGTCGCCGAGCTGGCCGAGGAGGTCGGTCTCGAGGTCGGCGAACGCGGGGTCTTCGTCGATGGCGTCGAGGCGACGTCGGAGATTCGCAGTCGCGAAGTGACCATCGCAGTCAGTGCCGTCGCCGCGAACAGCCGCGTCCGTGCCGAGCTGGTCGAACGCCAACGCAGATGGGCGCGTGAACGAGGTGGAGGCGTGCTCGAGGGTCGCGACATCGGCTCGGTGGTGTTCCCCGATGCCGAACTGAAGCTGTACCTCACGGCCTCGCCGAGGGTTCGTGCCGAACGCCGCGGCGCGGAGACCGGCGGCGATGTCGACGAGATCGAGGAATCGATCGCCCAGCGCGACCGGCACGACCAGTCTCGATCCGACGGGCCCCTCGTCGAGGCCGCCGGCTCGATCGTGGTAGATACCACCGGACTCAGCATCGACCAGGTGCTCGAGCAGATCGAACAACTCCTGGAGCGTCAATGACCAAGATCTCGACGAGGCTGACGGGCAACAAGATCGTCGATCGCATGGCCTACAAGACCGTGCGGTTCATCGTCACGACCTTCTGCCGCACGTGGTGCCGCATGACCGTCGAGGGTCGGGAGAACGTTCCGGCGACGGGTACGTTCCTTCTCGCCCCCACCCATCGGAGCATCCTCGACACGCCGATCGCGTCGGGTGTCACCCGCCGTCGCATGCGCTTCATGGGCGCCGACAAGTACTGGAAGAACGATGCGTTCGGACGCCTGCTCACGGCGCTCGGCGGCTTTCCCGTCAGTCGTGGCACTGCCGATCGCGAGGCACTGAAGCGATGCATCGCCGTGCTCGAGCATGGCGAGCCGCTGGTGCTGTTTCCCGAGGGTGAACGCAAGAGCGGCCCACTCGTTCAGCCGCTGTTCGATGGAGCCACCTTCATTGCCGTCAAAGCCGGCGTCCCGATCGTGCCGGTCGGAATCGGTGGCTCGGAGCGGGCGATGCCACGCGGCGCGAAGTTCATCAGCCCGCGCAAGGTGCACGTGGTAGTCGGTAAACCGCTGCAGACGGCGAGCGTCACCGGCAGCCCGAAGGCACAACGCGACGCCGCCCGGCTGTTGACGATCGAACTGCACGCCGAGCTGCAACGGCTGTTCGACATCGCCCAGGCCCGCGTCGGCTGAGCGGAGCAGATCGGCTCAGGCGCGTTCGAAGTAGTGCCGCAAGCCCTTGGCAAGCGATACCGGATCGGCGACACCGCACAACTCGCGCGCTGAATGCATCGAGAGTTGAGGCACACCGACATCGACCGTCTCGATGCCAAGACGGGTCGCCGTGATGGGGCCGATCGTCGTGCCGCATGGCATGTTGTTGCGGCTGACGAACACTTGTGACGGCACGCCCGCCTCCTCGAACACCCGCTGCAGCATCGCCGCCGATCGAGCCGAGGTTGCGTAGCGCTGGTTGCTGTTGAGCTTGATGGCAGGGCCGCAGTTGACGATCGGTTGATGGTCGGGCTCGTGTCGCTCGCGGTAGTTGGGATGGACCGCGTGCGCGTTGTCGGCCGACACACAGGTGCTACGAGCCAGCTGGGCGAGGAACTCGGAACGCGATGCGCCAGTCGTCGCTGACAATCGTTCGAGGACGTGTTCGAGCAGCGGGCCGGCCGCGCCGGTGGCGCTCTCCGAGCCGACTTCCTCATGGTCGAACAAGGCGATGACTGCTGACGAGTGTTCGGGATCTGCGGTGCCGGTGATGGCTTCGACGGCAGCCCAGCACGAGACCTGATTGTCGAGGCGCCCAGCGGCCAGCAACGATTGGTCGGCTCCGAGGATCTCCGGGGGAGTGCGGTCGAAGAGACACAGTTCCCAAGCGCCGACGTCAACGGTGGCGCACCCCAGTCGACCCGCCAGCCATTCGGCGAACTCGCCAGCGCGAGGCGAACCGGAGCCCCACACCGGCGTGAGGTGTTGCTGCTTGTCGAGGATGAGGCCTCGCTCGTTGACGTCGCGATCCAGATGGATCGCCAACTGCGGGACTCTGCACACTGCTTCGTCGATGCGGATGTCGATCGCCGACCCGTCGGTCAGCTCGACCCGACCGGCGATGCCGAGGTCGCGATCGAGCCACGAGTTGATCAACGCCCCGCCGTAGACCTCCACGCCCAGCTGCTTCCAACCGACGCCACCGGTGTCGGGTCGTGGCTTGATTCGCAGACCGGGGGAATCGGTGTGAGCTCCGACGAGTCGTAGCGGCGATGTGCCGTCGGCAGGCGCCGCCCGCTTCCAAGCGACGAGCGCTGCGCCGCGAACGACGAAGCCGCGAGCGGGCATGGTGCTCCATGGCTGCTCGAGATCGACGGACTCGAAGCCGGCTTGTGTCAGCCGTTCGGCTGCGGTGGCGACGACGTGCCAAGGTGACGGTGAGCCGTCGAGGAAGGTGATGAGATCGTCGAGCTCCATCAGCGGTACGCCCGCTCTCGGCAACGGGCGTAGATTGCGTCGAGATGCTCGGCTCGGCGGCGGTCCAACAACGACTCCATGGATCACTAGATAATCAGGTATGAACGCTCGAACGAAGATCGTGGCCACGCTCGGCCCGGCCACGGATCGTCCGGACGTGCTCGACGCGATGATGACGGCGGGTGTCGACGTGGTTCGACTCAACCTCAGCCATGGCTCGCTCAGCGATCACATTGCCCGGCTCCATGCAGTGCGCGCCGCGGCGGAGCGCACCGGATCGGTCGTCGCAGTGCTGGCCGACCTGCCCGGGCCGAAGGTTCGCGCCGCGCCGTTTCCCGAAGGCGGCGTCGAGCTGCCCGGCGGATCGATGGTGATGGTCGTCACCGATGTCGCGACCAGCTCCGGCGCCGTGATCGGCGTGGACTACACGACGCTGCTCGATGACCTTCACGTCGGTGACCGGATCGTGATCGGTGACGGCGCCATCACCCTCAGGGTCGAGTCGCTGAGCGCTCGCGGAGCCGAATGCCAGGTGCGCAGCGGGGGTCACGCCCAGGGCCGGCCAGGCGTGCACCTTCCGTCCGAGCGGTTGCGAATCGCCAGCCCGACCCAAGAAGATCTTCTTCTCGCCGCGGAGATGGTTGCGCAGGGTGCCGACTTCCTTGCCGTGTCATTCGTGCGCGGGCGTGATGACCTCGATGCTGTGCGCCGATCGATCGCTCCACTGACCACCCGCCTGGTGGCAAAGATCGAGACGCTCTCGGCGATTCAACATCTCGACGAGATCATCGCTGCATCTGATGCAGTGATGGTGGCTCGTGGCGACCTGGGGATCGAATGCCCGCTCGAAGATGTGCCGCACATGCAGAAGCGGATCGTTCGCTCATGCGTCGAAGCGGGAGTGCCCGTGATCACGGCCACTCAGATGATGGAGAGCATGATCACCGCACCCTCTCCGACGCGCGCCGAGGTCAGCGATGTTGCCAACGCCGTGTTCGATGGGTCCGACGCGATCATGCTGTCGGGGGAGACTGCAATCGGAGCCGATCCCGTGAACGTGGTGAGGACGATGGCTCGCGTCGCCGAACATGCCGAGCGGGAGGCGAACTATGCCCAATGGGCAGAGCATGTCGTTCGCCTCAATCAGATCGGTGCTGTAAACGGTCCTGACCCGATCACGACGGCCATCACTCACGCCGCCGGCTTGGCGGCCACCGATGCCGGGGCGGTAGCCATCTTGTGCTGCACGCGTTCGGGTCGAACCGCGCTGGCGATGGCCCGGTTCCGCCCATCGGCCCGCTTGATCGGCTTGTCGCCCGACCCCGAGACCGTCCGCGCCCTCGCCTTGTCGTGGGGCATCACCTCGCTGCACGTGGAGACCTACAAGAACACCGACGAGCTGGTCTGGTTCGCGGTCGAGAAGGCCGTTCAGAATGGTCTGGTCCACTCCAATGACATCGTCTTGGTGCTGGCGGGCGCACCGGATCGGCCGAGCGGAGCGGCCACCGACGTGCTGCGAATCGTCCGCGTCGCGTGAGCGGAATCTGGGCCGACGAGGCCGGTGACCCCGATCACCCACTCCTGGCCTTGATCCACGGATCGATGGATCGATCGGCGGGGATGTTGAAGCTCAGCCGCCAACTCGACGAAACGTTTCGAGTCTTGCGGTACGACCGCCGGGGCTATGGCCGATCGTTCCCTCACCCCGGGCCATTCGTGATCGGTGACCAGGTGGACGATCTGGTCCGCTTGTTGGCGGGCCGGAGGGCGGTCCTCGTCGGGCACAGCTACGGCGGCAACATCGCCCTGGCGGCCGCCGAGCGACACCCCGATTTGGTTGCCGGTGTCGCCGTCTACGAAACGCCGTTGTCGTGGGAATCGTGGTGGCCCCGTACCACGGCGGGATCGGTTGCGGTCGCCGGGTTGGGCAAGACGGAAGACGCGGCAGAGCGGTTCTTGCGTCGCATGCTTGGTGATCAACGTTGGGAGGCGCTTCCGGAGCGCAGCAAACAGACCCGACGTGCCGAGGGCGCGGCGATGGTCGGGGAGCTCGCCGATGTGCGCCGCAATCGTCCGTGGACCGCAGCATCCATCACGATGCCGGTGGTGGTTGCCTACGGCACGCTCGGCGCAGCACATCACCAACGGGGCATGAAGCACGCCGCCGAGTTGCTCGGGTGCCCCCTCGTGGAGCTTGCCAACTGCCGCCACGACGCGCCGCTGAGCCACCCTGCGCTCTTCAGGTCGGCCGTGATCGACCCGCTGCTGCGAACGATCGGCCCGCCCTGGTCGCTGTGATTGCGGCGCTACGGCACCGACGGCGTGGGTACTGGGACCTTGATGTTGGTGCCGAGAAAGGTGCACGTGACATCGGTGGTGTCACCGACCGTCGCTGCTCGGGCCTTGACCTTGGTGGCGCAGTCCTGCAGTGACGAGCGCTGGGTCCACACCCCGAAGGCCAGCCCGGCGATGATCAGCACACTGATCAGCTTGGTCGTCACGCTCTTCACCAGCCATGCCGTCAACACCATCAGTACGACCAGCCCCAGCGCTATGCCGATCCCGATGTTCTTGGCAGACTCAACCGTCATTGACGTCATGAACGCACCCTAGGCGTAGTGTGATCGCGTGAGTGAGCATTCGATTTCGATGCACCCATCAGGGCCGCCGCGTACTGTGCTGCCGGCCGAGAGCGCAACCGTCGACGCTCTGCTGAGCCAGGCATGTAGCGCGTCGCCGAGCGACCGTCGTGCCGAGGTGGCCAAGGCTGTCGCGGCCTATCCCCGCTCGCTCAACGGATGGGCGGCGCTGGGCTCTCTCGGACGCGACGAGATCGAGCGTTACGCCTCGTACCGCGTGGGCTATCACCGCGGTCTCGACGCGTTGCGGGCCAATGGTTGGCGCGGATCTGGGTACGTGCGTTGGGTCGACGAGACCAATCGAGGCTTCCTGCGTTGCCTGCTCGGCCTCCAGCAAATGGCGGCAGCGATTGGCGAGAACGACGAGGCTGAACGCATTGCCTTGTTCATTCAGCAACTCGATCCCAGCGGCGTCCCTTCCGAGCAGTGATGGCTGCCGCCCCGCTGGGCGCGGTGCTCTGCGGAGGCGCCAGCAGGCGCATGGGGGCCGACAAGGCAACGATCCGCTTCGACGGCGTGGCGATGGCTCGACGAGTGGCCGATGCCCTGCTCGGCGCCGGCTGCTCTCCAGTGATCGCCGTGGGGGGCGATACGGAGGAGCTGCGCCGGCTCGGACTGGAACGTGTTGCTGACGAGTTTCCCGGCGAGGGCCCGCTCGGAGGTGTGCTCACGGCGCTCTCGGTGGGTGCGCCCGCTGCGGTCCTCGCCTGCGATCTTCCGAACATTCGGGCGGCGACCGTGACGGCCTTGATCGCCGCACTCGGGCTCCATGACGCCTCGATCGCCCACAGTGACCGTGCCGAGCCCTTGTGCGCGGTGTGGTCCTCGGCTGCAGCTTCGTCGTTGCGGTCGCAGTTCTCATCAGGTGAGCGGGCGATGCACCGGGCAATCGAGTCGCTCGACATCGCCTGGGTCGACGTACCGGCGGACGACCTGCGCAACGTCAACACGCCCGATGACCTGCGAAGGCTCTAGCCTGCAGTCGCATGAGTGTGTCAGAAGTGTCCGTCGACGAGCTGGAATCGGCATTGCAATCGGGTGCGCCACTGATCGACGTCCGCGAGATCGACGAGTATCAGGCGGGTCACGTTCCGGGGGCTGTTCTCATACCGCTCGCCTCTGTTCCATCCGCACTCGACCAGTTTCCTGCCGATAGGCGCGCCTACGTCATCTGTCGATCGGGTGCCCGTAGCTATCGAGCGTGCGAGTTCCTGCTCGACAACGGGCTCGAGGCGGTCAACGTTGCTGGTGGCACGTTGGCGTGGATCTCCAGCGGCCGCGAGACCATCGTCGGGGATCAGCCTGCGTGAATCATCGGTGGGTCGACACGCAGACGGACTTTGATGCGCTGATCGACCATCTGTGCACCGAGTCGCGGTATGCCCTCGATACGGAGTTCCATCGGGAACGCACGTACTTCCCGAAGTTGGCCCTCATGCAGTTCGCCACCGAGGGCGGCCAGGCCAGTTTGGTCGATCCGCTGGCGGTCGACCTGTCCTCGTTGCGCCGGCTCTTCGCCAGCGATGCAGTGGCGGTGCTACACGCAGCCCAGCAAGACCTGGATGTGCTGACCCACTCGTGCGGGGCTGTGCCGGCCAGGTTGTACGACACGCAGCTCGCCTCCGGCTTCCTCGGGTACAGCACCCCGTCGCTCGTATCGCTGCTGATGGCCGAGCTCAAGGTGTTCGCGGCCAAGGGCGACCGGCTCACCGATTGGCTGCGCCGCCCACTCTCGGACGAGCAACTGCTCTACGCCGCCGCCGATGTGGATCACCTTCTGGCACTTCAGGATCTCCTCGACGCGCAGATCGCCGAGCTCGGGCGGTCGCAGTGGGTCGCTGAGGCGTGCGAGGAGCTGCGCCAGCGCCCGGTCTCGGGCACTGATCCCAGTCAGGCTTGGCTGCGCATCAAGGACGTGCGCATGTTGAAACCACGAGCCCGCGGAGTCGCCCGGGCGGTGTCGGAGTGGCGCGAGCGACGGGCGATGTCCGTTGATGTGCCCGTCCGCCAGATCCTGCCCGACCTGGCGGTGCTCGGGATCGCCCAACGCCAGCCGAAGAACACCCACGATCTCGTGCAGTCGCGAGGAGTCGAGGAGCGACATAGCAAGGGCAACTTGGGCAAAGAGATCCTCGATGCCGTCGCCGACGGCCAGCGCAGCGACATCGAGCTCCCGGCCCCCGACGGTGAGGAGCTGGACCGTGTCCTGCGCCCTGCAGTCGCGCTCGTCTCGGCCTGGATGGCTGACCTGGCCCGCAAGCAGCGTGTCGACACCAGTCTTCTGGCGACGCGGGCCGATCTGGTGGCGCTACTGCGCGGTGATGCCGATGCTCGACTCCTGTCGGGTTGGCGCTCCGAGTTGGTCGGCGACGACATCCAACGGTTGGTGCAGGGCAAGGCCGGGCTCACGTTCGACGGCCGGGGTGGACTGCGACTGATCGACGTCGCCGGCCCCGAATGAGGCGGGCGCTTCGCGGTTTCTAGGACCGAGCTGCCTTGCGCAGCTTCGCCCACAACTTGTCGAAGACCTCGCTGACCTCCGCCGAGCGGGCGCCATACGAGTGGATCGCCCGTCGCTCGCCGATCGCCTGGTTGACGATCACGCGTTGTGGCACGGACGGCTGCCAGATCGCCTTGCGTCCGACGATTCGAGTCAGTTCGTCGTATCGGCGGTCGGCTTCGGCGCTGATGGCCGGCACGCGGTTGACGATCACGCCGGCCAGTTCGAGATCGGCGTTGTGGTTGTCCCAGACGTGGTCGATCGCGTCGGCGACCGCGCCGATCCCGCGCAAGCCGAGCGCCGCGGGGTCGACGACGATCACAGCAAGGTCGGCTGCGGTCAGACCGCTGGTGGTGAGCTGGCCGAGCGAGGGCGGGCAGTCGATCAGCACGGCGTCGTAGTCGCCGGCCACGCGATGCAGGGCACGGCGCAGATGGTGTGGGGGCTCACCTGGGTGATGGTCGTGGTCGTGAAGGCCCGGCGTGGACGGAACGACGTCGACCTCCGGCCCCCAGTGCGACGGGACGATCATCATTGGCTGATCGGCGGCTGGATCATGACCGAGCACCCACGTGCTCGACCCCTGTGGATCGAGGTCGACCACGAGCACTCGGTGGCCGGCGTGAGCGGCCGCCGAGGCCAGGCCGAGGGTGACCGTCGTCTTGCCGACACCACCTTTTTGGTTCAACAGCGCTGCAATTCGACCCATTCGGGCCATCGTGCCACACGCCGAGGGCACGTGACACCCGCTACCTGGGCGGATGCCACATGTTGGGGCCCCAACCCGGTAGAGTGGGACCCAATGTCAACTCTCTAGGTTCGGGAGCCCTACCGTGAAGAAGGGTCGTCATCGCCGCTTCGAAGAAGCGCGAAAGCTCAAACAAGCCGGTCCCAGCGCATTCGATCTGGGATTCGGAAGTAATGATCATCGTCAACCAACTCAAGAAGACGAGTACGCCGCGCTCGCGGAGAAGTACGGCGTCACGTTTGATGACGATGAAGAAGACGAGTCCGACGACTGAACCTCAGCGAGACGGCAGCGTCCGCCTCAACACCCCCTGATAGGTCATGTCTACTCCTCTTCGTAACGTTGCCCTGGTCGCCCACGTCGACCACGGCAAGACCACACTCGTCGACGCGCTGTTGCGCGCCACCGGTACCTTCGCTGCCCACCAGGCGGTCGTCGACCGTGTCATGGACTCCAACGACCAGGAGCGTGAGCGAGGCATCACGATCTTGGCGAAGGCCGCCTCGATCACCTGGAAGGGCGTCAAGATCAATCTCGTCGACACTCCCGGGCACGCCGACTTCGGCGGCGAGGTCGAGCGGGCGCTGACGATGGTGGATGGCGTGCTGTTGCTCGTCGACGCGGCCGAAGGACCGCTTCCTCAGACCCGATACGTGCTGCAGAAGGCGTTGGCGCTCGATCTGCCGGCAATCGTGATCATCAACAAGGTCGATCGCGGCGATGCCCGTGCCGACGAGGTGCTCGACGAGGTCTACCAGTTGTTCATCGATCTCGACGCCGGCGACCACCACATCGACTTCGAGATCATCTCGGCCATCGCCCGCGAAGGCAAGGCCATCAGGGGCGTCGGAATGCCTGGCGACGACGCCGACCTCGCTCCGCTGCTCGACACCATCCTCGAGGCGATCCCCGCGCCGTCCGGCGATCCCCACGCACCACTGCAAGCCATGGTCACCACCCTCGATGCCAGCGATTACCTCGGACGGCTGGCCATCGGCCGGGTCGTCAATGGTGTGATGCGCCGCGGCGAGACCGTGGCGCTGCTCACTGCGGAGTTCCACGAGGGTGAGGCGCCCCTGAAGCGTCGTCTCACCCAGCTGATGGCGTTCGAGGGCGTCAGCCGCAACGAGGTCGAAGCATTGTCGGCGGGCGACCTGTTCGTCGTCGCCGGCTTCCCCGAGGTCGAGATCGGCGACACTATCGCCTCCTCCGAGTCGCCGGAAGCTCTCACCCGTCTGACCGTCGACGAGCCGGTGCTGCGTATGACCTTCGGAGTCAACACGTCGCCGTTCGCAGGCCGCGACGGCAAGTACGTCACCAGCCGCCACCTCGTCGATCGGTTGAACAAGGAACTGCTCGGCAACGTCTCGATCAAGTTGTTCGAGACCGGTTCGCCCGATGTGATCGAAGTTGCCGGCCGCGGCGAGTTGCAGTTGGCCGTGCTGATCGAGTCGATGCGCCGCGAGGGCTACGAGCTGCAGGTCAGCCGGCCGGAAGTGATCACCAAAGAAGTCAACGGCAAGCGCTACGAGCCGCAAGAGCGTGGTGTGTGCGACGTACCCGACGAGCACGTCGGCACCATCACCCAGGAATTGGCGCCCCGCAAGGGCCGCATCACCGATCTTCGTACCGGCGATGCCGGCCGCACGATCATCACGTTCGAGTGCCCCAGCCGAGGGCTCATCGGGTTCCGCTCGTTGTTGATGACTGCTACCCGCGGCACCGCCCTGCTGCACCAGCATCACATGGGCTGGATGCCGTGGGCCGGCGACATGCCTGAATCGCGCGGCGGTGCAATGGTCAGCGATCGTGTCGGCCAGACCACCGGATATGCGCTCGACAAGCTCCAGCTCAGCGGTCAGTTCTTCGTGAATCCGGGTGAACAGGTCTACGAAGGCATGGTCGTCGGCGAGTGTGCCCGTGACGACGAGATGGTCGTCAACGCCGTGCGGCCCAAGGAGAAGAACAACATTCGTACGCACAGCCACGACGATGCCGTCAAGCTGCCGAACCCGCGGATCCACACCCTGGAGACGGCAATCGAGTGGATCGTCGAAGACGAACTGGTCGAAGTGACCCCCAAGGCCATCCGGATCCGCAAGCGCTACCTGCCTCTGGAAGAGCGCCGTAAAGCCAACAAAAAGGTCAGCGCCTAAGCCAAACCCGGATGGTGGAGTGGTTCGGCTCACCGGTCTCAGCCAAGCGAACTGTGCAGCCACAGAAGCCTACGTAGCGTTCTGTGGCTACGCGGTTCGTCTGAGGTTGCGGTTCTGGTCTCGGGAAGATTGACTCTGGCCGCGTGGCCAGACCCCACCACCCGCGCGTGGTCGAAGATGGTCAGCGACACGACGTGCCGCTTCGAAGCCGAGACCTGAGCGGCATCCGCACTCGGGGCGCCAGCGCCCTCGTCCACGCTCGCCACTTGCTCGAGCTCCTGGAGCTGATCGCCTCAATAGGCGGCGCCTGCAGGGCCTACGGCCCAACGGCCGCCGCACTTCACGGCTTCGAAGGCTTTCGACTGGAGCCGCCCTTTCATGTCGCGATTCCCCACGATCGATCAGTGACCCGCATCGGTCACGTGGTGGATCGGTGTCGCGACATTGTTCGACTCGACACCACCATCGCCGATGGCGTGCCAACGATCTCGGCAACCCGCACGATCATTGACCTCGCCTCCACTGAGACGGCCGAACGGCTCGCCTCGGCAATCGATAGTGCGCTGCGCGACGGCTTGACCAGCGAGGACTTCTTGCACGGCCGTGTCGTTGAGCTGCGTAGACGTGGTCGAGCAGGTCTCGCTCGACTCGTTGAGGTGCTCGAAGGGAACGAGATCACTCGCGGCGGCCATTCCTGGCTGGAGCGACGGTTCCTGCAGCTGACGGCGCAGACAGGTCTTCCGCGGCCACAGACCCAGCAGATCGTAGGTCGGCGCAACCATCGACTCATTCGCGTTGACTGTCGATTTCCTGGCACGAACGTCGTGGTTGAGTTGCTGGGCTATCGATTTCACCGCACCGTGATGCAGATGCAGAACGACGCTGAGCGGATGAACCGAATGATCCTCGACGGCCTTCACCCGCTGCAGTTCACGTACATCGACGTAGCCAGCGAATCACCGACGATGATGGCATCGATCAGAGAAGCACTTATCGGCTGACGAACTGGTCACGCCCAAAACGCTACGTGCCATTCCGGGCGTGACCAGATGGAGCGTTACGGGTGGCGAGTTGCCGGGACCAAGGTGGCCGCCTTGTGCGCTAGCGCTTTCTGACAGCCGGATGGGGGAGTGGGGTCCACTTCGGGCGTTCGAGCATCACGACCATCTGGTCGTAGGCGTCTTGGCCGACCATCTCGATGATCTCGTCGTGCAGGTACCTGTAGGCGGGAACTCTGCCGATGAATGCGTCGTCACTTTCGGTGCACCACCAGTGGAAGTCGGTGCCGCCTTCACCCCAGTCGCGCCGCTTCCATTCGCGCAACGTCGATGTGACGTAGCCGTTGTCGTCGGTGTGATGCTCGAGCCGAAGGGGCAGCTGCCAACACACGTCGGGCTTCCAGTCGATGTATCGCTCACCAGCCTCGACAGCGGCGATGTGCAACGCGCAACCGGCACCGCCGGGAAAGTCGGGCTCGTTGTGGAAGATGCACGCGTCGTTGACGACTCGGGTCTTGGTGGCGCCATCCTCGGTTTCGAGCACTCCCTTGCTGCGACCTTTCTTGTAGTTCTGCCAGTGCCGCGGCTCGAGCCGAGTCAACGCATCGAGCACGGTGTTGACATCGTCGTCATCGATGAAGTGGGCACCGTGACTGCAGCAGCCCTGGGCGAGATCCGTTGCGTCGTGATCGAGCACCCCTTTGCAGCCGGCACCGTAGATGCAGCTCCAGTTGGAGCGCAGGAACGTGGCATCGAACACCCACGTGCGCCGATCGTGGCGATCTTCGAAGCTGATCCACTCGTGGAGGTCTAGAGGCGTGTCGGAATGCTTGGGCACGCGCCGAAACTAGCTCGGTAGGCTGGCGACTCCATGGCCACACCACCACAGAACGCCGACCAGCTGCGCGACGCATTCCTCGATTTCTTCGCTGCACGGGCTCATACGGTGGTGCCGTCGGCCAGCCTGATCCCGCACGATCCGACCGTGTTGTTCACCGTGGCCGGGATGGTGCCGTTCAAGCCGTTCTTCGTCGGCGATGAAGTCCCGCCCTACAAGCGCGCTGTCAGCAGCCAGAAGTGCGCCCGCGCCGGTGGCAAGCACAACGACCTCGACGACGTCGGGCGTACCAAGCGCCATCTGGTGTTCTTCGAGATGCTCGGCAACTTCAGCTTCGGCGACTACTTCAAGAATGAGATCATCCCGTGGAGCTGGGAGCTGACGACCGAGACGTTCGGCCTCGATGGCGACCGTCTGTGGATCACCGTGCACGACAGCGACGACGAGGCCGAGGCCATTTGGCACGAGCAGGTCGGCGTCCCGATGGAGCGCATCCAGCGGCGCGGCGACAAGGACAACTTCTGGCAGATGGGCGATACCGGCCCCTGCGGGCCGTGCAGCGAGATCCACATCGACCGCGGTCCTGCGTTCGGTCCCGATGGTGGTCCGCTCGGCGATCCCCATGGCGATCGGTACATGGAGTTCTGGAACCTGGTGTTCATGCAATACAACCAGATGGCCGACGGCAGCCGCACACTGCTGCCGAAGCCGTCCATCGATACCGGCCTCGGGCTCGAGCGCATGCTCTGCCTACTGCAAGGCGTCGACGCCGTGTGGGAGACCGACCTCATGCTGCCGCTGATCGATCAGGCCTGCAGCCTCACCGGCAAGACCTACTCAGCGGGCGACTACACCGATCGCGATACGTTTGCCATGCGGGTGTTGGCCGAACACGCGCGCAGCAGCACCATGCTCGTCAGCGACGGCGTGTTCCCCTCCAACGAGGGCCGCGGTTATGTGTTGCGACGGATCATCCGCAGGGCCGTCCGCTACGCGTACCTGCTTGGCACCGAGAAGCTGGTGATGCCGTCACTCGTCGAGACCGCAGTCGACATCATGGGCAGCGCCTATCCCGATGTCGCCAAGAACCGCGACTTCATCGTCGGCGTGCTGACCCGCGAGGAAGAGCGCTTCCGGCAGACGTTGAAGCACGGCCTGTCGATTCTCGAAGACGAGCTCAGCGGCGATCGCGCCGAGCTGCCTGGCCCGACCGCGTTTCTGCTCCACGACACCTACGGCTTCCCGCTCGAGCTGACCGAGGAGATCGCCGGCGAGCGCAACATCGCTGTCGATGTCGCCGGGTTCGATACCGAGATGCGCGAGCAGCGGCGGCGAGCCAAGGCTGCCCGCAAGGGCGCGGCAACCGACGGCGACCGCCTCGATGCCTACCGCGAGATCGTCGAGCAGTTCGGCATCACCGAGTTCCTCGGTTACACCGACGACTCGACCGAATCGCGCCTCCTGGCCGTCGTGCCCAACGACGACGGAACCGTCGAGTTGTTCCTCGATCGCACACCGTTCTACGCCGAAAGCGGCGGGCAGGTCGGCGACACGGGCACGATCCGGGCCGCGACTGGAGAGGCCGATGTGCTCGACACCACCTTCGCTCTCCCGGGTCTCCGCCGTCACACGGCGCGGATCACCACCGGCACGTTGCAGGCCGGTGTGTCGGTAACTGCTGCCATCGATGTGGGTCGCCGCGCTGCGATTCGTCGCAATCACACCGGCACGCACGTGTTGCACTACGCGCTGCGCAAGGTGTTGGGCGAGCACGTCAAACAAGCCGGCTCGATGGTTTCGCCCGATCGGTTGCGCTTCGACTTCAGCCACTACGACGCGGTCACCGACGCCGAGATCGCCGAGATCGAACGAATCGCCAACAACGAGACGCTGACCAACGCGCCGGCGCGGGCGTTCGAGACGACCAAGGACGAAGCTACGGCGCTCGGTGCGATCGCCTTCTTCGGTGACAAATACGGTGACGTCGTTCGAGTGCTCGAGGTCGGAAATTCCATCGAACTGTGTGGCGGTACCCATGTGCGTGCTGCCGGCGACATCGGCTTGATCAAGATCGTCAGCGAGTCGTCGATCGGTTCCAACCTGCGTCGTATCGAAGCGGTCACTGGCGAGAACTCGGTGCGGTTGCTGCAACGTGACGAACGGTTGGTCACCGAAGCGGCGCGCCTGGTCGGCGCGACCAGCGACGAGTTGGTCACCGGCGTGCGCCGCCGACTCGACGAGATCAAGGCCTTGCAGGACGAGATCAAAGGGTTGCGTGGGCAACTCGCCAGCGGCCGAGCCGCCGAGCTCGCGGCGGCGGCGACCAACGGAGTCGTCGTGACCCGAGTTGACGGCATCAACCCCGGCGACCTGCGCGACCTTGCGATCGCGATACGCCAGCAGCCCGGCGTACACACGGTCGTGCTCGGCGGGGTCACCGACACCGGTGGCGTCTCGCTGGTCGCCGCGGTGACGGGCGAATCCGGCAAGGTCGCCGGCGATCTGATCAAAGACGCAGCCAAGGCTGTCGGTGGCGGTGGCGGAGGCAAGGGTGACATCGCCACGGCAGGGGGCAAGAACGTCGAGGGGCTCGCCGAAGCGTTGCGGATCGCTGCGGAGGCAGCCGGCCAGTGACCAACGCGGCGAGCCGCGCCCTCGGTCTCGATCTCGGGTCGAAACGAATCGGGGTGGCCGTGGGCGATCGCACTGGGACCGTCGCCTCGCCCCTTCTTGTGCTGCAGCGCAGCGGCAGCTCGAAGCGTGATCACCAAGCGATCGCCAAGCTGGTGATCGACGAGGAAGCCGACATCGTGGTCGTCGGGCTCCCGTTGAACATGAACGGCTCGTCCGGCCCCGCCGCCCAGGCTGCCGTCAGCGAGGCCGCAGCGCTGGCTACCGTTGTAAACGTGCCAGTGGTGACCTTCGATGAACGACGCACGACCGTGACCGCGGATCAGGCGATGATCGAGGCCAACATGCGAGCCCAAGCCCGTCGCCGGATCGTCGACAAGATCGCGGCCGCGGTGATGCTGCAGAACTGGCTCGACGCCGGAGGCCCGCGGTGACGCGGCATGACGTCGCCATCGACGAGCGCGAATGGCAGCAGGATCCGTGGGACGATCCCGAGGTCACCGATGCACTGGTGGTCGAGCGCACCCGTCGGTCGCACCGTTCGATCAAGTACGTCGTCTTCTTCGCCGGGTTCGTGGCGATCGCCGGTCTGCTCGTCGCCGGTGGCGTCGGGCTGTGGTACCTGCGCCAGGTCAACCCCTCGGGTGACGCCGGGGCTGTCGAGGTGTTCAAGGTGCTGCCCACCGACTCCGTCGATTCAATCTCCAAGCGCCTGCAAGACCGAGGGTTGGTCGCCAACGCTCGAGTCTTCCGCTACTACGTCGACCACAATGGCGGGCTCACTGTGACGCCCGGCGACTACGAGCTGCGTTCACGCGATCATCTCGGCAACCTCATGCGCGTGCTGCGTACACCGCCGTCGCTGACCTACACCAATGTCACTTTTCCTGAAGGTTTCACGCTCGAGAAGATGAGCCAACGGCTCGGCGCCAAATTGCCACTGATCGATCCGCAGGCCTTCATGACCGCGGTCACCGACGGCACGGTTCGTTCGCCGATCGAGCCCGACGGCACTACGTCGCTGGAAGGCCTGCTGTTCCCCGACACGTATCGCATCTCGGCCGACGAGACGCCGAGCCATGTGGCTCAGCGCATGCTCGACCTGATGGATCTCGTGCTTCGACAGGAGGACGTGGTTGCCAAGAGTGCCGCCGAGGGTTTGAGCCCGTACCAGGTCTTGATCGTGGCGTCGATGATCGAGAAGGAGGCAAAGGTCGACGAAGACCGACCGAAGATTGCCAGGGTCATTCTCAATCGCCTCGCACTCGGCATGCCGTTGCAGATCGACGCCACGCTGCTGTACGGACAACCGGTCGGCTCGTCGCCGACCGCCCTCAGTCTCGTCGACACGCCGTACAACACGTACATGCACACGGGCCTACCGCCGACCCCGATCGCCAATCCTGGCCGGGCGTCGATCCAGGCGGCGGTCAATCCGGCACCGGATCCATCGCAGGGCGATCCGATCTGCGTCGGGCTACCCAATCCGAAGGATTGCCACTACCTGTTCTACGTCGTGGCCGACGAGGACGGTCGCCATGTCTTCGCGGCGACGATCGAGCAGCACAACATCAACGTGCAGCACGCTCGCGACCTCGGGTTGCTGGGTTGATCTCGGCCACCACCCGGGTCGCCGCATTGATCGGCAGTCCGGTGCGGCACAGCCTGTCGCCGGCGCTGCACAACGCTGGCTTCGCCGCGGCCGGAGTCGACTGGGTGTACACGGCCTTCGAGGTGACTCCCGGCGATGCCGGCGCGGCGCTCCACGCGATGCGCGTGCTCGGCCTCGGGGGCCTGTCGGTGACGATGCCCCACAAGGAGGCCGTCGCTGCGCTGGTCGACGAGCTCGACCCCGCGGCAGCGGTGCTGCGCAGTGTCAACACGGTCGTGCCGATCGGTGACGGCAGGTTGAAGGGGTACAGCACCGACGGTCCCGGGTTCATCGCCTCGTTGTCGGCGCACGGCATCGACGTCGAGGGTCGGCGAGCCTGTGTGCTCGGCGCCGGCGGCGCGGCGCGGGCCATCATCGACGCGCTCGCCCGCGCCGGCGCCAAGTCCATCACCGTCATCAATCGATCCGAAGAGCGTGCCCATGCCGCCGCCGCACTGGCCGGCGCGATTGGTGCCGTCGGCGATGCAACCGACATCGGCTGCAGCGACATCGTCATCAACGCCACCTCCGTCGGCATGGGCTCTGCCGATCTTCCGTGCGAGGCAGCGCACTTGCACGCCGATCTGGTGGTGGCGGACATCGTCTACCACCCGCGCCGCACGGCGTTCCTCGTTGCCGCCGAACAGATCGGAGCACGAACCGTCGAGGGCCTCGGAATGCTGGTGCACCAGGCCGTGCTGCAACAAGAACTGTGGACGGGCGTCAGGCCGGATGCGACGGTGATGTGGGCGGCAGCGGAGCGGCAGTTGGCGGTGACCGGCAAGTAGCCTTGAACTGATGCTTCGTTACCTCACTGCCGGCGAATCGCATGGCCAGGCGCTGGTCGTGATCGTCGAAGGTCTGCCCGCCGGATTGCAGATCACGGTGGAGGAGATCCAGGCCGAAATGGCCCGCCGTCGGCTCGGCTACGGCCGCGGCCCTCGCCAGAAGTTCGAACAGGACGAACTGACCTTGCTGGGAGGCGTTCGGCACGGGCGCACCCTCGGCTCGCCGGTGGCCATTGAGATCAAGAACAGCGAGTGGTTCCGCAGCGACAAGTGGCACGAAGAGATGTCACCGGCCCCCGGCATGACTACGCAGCCACTCACCCAGGTGCGGCCTGGCCACGCCGATCTGGTCGGCATGCAGAAGTACGGCTTCACCGATGCCCGCGACGTGCTCGAGCGTGCCAGTGCTCGCGAGACGGCCGCCAGAGTCGCCGCCGGAGCCGTGGTCAAGAAGCTGCTCGCCGAGCTCGGTGTCTCGATCCTGTCGCATGTCATCCAGATGGGCGCAGCGCGGTCGAAGGCCGTCGAGCGGCCAACGATCGCCGATCTCGCGCGGGTCGACGAGTCGCCGGTGCGCTGCTTCGACGGTGCAGCCGAGGCGGCGATGATCGAAGAGATCAAGGCTGCGGCCAAGGACGGAGATTCGCTGGGAGGCGTCGTCGAAGTACTCGGCTACGGAATACCGATCGGCCTCGGCAGCCACGTTCATTGGGACCGCAAGATCGACGCTGCACTGGCACAGGCGATCATGAGTATCCAAGCCGTCAAGGGGGTCGAGATCGGCGATGGTTTCGAGGTCGCCGGGCGCCGCGGCAGCGCCGCCCACGACGCCATCCACTGGGACGACGAGGCCAGGGAGTACCGCCGAGAGTCGTCACTGGCCGGTGGTACTGAAGGCGGCATGACCACCGGCGAACTGCTCGTGGTGCGGGCCGCGATGAAGCCGCTGGCCACGTTGAACCAGCCGACGCTGAAGACGGTCGATGTGATCACCAAGGAGTCCACGGTGAGCTTCAAGGAACGCACTGACGTCACCGCCGTGCCGGCCATGGGCGTGGTTGCCGAGACGATGGTCGCCCTCGTCGTCGCTGCCGAGGCGCAGCGCAAGTTCGGCGGCGACTCGCTCTCCGAGTTCGTGCGCAACGCCGAGTCGTTCCGCAGCTCGCTCGGATAGACGTGGGCATCGCATCAGACCAGCATCTGGTCCTCGTCGGCTTGATGGGGTCCGGCAAGACCACTGTGGCGCGGATCGTGGCCGACCGCCTCGGGCGCCGTGTGGTCGACAGTGATGCGCTGATCGAGAGCGCCACCGGTCGCACGGTTCGGCAGATCTTCGTCGACGATGGTGAAGAGGCGTTTCGATCGCTGGAGTCGGCGGCACTCGTCGACGCCTTGGCAAGTCCGGTTCCGGCAGTGATCGCTGCGGCCGGCGGCGTCGTGTTGCGCGAGGAGAACCGCGCTGCGCTGAAGAAGGCCAACGCCAAGATCGTGTGGTTGTGCGCGACGCCGGCACTACTTGTCGGTCGGGCGACATCGGCTGGCCATCGTCCGCTGCTCGACGACGATCCTGCAGCGACGTTGCAGCAGATGCACGAGACGCGTGACGCGCTCTACAGAGAGGTGGCCGATGCGATCGTGCTGGTCGATCACCGCACCGTCGGTGAGGTCGTCGAGGCGGTCATGCGATGATCACCGTGCGAGTTCCTCTCGGTCAGCGCAGCTACGACGTGCTCGTTGGGCATGGTGCTCGGCGGGAACTGGCCGGGTTGCTGCCGTCGACGGCGAAGCGGGCGGCAATCGTCACGCAACAAGCCATCCCGCTCGACATCGATGTTGGTCTGCCGACGGAAGTCTTCACGATCGGTGACGGGGAGGCGCACAAGTCGCTCGCCACGATCGAAGCGCTGTGTCGCGGGTTCGCCAGATTCGGCCTCACCCGAAATGACGTCGTGATCGGCGTGGGCGGCGGCATGGTCACCGACGTCGCCGGCTTTGCCGCGGCTTCATGGCACCGTGGCGTAGCAGTGGTACACGTCTCCACCACGCTCGTGGGGATGGTCGACGCTGCCATCGGTGGCAAGACCGGGGTCAACCTCGCCGCCGTTGACGGGATCGGCGGGAAGAACTTGGTCGGCGCGTTCTGGCAGCCTGCCGGCGTGGTCTGCGATCTCGATGCGTTGGCGACGCTGCCACCACGCGAGGTCCGCTGCGGTCGTGGGGAGATGGCCAAGTACCACTTCCTCACCGGCGACGACCTGCTGGCAATGGACGAGGCCGAGCGCATCGCCAGATGCGTGGAGATCAAGGCCGACTTCGTGTCGAGCGACGAGCGCGAATCCGGTCGCCGGGCCCTGCTGAACTACGGCCACACCTTGGCGCATGCCTTGGAGATCGCCACCGACTACTCGCTCGCCCATGGCGAGGCTGTGGCGATTGGGTTGATCTACGCCGCGACGCTCGCCCACCAACTCGGGCGCATCGACCAGGTTCGGGTCGACCAGCACTACGAGGTCGTCGGCGGGCACTACGAGCTCGACACGGCACTCCCGGCGGGCGTCGATCGTCGACAGCTGATCGACTTGATGGGTCGCGACAAGAAGGCGCTCGGTGGTGGGCTCACGTTCGTTCTCGACGGTGCGAACGGCGTCGAGGTCGTCACCGATGTGTCGCCCGACGCTGCGGGCGACGCACTCGACGCAATGTTGCTGAAGTGACCACTCCCCGACTCGAGACAGTGCGGCTGATCATGCGCGAGTGGCGGGAAACCGATCGGGAGCCGTATGCAGCGCTCAACGCTGACGCCGAAGTGATGCGTCATTTCCCGTCTCCGCTCACGGCACAGCAGAGCGGCGAGATGATCGATCGCATGACTGCAGCGTGGGCACAGCGCGGGTTCGGGCTGTGGGCGGTCGAGCGGGTCGACACCTCGGAGTTCATCGGCTTCGTCGGTCTCGCGCCGCCCGGTTGGCAGGCTGCGTTCACGCCGTGCGTCGAAGTTGGGTGGCGGCTCGCCAGGCAGCATTGGGGCCATGGCTTTGCGCCGGAGGCAGCGTTCGCCGCGTTGGAGTGGGGATTCGCCAACGTCGAGCTGCCCCGTGACGAGATCGTGAGCTTCGCCACGGTGGCCAACACCAACTCACACCGGGTGATGCAAAAGATCGGGATGGTGCGCGACGTAGACAACGACTTCGATCATCCACTGCTACCCGACTGGGCGGGGCGTCGCCACGTTCTCTACCGAATCGATCGCCGCAGGTTCGCCGAGCACGTGGCACGATAGGGGAGTGGCCCTGATCACCTTGCTGCACGGTCCCAACCTGAACCTGCTCGGCCAGCGCGAGCCGCACATCTACGGCACCGCGACGCTCGACGATTATGTCGCCTACACCATCACTGCGGCGCAGGAGTACGGCCACGAGGTTCACGCGTTTCAGAGCAATCACGAAGGCCAACTGGTCGATGCCATTCACGCGGCACGGGGTGCCTCGGAGGCGATCATCATCAACCCCGGTGCCTTCACCCACTACGCATGGAGCATCCACGATGCCCTCGCGGCATTCAACGGACCGATCGTCGAGGTGCACATCTCCAACCCGAATGCCCGCGAACCGTGGCGGCACACCAGTGTGATCGCCCCGGTGTCGACGGGTTCGATCATGGGGTTCGGAATGCTCGGGTACCGACTGGCGGTGGAGGTCGTCGCGGCCAAGCTGAGCTCGGCATGATGCCTCCGATGCAGATCGCCGAGCGGTGTGGGCGAGTGCGCGGGCGTTTCGAGCAGGCCGAGGCGTTGCTGATCAGTGATCTCACCAACGTCCGTTGGTTGACGGGGTTCACAGGTTCGAATGGCTGGGTCATTTTGACTCCCCACGAAGTGGTTCTCGTCACTGATGGTCGCTACGACAATCAGGCCGTCGCCGAACTGGCCGATGCCGGTGTCGAGGCAAGGGTCGTGGTGGGCCTGTCGTCGGGGGCGATCTTCGACTCGATCGCTGCCGAGGTCGCGCCATATGCGTCGATCGGCTTCGAGTCGGCACACGTCAGCTACGCGGAGTTCCAGCGCTACCAAGGACTGTTCGGCGCGTCGCTGGTCCCAGTCGGTGGGGCGGTCGAAGCCGAGCGCAGGCGGAAAGATGCCGGCGAGGTCGCTCGTATGGCCGAGGCGTGCAGGATCGCAGATGCGGCGCTTGCCGACGTGGTGGGCGGATCATCCATGGTGGGGCGCACCGAGGCGTCGGTACGCAACGAGTTGGAGATCCGCATGCGCGAGTTGGGCGCAAGTGGCCCCAGCTACGACACGATCGTCGCCACAGGTCCGACCAACGCGGCTCGACCCCATCACCGCCCCACCGACACCGTGATCGAGCCGGGGCACACGGTGATCATCGATGTGGGTGCGCTCTACGACGGCTATCACAGCGACATGACCCGTACCTTCTTCGTCGGCGAGCCGACGCCGCAGCAGATGGACCTCTACGAGGTGGTGCTGTCCGCGCAGCGAGCCGGAGTCGCCGCGGTCGACGCGGGCATCAGCACATCAGAGCTCGATGCGGTGTGCCGTGACGCGATCACTGCGGCGGGTTTTGGTGAGTGGTTCAGCCATGGCACCGGTCACGGGGTCGGTCTCCTCATCCATGAAGACCCGTTCATCAATCGCACGGGCGACCTGAAATTGCAGGTCGGAGACGTAGTGACGGTCGAGCCGGGGGTCTATCGTGAGGGGTTCGGAGGTATCCGAGTCGAAGACCTGGTGGTCGTGACCGACAGTGGGTGCCGAGTACTGACCGCATCGCCGAAGGATTCACCGTGCCCGCCATCACCACCAACGAACTGAAGAACGGAATCACCTTGGAGCTCGACAACGGGCTGTTCCAGGTGGTGGAGTTCCAACACGTCAAGCCCGGCAAGGGGGGCGCCTTCGTTCGCACCAAGCTGCGCAACGTCAAGACCGGCAACGTGTTCGACCGAACGTTCAACGCCGGGGTGCGGGTCGAGCAGGCGTTGCTCGAGAAGAAGGACATGCAGTTCTTGTACCGCGACGGCGACGAGTACGTCTTCATGGATACCGACAACTACGACCAGACCCACGTGGCACCTGTGGCGCTCGGCGACGCCGCCAACTACCTCATCGAGCAAGCCGTGGCCATCATCGCCTTCTATCAAGGCGAGATCGTGTCGGTCGAGATCCCTGCCTCGGTCGAGCTGACGATCACCGACACCGAGCCGGGCATGCAGGGCGATCGAGTGTCGGGCGCCCGCAAGCCGGCCACCGTCGAGACGGGTCTCGTGCTGCAGGTCCCGTTGTTCATCAACCCCGGTGATCGAGTCAAGGTCGACACTCGCAGCGGCGATTACATCACCAGAGTCTGAGGGTGACACGACGCAGGGCACGCCCCGCTGACGACGAGCGCTCCGATTCGCGCGAGCGGGCGATGATGTTGCTGTACGAGGCCGAGTCGAAAAGCGTTCCGGCCACCGAGGTGCTCGCTGCCCAGATCTCGCCGGCCGACGAACTGACCACGCTGTTGGTCGAGGGCGTTGAACACAACCAGACTCAACTCGACGCCGCCATCGCCGCGCTGGCCAAGGGTTGGACATTGGCGCGCATGCCGACCATCGATCGCAGCGTGTTGCGCATCGCCGGCTTCGAACTGCTCGGCCGCCCCGATGTTCCGGTTGCGGTCGTGCTCAACGAGGCCGTTGAACTGGCAAAGCGGTTCTCCACCGATGACTCCGGTCGATTCGTCAACGGAGTGCTTTCCGCATTGGTACCGGTGCTGCGACCGACTGCCTGACCTTTCAAGAGAGCGGAGCCAGCGTGCGCTGCTCACGGGAACGCGGCGACCACGTCGTGGCCGTAGATCCAGCTGGGATCGGAGAACCCGCCCCCTTGGAAGTGGTCTCCATCATCGCCGCGGCCCACGCTGTGGTTGAGCTGGCCCTGTTCCCAAGCGGCCGTCTGGATGGAAGCAGTGCGCTCGAGCCGCGCCCGTTCGTAGGTGCTGAACGCGGTTGCCGCGTCTGGAGTGCTTGCAAGACTGGCGGCGAGCACCCAGGCGTCCTCGATCGCCATGACTGCACCCTGCGCCAGATACGGCACCATCGGATGGGCGGCATCGCCGAGCAGTGTCACTCGCTCGGTCGACCAGAACGGCAACGGATCACGACCGAGGAGGGCCCATTTGTAGCACTGCCCGCGCAACGTGTGGCTGACGAGGGCGCGTACGGTCTCGTGCCAGCCCTCGAAGGCTGCGGCCAACACACTGTTGTCGGCCTTGGTGGTCCATGACTCCTCGGTCCAACCCTCCTCCTCGACCAGGGCCACGTAGTTGGTCAGCTCGCCGCGCCGCACCGGATAGGCCACGAAATGACGGCCGGGGCCGACCCAGATGTTGAACTTGGGCTCGACCAGCCCGACGGGAAGCTCCGCCGTCGAGGCCATCCCTCGGTAGGCGACGTGGCCGGTGAACTTCGTCGTGATCCCGCCGTGCATGTTGGCTCGCAGGCGCGAGTGGACGCCGTCGGCCGCTACGACCGCAGCGGCGGATGCTCGGCTTCCGTCTTCGAACACCACGCTGGCACCCGCGCGGTCTTCGTCGACGCGCACGGCGCGCGAGCCGAGCGTCAACTGCACCCGCGCTTCGTTGGTCACGGCCTTCGCCAAGATCGCCAGCAGGTCGGCGCGATGGAGGCTGAGGAAGGGGGCGCCGTACCGGGCATCGAAGACATCGTCGAAGGCGCTTTCGAAGTTTGGCACGCCCGTTGCGAAGTGTCGGGTGACGATCGAGCGGGGGCGACCGGCGACCTGGGCAAGATCTTCTTCCAGGCCCAAAGCGTGCAGCACCTTTACACCATTCGGGCTGACGTGCAATCCAGCGCCGATCTCGGCCAAGCCGCGGGCTTGCTCGTAGACGGCGACGTTGATGCCGCGCTGGGCCATTGCCAGCGCGGCGGTGAGGCCACCGATGCCCCCACCGATGACTGCGATCTCCGTCGTACCCACGGCACCCCCGAAGTCTGCGCCCGAACTGGTCCATCAACCTACAACGCAGTCTGCCGGCGAGAGTCCTTTCAGCCGGATGCGGGCATCTACATGCCGCTCACCGGTGCGAACAACGATGTCGTGTACCGCGCCGACTACGCATCACCGCGGATCGTCGAAGAGGGCTCGCTCCTCGAGCGTCGGCCGCTGAAACGAATCAGACCACCGTTGCAAATCTCGACGCTCGATTCGTGGCGACTCGGCTCCGTGCTTGTTGAGGCGCTCCCAGAGCACATCGATCGGCTCGTCGAGGCAGTGCAGCTCGACTGACGCTCCAACAGCTCGCGCCGCGTCCCGCAGTCGATCGCGTTCTTAGCGAGACCACGTACCCCATTCGATGATCGCGACCCCACCGTTCCTCAACACCTCCTGCGCGACTTGCCATTGCAGGGCCTCGATTCGATCGCGGGCCGCCGCGTCGTAGAAGTCGATGCCGAGCGTCGTCATCCATTCGTCAGGGCAGAAGCGCATGCCGTGTGTCTCGGACGCCAACCGCTTCGAATGCGTGGTCTTTCCCGAACCCGGCAGACCACAGACGATGATCAGCCGCGGGCTCGGCTCGACCTCGGCTCCACCATTCATCGTCGAACCTTACGACGCTCTTCGGTCACCGAGCTGGCCGAGATGGGTTCAGTCGTCGGGCCCCCCATGGAGTGGATCGGTCGCAACTCGAGCCTGCCCTCGTAGGCCATCGGGTTTCTGGAGGCGATCTCCATGGCCTCATCGTGATCGGCGCATTCCAGGATCGCGAAACTCTTCATTCGACGGCTCCTTACTCGTGAAGGTTTGTCGAGGGTGAGTGGGCTGGGTCGCGCGTCCACGCGCGGACGACGATCGACAACCGCGTGATCCGACAACATCGTCTGGGAATTCTCAACATTGAGCCGATTTGGAACTTTCTCCTCAAGGAGGCCGAGGATCAATCCGATCATTCAGTGCGCTCGCGGGGCAGGTTCGAAAGCGTTTCACAGCAGGGATTGAACCCTCATAAGCGGGAGGAACGCTTGCACATGGAAAACCACATCGAAGTTGAAGAGACCAAGCACAACAAGGGCTTCACCCTCGTTGAATTGCTGATCGTCATCGTGATCCTCGGCATCTTGGCCACCGTTACGGTGTTCGCGGTGACCGGCATCACCAACAAGGGC
>JANYKU010000160.1 GCA_025358075.1 Ilumatobacteraceae bacterium
GAGGGGGGAGGGGAGGGTGAGAGCGATTTCGGAAGGCGTAGTCTGCGGTCCCATGGCGGCCCCGATCGACGGAGATGTGGCCGGGTTCGTCAACGGCATCGCCCACGAGCTCGGCGCGCTGAGCGGACGGCCCGATAGCGAGCACCGCGCCGACGCGGTCATCGAGGCCAGCAATCTGGTCGCCGCGATCATTGCTGCCGACGGGCGACTCACCGACAGCGAGCTCGACGCGTACATCGACTCGATCGGTCCGTTGCTCACCCCACCGTTGATCACCACCGCGGCCCAAGTCCGTCACAGCGATCTCTTCACCAATCGCCAGGAATGGTTGGCTGAGCCTGGCGTGCTCTTCGACCTGCTGGTCAAGGCCGACCGGCGAGATGGGACGCGGCGCAGCAACCGCTACTACGAGCTGGCTATGCACCTGGCGCACGTAACGGCAGCAACCGACCTCGTTCCATCGCAGAGCGAGATGCAGGCAATCGATTCGTTCCGCACTGGCTTGCTGCGGGCAATGGACGCCGCCGGCGTCGCCCGACCCGGTCAGCCGAGCACTGCTACAGGCACGGCCGCGCCCGTAGTTGCCGCGAACGTTGCATCGGCCGACGTTCCGCCGGCGCGATCGCTCGACGAGCTCCTGGCCGATCTCGACGCCTTGGTCGGTCTCGCCAACGTCAAGGCCGAGGTTCGGCGACTCACCAGCATGTTGCAAGTGCAACGACTACGTGCCCAGCGTGGTCTTTCCGTGATCGAGACCAGTCACCATCTCGTGTTCACCGGCAACCCGGGCACGGGCAAGACCACCGTGGCGCGGTTGCTCAGCCAGATCTATCGAGCCATCGGTGTCGTCGCCAAGGGACAACTCGTCGAGACCGATCGATCGAGGCTGGTCGCCGGCTTCGTCGGCCAGACGGCGCTCAAGACCCTGGAAACCCTGCAATCGTCGATCGGCGGGATGCTCCTCATCGACGAGGCCTATGCGTTGGCTCGTGGCGGCGACAACGACTTCGGGCGCGAGGCGATCGACACGTTGGTGAAGTTCATGGAAGATCACCGCGAAGACCTGGCCATCGTCGCGGCCGGTTACACGACGGAGATGGAATCCTTCATCGAGGCGAATCCAGGACTGAAGAGCCGATTCACTCGCACGATCTCGTTCCCCGACTACAGCGACGACGAGCTGGTCGACATCTTCGTGGGACTGGGCGATGCGAACCAGTACTCGTGCTCCGATGACGCCCTCACACGGGTTCGTCACTTCGTCAGCGTCGAGCCGCGCACCCGCGGTTTCGGCAATGCCCGCTTCGTGCGCAACCTCTTCGAAACCGCTGTCGCCCATCAGGCCCAACGCCTCGCACCGCTCAGCGACCCCAGCGACGAGCAACTCACCACGTTGACCGCCGACGACATCGCCGCAGTTGATGCCTGACCAGCGATTACCCTTCCCGACATGACGGCCGTACTCGTCGCCATCGCTGTGGCCGCGGTCGCTGCCGTCACCGCAGCCGTACGTCGGCGCCGGCGGCCCGGTGACCGCCCGCTCGTCATCGACCCGTTCGTGCTCAGCGAACCGTGGCGGCGGTACGTCAGCGCGGCGCAGGCGTCGCAGCGGCGGTACACCGAGATCGTCAGGGCGACACCCGCTGGGCCACTGCGCACGAACATGGAGTCGGTCACCCGACAGGTACGACACGGTGTCGAAGAGTGCTGGCTGATCGCCCGTCGCGGCGACGAGCTCGACGCTGCCCTCAGCCGCCTCGACAGTTCGTCGCTTCGAGCGAGCATGGAGCGCACGACCGACGAAGCAACTCGAGCCTCGTTGCAGGCTCAGCTCGACTCGGCACAGCGGATCCGGACCACCCGCGACAACACCGATCAACGACTCCGGCTGCTCAACACGCGGCTCGGCGAGCTGCTTGCTCAGGCGGCGGAGGTCAGCGTGGGCACCGACGCAACCGGCGAGCTGGGCAGCGCGGTCGACGACGTCGTCATGCAACTCGAATCACTGCGACTCGCGGTCGACGACGTCAACAACAACACCCGCCCCGGAAGCACTGGGCAAGCTTCTCCCCCACCGTGAGCAGCCTGCTTCGATCGAACGTCACCGTGGCGGCGGGGACCGCTGTCTCGCGCATCACCGGCCTGGCAAGGGTGGCGGTGATCGGGATCGTCCTCAGTCAAGGCCCGGTCAGCGACGCCTACGACCAGGCCAATGGCACGCCGAACATGATCTACGAGTTGCTGCTCGGCGGTGTCCTCTCGGCGACGCTGGTGCCGCTGTTCACCCGACTGCACGAAGACGATGACGACGAGGCGACGTCCGCGGTGATCTCCGTCGGCATCATCGTGCTCGCCGCCATCACGGTCGTGGCTGTCGCCGCCGCACCACTGATCTTCCACATGTACTCGCTGTTCACGTCCAATAAGGTCGATGCCGGCCAATACCACCGCGTCGGAACGTTGCTTGCCCGCATCTTCCTGGTGCAGATCTTCTTCTACGGCCTCAATGCCATCGGCTCTGCGGTGCTCAACGCTCGACGCCGCTTCTTCGCCGCGGCCTGGGCGCCGGCATTGTCGAACGTGGCGATCATCTGCTCGTTGCTCCTCGTTCCGAGCACGATCGACAAGCGCGTGCCGCAGCTCGCCGACGTGCTCGACAACAGCAAGCTGCGTTGGACACTGGGCCTCGGGGCGACGCTCGGCATCGCCGTGATGGCGCTCGCTCTGCTGCCGGCGCTGGCTCAGGCCAAGATGAGGTTTCGGTTCACGCCCTCGTTCCACCACCCAGCAGTGCAGAGCCTGCGCAGGCTCTCGGGTTGGGCATTGGGCTACGTGGTGGCCAATCAGGTGGCGATCATCGTGATCCGCAACCTGCTGCACGGCGGGTCGGGAAACGAAGACGCCTACACCAAGGCATACACGTGGTTCGTCCTGCCTCACGGTCTGCTCGCCGTCTCGATCGCCACCACCTTTCTTCCGGAACTGGCGAGCGCGATCAAACGAAATGATCGTCAGTCGGTGCTCGACAGATCTTCGCTGGGGATCCGGCTGATCGCCCTCGTCACCCTTCCCGCCGGCTTCGGCTTGTTCGTCTTGCGTCGAGCCATCGTCGGTGCCGCCTTCCAGCACGGCAAGTTCACCTCGGCCAACGCCCTCAACACGTCGCGCGCCCTCGCCGGGTTCGCCCTCGGTCTGGTCGGGTTCTCCGTCTACCTCTTCGTGCTGCGCGTTTTCTACGCACACCAGGACGCGCGTACCCCGTTCGTGATCAACATCGGGGAGAACCTGTTGAACATCGTTCTCGCCGTGTTGTTCGTCCATCGTTGGGGTCTGCTCGGCCTCGGCCTGTCGTTCGGTCTCGCCTACCTGATCTCGGCGTTGTGGTCGTTGCAGATACTCCACTACAAGCTGCCGGCCTTTCCGCTACACATCGTGTTCGCCAGTCTTTGGCGCATGGGGTTGTCGGCGTTGGTGATGACCGAGGTCGTCTGGGCACTCGCCGGAGTGATCGGCGCCAACTCCGGATCGGGTGCTCTGGTGCGAGTGGTGGTCTCGACGATCGTCGGCACGGCCACGTACGTGGCGATGCTCATCGTCCTCGGATCACCCGAGCTCGACGACGTCCGATCGCGCCTGCGCCCGCTGAAATCAGAGGCACAGGCCGACTAGCATCAGCGACATGTTCAAAGTCATGAAGAAGTGGTGGAAGTACCTGGGCGCCAAGTTCAACCGCAGCTTCGAGAAGAACGCCGATCCGGCCGTGCAGTTGGAACAGGCACTCAGCGAAGCCCAGGCGCAGCACCGCAGGCTCAAAGAACAGGCCGCCAACGTCATCGCCAACCAGAAGCAGAGCGAGTTACGCCTCAACAACAAGATGGCCGAGCTCGAGAAGCTCAATGCCAATGCGCGGCAGGCGTTGATGATGGCCTCCGATGCACAGAAGGCGGGCGACGCCACCAAGTCCGATCAGTACAACGGAGCCGCCGAGACCATCGCCAACGCGCTGATCCAGGTCGAAAAAGACGTCGACGGATTGAAGACGATGGTCCTCGAATCGGCCAAGGCATCGGACCAAGCCAAGTCAGCGGTGCAGCAGAACAGCCGCATGTTGCAACAGAAGCTGGCCGACAAGAACAAGCTGCTCTCCCAGCTCGAACAGGCCAAAATGCAAGAGGAGATGAACAAGGCCATGTCGCAGCTGCAAGAGACGGTTGGCGACGACGTGCCGACGCTCAGCGAGGTGCAGCTGAAGATCGAGGCGCGCTACGTCAAGGCCAAAGCGTCGTCCGAGCTGCAGGAGTCCTCCGTCGAATCGCGCATCCTCGAGGTCGAGCAGGCAACCGCCAACGTCGAAGCCCACAGCCGGCTCAGCGAGCTTCGTGCCGAGCTCGGCCTCGATGCACCAGCGGTAGGTGCCGGGCCTGCCCCAGCAGTCGAGGAGCCCAAGCCCGCGACGAGCTGAACGTCTACTCGATCAGCAACACCAGATCGTCGCGATGGATCACCTCGTGAGCCACGTCAGATGGCAGCTCGGTGGTTCGCTTGCCGAGGATCTGGCGAAGCGTGGCAGCGTCGCTCAACACCATGCCGCGAGCGATGATGTCGTTCGCCGAATCGCGCACTTCGACGACGTCACTCTCGTCGAAGTGACCGGTCACACCGGTGACGCCTGCCGGTAGCAGCGACTTGCCGCGCTCGACCAGCGCCCGACGCGCACCGTCGTCGATACTGATGACACCGTCGACCTGACTGGCGAAACCGATCCACAGCTTCCTCGCCGGCACTCGCCGCCCACTGGGCTGGAAGGTCGTGCCGACCATCAGCCCCGCGGCAGCGTCGACCAGCACATTGGCCCGATCGGCGGCAGCGATGACCGCACGGGTGCCGGACCACGAGGCCATCCTGGCGGCAGCCAACTTCGACGCCATGCCACCACTGCCCCGACCCGAACCGCCGGAGCCGACCGATGCGGTGAGCAGCGGGCTCTCGGCGACGACTTCGCTGATCAGTTCGGCACTCGCGTCGGTGCGCGGATCTGCCGTGAACAGGCCAGCGGTGTCGGTGAGCAACACCAGCAGGTCGGCGTTGACGTTGTGGGCGACCAGCGCGGCGATTCGATCGTTGTCGCCGTAGCGAAGCTCGTGGCTGGCAATCGCATCGTTCTCGTTGATGATCGGGATGCAGCCCAGCTCGATCAGGCGAAGCAACGTCTGTCGAGCGTGGAGGTACTGCCGGCGATCGACGAAGTCGTGCGGGACCAGCAGGACCTGTGCGGCAACGAGATGATGCCGGCCGAGCGAGCGGTTGTACGTCTCCATCAACCGGCTCTGCCCGGCCGCTGAGATGGCCTGCAGGGTCGGCATGTCGGTGGGCCGGGCCGACATGCCCAGGGCGGCAACACCTGCCGAGACGGCCCCCGACGAGACGAGGATCACCTCGTGCCCCTCGGCGCGCAGCGTCGCCAACTGATCGCACACCATGTCGACGACGGCGTTGTCGATCACACCGAGCGCATCGGTGATCGACGACGTGCCGATCTTGGCAACCAGCCGCACTCAGGCCTCCTGCTGGTACTCGAAGCTGAAGTCGGCGACCCAGATGACATCGCCGTCCTGGGCGCCGGCACGAGCGAGGAGCTTCGGCATGCCGAGCCGCTTCATCTGGAAGTCGATGTACGACAAGGCGTCGGGGGTGCTGACGTCGTTGAGGGCGACGATGCGCTCCACCTGACGACCGAGCAAGCGGAACTCGTGTTCTCCGAGTCGTTCGACGCGACCGCCCTCGGCTTCGGGGCGGAGGATGACGGTGCCGGCAGCCACGGTCTGCGCGCTGCGAGCCTCGTGAACCAGTGCAGCGAGTTGCCCGACCAAGGTGCGCACGCCCTCGCCGGTGACCGCGCTGATGCGCAGGCCATCCCACTCCGCCACGGCGATGTCGGACTTGCTACCGACGATCACACGCGGTCGCTCGAGCAGTTCGGGGCGATACTCCCCCAGCTCGTGGAGAAGGATCCGTTGCTGTTCGCTTGGTGAGGCTTCGTCGACCGGCGCGAGGTCGAGCATGACGCACATCACCCTGGCCCGCTCGACGTGCCGCAAGAACTGATGACCGAGTCCCTTGCCGGCACTCGCTCCCTCGATCAGCCCAGGGATGTCGGCGACGACGAAGTCGGTGTGCTCGTCGATCTTGACGACGCCGAGGTGCGGTTCGAGTGTCGTGAACGGATAGTCGGCGATCTTCGGCTTCGCCGCGCTGATCGCGCTGATCAAGGTGCTCTTGCCGACGTTGGGGAAGCCGACGAGGGCAACGTCGGCCATCAACTTCAACTCCAGTTTCAGCCACTGGTCTTCGCCATGCTCGCCCTGTTCGGCGAACGACGGAGCCCGACGCTTGTTCGACCAGAACTTGGCGTTGCCGCGACCGCCGCGACCGCCGGACGCGGACAACCAGCGATCGCCGTGGTTCGCTAGGTCGGCCAGCAGTTCGCCCGTGTACAGATCGCTGGCAACGGTGCCCTCGGGGACGGCAACATCCATCGACTCGCCGCGCCGGCCGTGCTGATCCTTGCCCTTGCCGTGCACGCCATCGCTCGCTCGGCGGTGTGGATGGTCGCGGAACGCGAGCAGCGACGCCACGTTGCGGTCGGCCACGAGCCAGACGTCGCCACCCTTGCCGCCGTCGCCACCGTTAGGACCTCCGAATGCCACCGGACCCTCACGACGGAACGAGACGCAGCCGGCACCACCATCACCACCACGTACATTCAGTTGCGCTTCATCGACGAACCCGCTCATAGGACCTCTTGAGGCTATCTGGCGTTGCCAACGGGAGCCGCGGAGATGTCGGTACTCTGGCCTGATGGCCGAGTTGGGCGAACGAGCAGAGCGATGGGTGGCGACGATGTCCGGCCACGCCAGCGGCAACATCGCCTTCGCCCATGCCAACTCGTGGGCCGGCAGTGGCTCCACCCCCCTCGTCTCCCGCAACCAGCGCGAAGACCTCGAGGGTGAGTCGCTGTCGATGCTGGCCACCCGGGCCACCGGTGGTGGCGAGCGGGCCGTCGACGAGCAGCCCGATCCGTGGCGCACTTGCTTCGAACGCGATCGCGACCGCATCTTGCATGCCAGCGCCTTCCGGCGCCTGGCCGGCAAGACCCAGGTCTTCGTCTTCCCCGACGACCATCAGCGCACTCGCCTCACCCACGCCCTCGAAGTCGCTCAGGTGGCCACCTCGGTCGCCCGTGCACTCGGGCTGAACACAGCGCTGACCGAGGCAATCGCGCTTGGACACGACTGTGGCCACGGCCCGGGGGGCCACGCCAGCGAGGACGCGCTGACGCAATACGTCGCCGGCGGTTTCGATCATGCCGTATGGGGCGCCGACGTCACGCTGAAGCCACTCAACCTGTGCGCCGAAACGCTCGACGGGATCCGCAACCACTCGTGGTCGCGACCCGCCCCACTCACACCTGAGGGCGAAGTGGTCAGTTGGGCCGACCGCATCGCATATGTGTGTCACGATTTCGAAGACGCCGTGGCGGCGCGAATCGTCACGCCCGAGGCGTTGCCCGAGATCGTCCGCTCGCGGTGCGGCGAGCGCCGTAGCCACCAGCTCGGCGCGTTCATCACGGCGATGATCCAGGCTGCAGGCCAAACCGGTCGCGTTGGAATGACGGCCGAGCTCGCCGAGGCACTGGCCCAGTTCCGCAGGTTCAACTACGACAACGTCTATCTCCGCCCGGCCTCGCAACAGCAAGCCAGATCGGTGATCGAGCTGCTCCAGGCACTGGTCGAACACTACGCAGCCCACCCACAACTCCTGCCCGATGTCGAGAGCTCCGAGGCCGGCAGCCCCGACGCGCTGCACGACGCCGTCGCCTACGTCGGTGGCATGACCGACCGGTTCGCCTGTCGACAGGCAGTGGCGATGCTCGGTTGGGATACGGCTCGCCTGCCGCAGGGCATCGACACCCATCTCTAGGCAACCCCGCCGCCCGCCCCCACCGCCCCGCCCTGCGCCCCACACGATCTGGGCGCCACGCATCCCGATCCACCAGAGGTTCACAGCAGAAAATTGGCGCCCAGATCCCGGGGCGGCGATCAGAACGGGTCGCGACGCCGCGGCGTAGCATGCGCCGATGACCCGCACCGTGATTCGCGGCGGCCAGGTGTTCGACAGCCTGAGCGGTACCGCCTCCATTGCAGACGTCGCTGTCGACGGCAACCGCATCGTCGCGGTCGGTACCGGCCTCGACGGCGACGAGTCGATCGACGCCACCGGCCACGCGGTGTACCCCGGCTTCATCGACAGCCACGTGCACTTCATGGCCGACGGCGATCTCGACCCACTGCGCTCCGTGTACACGCCGTTCTCTCTGAACTTCTACCTGGCTGCCGAGCGCATGGCCCGTACGCTCGCCGCCGGCATCACCACGGTGCGCGAGGCCGGCGGCAGCGACCTCGGCGTGAAGCAGGCACAGACCTCGGGGCTCGTTCCCGGTCCGCACATGCAGATCTCGATCAGCATCCTCAGCCAGACCGGTGGGCACGGCGACTCGTGGGAGCCCTGTGGCGCGCACATGCCGAACGTCATCGGCGTGGAGCATCCGGGCAAACCGCACAACATCGTCGACGGGCCCGAGGAGATGCGCAGGAAGGTTCGCGAGCTGATCCGCGCCGGCGCCGATGTCATCAAGGTGTGCACGAGCGGCGGGGTGCTGTCTCCACGCGACGATCCTCGGCACGGACACTTTCGCGATGACGAGCTCGATGTGCTCGTCGCCGAGGCCAACGCTGCGGGCAAGTGGGTCATGGCCCACGCTCAGGCCACCGATGGGATCAAGTCGGCAATCCGCGCCGGCATCCGCTCCATCGAACACGGCATCTACCTCGACGAGGAAGCGATCGGCATGATGCTGGAACGCGGCACGTACCTCGTGCCGACGTTGATCGCCCCGCGCGGAGTGCTCGAAGCGGTGGATCGCGGCGTCGCCGTACCGCAATATGCCATCGACAAGACCAAGATGGTCATCGACGTGCACCGTCACAGCATCAGCCTGGCGATCGCGGCTGGCGTCAAGGTGGCCATGGGCACCGACTCCGGCGTGACCCCACACGGTCAGAACCTGCGCGAGCTCGAGGAGATGGTCTCGTGCGGAATGACGCCGGCAGAGGCGTTGATCGCGGCGACGCGCACCGCGGCGGAGCTACTCGGTGTGGAAGAGGACCGCGGCACGATCGAGGTCGGCAAGCGCGCCGACTTGGTCATCGCCGCCGGCGAAGCGCTCGACGTCAACGGTCTCGGTCAGCGAGTGCGCACTGTTCTGCAGGACGGCAAGGTGGTGGCCGCAAGCGGCTGATCGAACGGTGTCTGTCAGGCGTGGGGCTCGACGTCGACGACCTTGCGGCCTTGACGTGAACCGAACTTGACGGCGCCGTCAGTCAGCGCGAACAGGGTGTCGTCGCCACCGATGCCGACGTTGCGGCCCGGGTGGAACTTGGTGCCACGTTGACGAACGATGATCGTGCCGGCGTTGATCTTGCTGCCGCCGAAGACCTTCACGCCGAGGCGCTGTGCGTTGGAGTCGCGGCCGTTGCGGGTTGACCCGCCACCTTTGGTCTTTGACATCTCGTTCAGCCCTTCTTGATCGACGTGATCTCGACGACGTGGTACTTCTGGCGATGGCCGAACCGGCGACGCTGGTTGGTGCGCCGCTTGTAGGTGAACCCATCGATCTTCGGACCCTGGGCCCAGCCGACCACCCTGCCGGTGACGGAGGCGCCCGACAGTTGCGCCGGCGTCGCCAGCACCGTCTCGCCGTCGACGACCAAGACCGGGGTCAGCGAAACCTCACTGCCCTGCTCGGCGTCGAGCAGTTCGACGTGCACCTGCTCGCCCTCTGCGACTCTGCTTTGCTTCCCACCGGATGCGATCACTGCGTACATAGCCATGCGATCCTATCGGGTCGAGGTCGCACAAAACCAACGAGTCATTCCAGCAAGGCGTGATCGATGACCACACCGCGTCCTTCGCAGTTGGGGCACTGATCGGCGAAGTTGACGAGCAGCCCCTCTCCGATGCGTTTCCGGGTCATTTCCACCAGACCGAGATCGGAGATGTCGAACACCTGGGTGCGGGTCTTGTCGCGGGCAAGCGCGGATCGGAAGGCGTCGACCACCTTGCGGCGGTTGTCCTTGATCTCCATGTCGATGAAGTCGATCACGACGATGCCGCCGATGTCGCGAAGACGAAGCTGCTTGGCCACTTCGTCGGCGGCTTCGAGGTTGTTGCGATACACCGTCTCTTCGAGGTTCGACGTGCCCACGTTCTTGCCGGTGTTGACGTCGATGACCGTCAGCGCCTCGGTGTGCTCGATGATCAGCGAACCGCCGCTGGGTAGCCAGACCTTGCGATCGAGCGCCTTGTGCAACTGCTCGTGCACGTGCTGGCGCTCGTACAGCGGCAGGCCCTCGGCAACGGCGTCGTAGTACTCGATGCGATCGGCGAGGTCGGGGTTGAACGCGGCGACGTAGTCGCGGACGTCTTCGAAGAGGCGCTGATCGTCGATGATCACCCCGCGGTACTCGGCGTTGAACTCTTCGCGGATGACCCGCACGGCGAGCTCGGGCTCGCGGTACAGCAGGGTCGGGCTGTTGGCCCGCTTGGCCTTGGTCTCGATGACGTTCCACTGGTCGAGCAACCGGGTCATGTCGGCGCGAAGCTCGTGCTCGTTGGCGTTCTCGGCAGCGGTGCGCACGATCAAACCATGCTGGGCGGGCTTGACCCGGTCGAGGATGTTGCGCAGTCGCTTGCGCACGTCGTCGGGCAGGCGCTTGGAGATTCCGTAGGTCTTCGAGTTGGGGATCATCACGACGAACCGACCCGGCAGCGATACCTCTTGGGTGAGGCGCGCACCCTTGGCGCTGATCGGGTTCTTGGTGACCTGGCACAGCACGAGCTGCTTCGGACGGAGCATCTGTTCGATGCGCGGCTGGCCCGACTTCTCGACGATGTCCTCCGGGTCGTACTGCACGTCGCCGCGGTAGAGCACCGCGTTCTTCGGCGTGCCGATGTCGACGAATGCCGCTTCCATGCCCGGCAGCACGTTCTGCACCTTGCCGAGGTAGATGTTGCCGTGGATCTGGCTGATGTCGTCGGCGGGCCGGCTGACGTAGTGCTCGATCAGCGTGCGACCTTCGAGCACGGCCACCTGGGTCAGCGTCGGTCGCACCTGCACGGCCATGAGGTACCGGCCGATCGGGCGTCCATTGCGTTCACGGCCTCGGCGACGCTCGATGGTGTCGGCATCGAGATCGACGGCTGGCTCGGACGATACCGGCTTCGGACCCTTGACACCGCGCCGCCGCTTCTTTTTGGCGGCGTCGCTGCCCGCATCGCCCTCGGCCGATACTGCCGCGGTCGCCGGCTGCCCAGCTCGTTCCTGCTTGGGCCGGTCGCCCTTCGACGAGTCGGTCTTCGGGCGGTCGGCGCGGTTGCGGTCGCCGCGCTGCTGGGCGGGCTTGGCCGCCACTGCCGGAGCCACCGTGCCAGGAGGCGCCGGGCGGGTATCGCCGATCTGCGGTTTGCGAACGAGTGCCCGCTCGGCGGCGGGCCCCGAAGCCCGTCCTTCGACGAGACGCTTTGGCATCTCCGGTTCATCATCGTTGATCGGTCGGTCGCCGTTGGTCGACGTCTCGGGCTCGAACAGTTCTTCCCCGTCGTCGAACTCGTCGTCGAGGTCGTCATCGACGTCGTCGTCATGGTCGGAGTCGTCGGTGTCACCGTTCGCGGCGATTCCGGCCAGTGCCGCCGTGCCGGGCTTCTTGCGGTTGCGACCGCCGCGTGAGCCTCGACGGCGCTTCTGGGCGGCCGATCGGACCGCCGCGTCACCTGCCGCGGTGGTGTCAGTACTTGATTCGTTGCCGGGCGGCGCGATGTCGCCGGCAGCTTCGACCTGCGCTGTTGCAGGTGCAACTGCCATTGGCAGCTGGTCGTGTTGGTCGTCGGTCATTCGGACAATCCCTTCTCATGCGCCGGCCGCGTGGGCAGGCGCCGCGACGACCGACGGAGAGATCTCCAGTGCGGGTGGCATCGCGTTCGATCCAATAATTGGGGTGCGCGTCACCGAGGTCGGCTCGGTCGAGCCGGTTCGGGGTGGGTTCCGCGGCCACTCGCACGCGCGGGCGTGGCCGGGTTGCAACGTCGCTCGTGACCACGGCACCGCCGTGTTCACGTTCGGTCAGATTGTCGATGGGGATCTGTCGCCCCTGGTTAGGTAGGCCGACGTAGTCGGTTTCGGTGCAGGCCGGCCGCCGGGCAGGCCTGAGTACCCGAGCCAGGAGCGAAAGGATCCGCGCCCAGAAAAAGCTCATGTTGGGCGCCACTCTAGCTGACAAAACCGGCGCCGGAGGGTAGCCCAGGGCTCCCGCTCAGCGGTATCGCCGCATGTGAACGCTCTGCACCAGGCCCATCAGGGCAAAAAAGGTGACGATGCTCGACCCGCCGTAGGAGATGAAGGGCAGCGGCAAGCCCGTGATCGGCATCAGGCCGATGCTCATAGCGATGTTCTGGAACATCTGCCACAGCACCATCGCGAAGGCGCCGGCGCACAGGTACGTGCCGAGCATGTCGCGCGAGAGCCCGGCAATCCTCCAGATGCGCAGGAGCAAGATCGCGAAGAGGCCGACCACGACCGCGCATCCGATGAGGCCGAACTCCTCGCCGATCGCCGAGAACGGGAAGTCGGCCCATTGCACCGGGATGTCCTTGGTGTTGGTGATCTGACCCTTCAGCCAACCCTGTCCGTTGATCCCGCCGGTGGCGATCGCCCGCAGCGAGTTTCGGCCCTGGAAGACGAGATCACGGAGCGCGACCGACTGCGAGTTCTGGTGGAAGAACACGGTGATCCGGTTGATCTGGTAGGTGTTGACGATGCCGCTGGCCACCGCCGCGCCGACAGTTGCCGCGGACAAAACCGTGATGAGCAGGATGTACTTCGCCTTCGCCCCGGCGATCAGCAGCACCCCCATCATCATCGCGATGAGCACCGATGCCGTGCCGAGGTCGGGCTGGATGATGACGAGCGCGGTCGGTATCCCGACCAGCAGCAACCCCTTGACGAACCGGGCGTAGCTCAACGTGTCGGCCCGGTCTTCAGCGAGGAAGGAGCCGAGCGCCAGCAAGCAGGTGAACTTGGCGAACTCCGCCGGTTGAACCTTCAAGGGCCCGAGGTCGAAGCTCAGGCGGGCCCCGCCATGGATCGCCCCCACCAGGATCACCAAGACGAGCAGCATGACCGTTGTGCCGTACAGGAACCTGGCTCGCTCGCGCCACCAGTCGTAGTCGAACGACATCACCACGATCATGGTGATCACCGCACCGATCAGGAAGACCTCCTGGCGGGTGACGAAGAGGAACGGATTGGCGAACTTCGAATACGACGCCGCGTAGATCGTGAACAGTCCGATGATCGACAAGGCACTCTGGGCAAACAGCAACACCCAGTCGATGTTGCGGCCCGGCGAACCCGGGCTGGCCCTGATGTTGCCCAGACCGGAGTCCGGCTTGCGCGACAGCATGCTGAGCGACATGGTCAGTCCCGTGCGCCGACGGCACTCGGCATGCACGAGCTGTCGCGCAGCGAAGTCGGTGGTGCGGGCAGCAGCGAGTTGATGTCGAGTTGGTCGCTCGGCAGCACCGGATCCATGAGCGAAGGGTTCCCGAGTGCAGTGAAGATGCACTTGACGACGGGTGCAGCGGCCTTGGCCCCGTACCCGCTCTTCTCCAAGTAGGCGACGACGGTGTACGGCTTGGTGTCGTCGAGGCTGAATGCACCGAAGACTGACGAGTCGTTCCACGGATAGCTGCCGGCGCCCTGTGCCGTGCCGGTCTTCCCGGCGATCGGCAACACACTCATCGGATACGTCTGGAAGAGCGTCTCGCCCGTCGTCGTGTGGTAAAAGCCGCTTGGATCGGTGACACCGGGCTTGCGCACACGATTGGCGTTGGTCACACGGGTGAGTCCCTTGATGATCGGATCCCGAACCTCCGTCGGCATCTCCAGTTGATCCTTGTAGGTGTGGGCCTCGAAGGATTGGAAGATGACTGCCTTGCTGAGGTCGGCCATTCCCGGACCGAGGTCGGGCACGAGCGGCTCGAAGATGTTCTTTACGATCGTCGGAATCCGCAGAAAACCGCCATTGGCGATCGCGGAGTAGGCATTGGCCAGTTGCAACGGTGTCGCCGCCATCAGGCCCTGACCGATTGCCACCTGTACGTTGTCGCCGACGAGCAACCGAGGTGCCTCGTTCTTGCCAAGTACGTGTGAGGCGACGAGCGCCTTCTTGACGGCGTCATCGGGTATGCGGCCGGACCATTCGAACGGCAGTTGAATCCCTGTTGGCGATCCGAAGCCGAACCGCTCCAGGTCGTTCTTCAGCGTCGACACCCCTTTGAGCGTGGGGTCGACCAACGCGTTGTGCTCGTCGATCTCCCAGAACTTCTCACCCAATCGGTAGAAGAACGCGTCGCTGCTAACGGCCAAGGCTGACTCGACGCTGACCGGGCCGTACTTCGACGAGAGTTGTGTGCGCACGTTGGTGGCGTTCTTGAACACGCACCGCACGCCCGAGGCGCATATGTCGTCGGGGATCGACTCGAGCTTGTACTCGCCTTTGTCAACGTAGATCTCGGTCGGCCCGATGACACCGCTGTGCATCGCCGACCACGCGACGAACGGTTTGAACGTCGAGCCGAGGTTGTACCGGCCCTGCACGGCGCGGTTGACCAGCACCGACTTGTCGGGGTCGGGCTTGCCGGTGATCGGGTCGATCTTGTCGCCGAACAACTGCGCGAACTTGGCGCCGCTGACCGCGCCCATCCAGCGGTTGTCGAACCGCGGATAACTGGCCATCGCGATGATCTGACCATTGGAGCTGTCTTCCACGACGACCGCACCGGCAGGTGCCTTGTACTGGATCCACTCCTGGTTACCGAACTCCTTGGAGCTCGAATAGACCCGTGCCCCAGTGGGGCTCTTCGGATCGACGGGGTTGTGGGCGGCGATGTCCTGCCCGAGGATGTCGGTGGGCAGGTTGCGGCGCTGCACGAGCTTGGTCTCGAGCGCTTGCTCGGCGTACTGCTGCACGTCGAGATCGATGGTCAGTTGGATATCTTGACCCGCGACGGGATCGACATGTTGGTCGACGAGTTCACGAACGATGCCACCGGCAGCGTCGACTTCGAAGACCTCTTTGCCCCACTTTCCGTGCAGTTCGCCTTCCATCGACTGCTCGACACCGAAGGCGCCGACGAGCTCGTTGGTGTTGTAGTTCTTGGCCTTGTACTGAGCTTGGTTCACCTTGGTGATCGGGCCGAGATATCCGACGACATGGCTGGCGAGCGGCGCATATGGATAGACGCGCTGCCACTGCTCGACGATCTGAATTCCGGGGAAGTCTTCGCTGCGTTCCTTCAAGTACGTGACCGTGTCTTCGTCGACGTCTTCCTTCAGCGGTAGCGGCAGCAGCGTGCTGTACCGCTGACCCTTGGTGCACTTCGGGATCGCCGGCTCGCCGTAGCACGGGTCGTACCGTTGTTGGAGATTGATGACCGGCACCTTCAGCGGGCCGGACAGCCGATCGAACATCGTCTGACGATCCTTGGTCTTGCGAATCACGTTCCAGTCGATGGCAACGGTGAGGATGCGCTTGTTGTCGGCCATGATCCGACCCTTGGCGTCGAAGATCCGACCGCGCTCCGGCGGGATCAGGATCTCTCGGATCTTGGCTGCGGAAACCTGTGCCTGGTACGACGCTGCCTCGACCCCCTGAAGGAACCAGAGGCGCGTTCCGACGGCCCCGACCAACAACATCGAGACCAGCGCCATCACACCGAGACGCGTCGTGCGCTTATCGATCGCCATGGCACCATTGTGGTCTGCGAGCGAGCCGCAGCGAGCGCGCCCGGCTACCCGGGAGGTTGTCGTTCATTCCGGGATGGCCCTCCATGTACGCCGCTTGGCTCCAGCACACCATCGCCCCAGCGGAACCATCAGCGGACTGAGCAGCGTCGCCGCGGCCGTGACCACGGGGATCACCACGAGCAGCCGATTGTTGAACCAGCCCTCTTGACCCGTGAGGAACTTGACGACCGGTATGGCGATCTCGCCGACGGCCGACCCGATCGCCACGAACACGGCCGCCAACCACCACTGAGGATCGGGTGTGATGCTCACGACGTAGCCCGACGTCAACCCGGCGAGACCGTATGCCAACGCGGTCAGCCCCAGCGGCGTCCCCACACCGAGGTCGTACATCATGCCCAACGCGAAGCCGGCGAAGGCACCGCGCTCGGAGCCGGCGCCGGCGCCGGCGCCGGCAGCCAACGCCAGCACCACTTGCACGGCGACACCGTCGACTCGATAGGTCGCGCTGACCGTCCGCTGGATGGCGAGCAACACCAGGGCAACCGGGATCAGTCGGGTGAAAAGGGCAAACGGCAGCGAGCGCACGACTCAGATCGCGGCCTGATTCGGAACGTAGAGCACCACGCTGACGAAGTTGAGCTGCGTCAAGCTTGCATTCGGTTCGACTTCGACGATCGGTGTGCGACTGCCCAGACGTTGCCGCATCGCAGTGATCGTGCCGATCGGAATTCCCTGTGGCGCAAGGCTCTTCGTACCACCAGCGGTCTCGACGATGTCGCCGATCTTCACGGTCGTGAGGGCAGTGTCATCGAGCAGACTGAACAGCAGCGGGCGCGCTGCGCTCTGCCCGTCGATGTTGCCGGTCTCGCGAGCGACCAGCACTTCGGGCAACGTGGAGGTCGTGGTCGTGTTCGTCGATGACGTCGTCTGACCGGGTGGCGCCCCGAACGGATTGGTGGTGGGTGTCGACTTGGACGGCACGGGCGTGCTCGTCGAGGTGGTGGTCGTGCTCGTCGAAGTGGTCGAATCCAATGGTCGGCCACTTGGTGCTGTATTCGGAACACTCGACGGGGTCGAGTCCGTGGTGGTGCCTTCATCGACGCGGCTGAGCACCTGGGCCTGCACGGAGAACTGCGGGTCGGTGATCAGCATGACCACACTGCGATCCGGGTAGACCTTGGTCACCTTGCCGATCAGACCTGCACCATCGGTGACTGGCATGCCGACGGCAACACCGGCGCGCGTTCCGACCGTGATCTCGACGGTGTTCTGGAAGTTGCTCGGTGCTGCACCGACCACCTGAGCGATCACGCTCTTGTAGCTGTGAACCGATGTCAGGTGATACAGCTTGAGCAGTTCGTAGAACTTGGTGATGGCCGTCTGCGCTTCGATCTCGGCGCCCTTTTGATGTTCGACTTGGTCGTGCAACGCCGCGTTCTCGGACTTCAAGTTGTCGTAGTTGGTGATCCCGTACCACGCGTTGGCGATCGGCTTCGACACCGCCTTGGCGGCGATGTCGAACGGTCGCAGGATGACGGCAAAGGCCTGGCGGGCCTTGTCGATGACGGAGTTGCTGCTCCGTCGATCCAGCGTGATCAGCAGCAGAGAGGTCAAAACGAGCAGCACAACGACGCGGCGGCGGCTCAACGACGACAGCACGGAAGGCCAGCGTGGTCTAGTAGTCGCCGCCGAGCGACATCAACCCGCGCATCGCATCGATGTTCTCGAGGGCTCGCCCGGAACCGATCACGACGCTGTACAGCGGGTCGAAGGCGATCTTGATCGGCATGCCGGTCTCGTGGGCGAGCCGAAGGTTGATCCCGGCCAGCAGGGCGCCGCCACCGGTGACCATGATGCCCTGTTCCATGATGTCGGCAGCGAGCTCGGGCGGAGTCTTGTCGAGGGTGGTCTTGACCGCATCGACGATCGCCGACAGTGGCTCGGCCAATGCCTCGCGCACCTGCTCGGTGGTCAGCGGCACCGTGCGCGGCAACCCACTGATGAGGTCGCGACCGCGGATGTCGGCGGTGAGCTCTTCCTCGAGTGGCCACGCCGAGCCCATGTGGATCTTGATCTCTTCGGCGGTGCGATCTCCGATGGCGAGTGAGAACTCCTTCTTCACGTACTGCATCACCGCATCGTCGAGCTCGTCACCGGCCACGCGAACCGACTGTGCCGTGACGATGCCGCCGAGGGAGATGACTGCCACCTCGGTGGTGCCACCACCGATGTCGACGATCATGTTGCCGCTGGGCTCGTGAACCGGCATGTCGGCGCCGATCGCCGCGGCCATCGGCTCTTCGATGATGTGCACGGGCTTGCGCGCACCCGCGTATTCGGCGGCATCTTGCACGGCGCGCTGCTCGACGCCGGTGATGCCGGATGGCACGCAGATCACCATTCGCGGCTTGCTCCAGCGACTGGCGTGAACCTTCTGGATGAAGAAGCGCAGCATCTTCTCGCAGACTTCGAAGTCGGCGATGACGCCGTCTTTGAGCGGGCGGATGGTCTTGATGCGTCCGGGCGTGCGACCCATCATCCGCTTGGCCTCGAGCCCGACCGCGACGGGACGACCATCGGTGATGTCGATGGCGACGACGGACGGCTCGTTCAACACGATGCCCTGACCGCGTGAGTAGATCAGTGTGTTGGCCGTGCCCAAGTCGATGGCGAGGTCACGACCAATCGCGAGTGGGTTGTTCCTGGCCATCACTACCTCCGCACCGCCGAACCGACCGTGCACGACACACGTACGCCACGTTCGGCGCAAGTCCGTCCAGTGTAGCCGAGCGCCAGATTGTTACAGATTCGGGAAGAAAATGCTGATCTCACGCTGGGCGGACTCCAGCGAGTCGCTGCCGTGCACGAGGTTCTCGGTGAACAAGATGCCGAGATCGCCACGAACAGTGCCGGGCACCGCCTTGCGCGGATTGGTCGCGCCCATCATCGTGCGAACGACCTCCCAGGTGTCCTCGGGGCCCTCGAGCACGAGGGCAACCACCGGGCCGCGGCTCATGAACGTGACCAGATCGGCGTAGAACCCCTTGCCGACATGTTCCTCGTAGTGCCGCGCCAACGTGTCGACATCGAGCGTGCGCAGGTCGAGAGCGACGATCTTCAGGCCCTTCGCTTCGAGGCGACCGAGTACCTGGCCGACGAGGCCACGTTCGACGGTGTCGGGCTTGAGCAGGACCAGGGTGCGATCAGACATGGCCGATGACGCTACCGGTCGGGCGACGAACTGAGGAACTACAGGATCTTGCGAAGGTACGGCCTGGCCGAGCCGACGATGTAGAGCGACCCGGTGATGAGCACTGCGTCGTCGCTTTGCGCTGCACGAACCGCTCGGTCGCAGGCCTGCTCGACGGTGTCGCACTCGATCACCTGATCGCACCCAAGGGCGCGGGCCGCCGCGGCCATCTCCGACGACGGAAGTCCGCGCGGCGTTGGGGCGGTGCAGGTGTACACGGTGGTGAACTCGTCGGCGCGCAGTGCCGACAGCATCTCTTTGGGATCGCGTCCACGTAGGCAACCGGTGACCAGGATTCTGCTGCCGGCCGGATCGAAGTCATCGAAGAAGACCTGAGCGCACGAGTCGGCGCCGGGTGGGTTGTGGGCGCCATCGACGATCACGAGCGGCTGATGCCCGAGCACTTCGAAACGGCCGGGCATGCGCACGTTGGAGAAGCCCTCACGCACGACGTCGTCGGCGATCGGGGCGGCGAAGAACGCCTCGACGGCCGTGAGTGCGACGATGGCGTTGTCGCCCTGATGCCGGCCGTGCAACGGCACGAACACTTCCGTGTAGATCGTGGTCGGTGTTCGCAGGTCGACCATCCGCCCACCCAGCGCCAGACTGTTCTCCAGCACATCGAAGTCTTCGCCGCGCAACAACATGCTGGCCCCGCCGGCGGCCGCGAAGTATGCGACCAATTCGGGGTCGGTCTCACCGACGACCACGGCGCTACCGGGCTTGATGATGCCGGCCTTCTCGGCGGCGATGTGGCCTTTGGTGGGGCCGGCGAACTCGTTGTGATCCATGCCGATGTTGGTGATCACAGCGACCTGGGCGTTGCACACGTTGGTGGCATCCCACCTGCCGAGCACGCCAACTTCAACGACCGCAACATCGACGGCGAGGTCTGCGAACCAACGGAAGGCTGCCGCCGTGGTGGTCTCGAAGTACGACGGTCGCACGCCGGTGAGCATCTCCAGATCGGCAACCGCGGCGATCTGCTCGCCGAACTCTTCGTCGCTGATCATCTCGCTGTCGCGACTCATCCGCTCGTTGGGCCGCTCGAGGTGCGGGCTGGTGTACGTGCCGACGGTGAGGCCATGGGCCATCAGCAGACGGGTGATCATCTGCGATGTCGAGCCCTTGCCATTGGTGCCGGTGACATGGATGACGGGATAGGCGAACTGTGGGTCGCCCATCGCGCTGACGATGGTCTGCATCCGCTCCGTGGTGGGCGATTCGATCCGCCCGGTCTTTTCATAGTTGGCGTGGGCGTCGAGGTACGCGATCGCGTCGGAGTAGGTCATCGTCGTGGCAGCACGTTGCTGCGCCTCACGGTCGCGTCAGCTGGCCTCGCGGCGTGGCCGCTTGGCTTTTGGCTCGCGGGGAACGAGCTTCGGGTTGATCTTCTTCTGCACCGTGTCGACGTCGATCGAGACCGAGCCGACGTCGCTGCGACCCGGCAGCTCGTACATCGTGTTGAGCAACACCTCTTCGAGGATCGCCCGCAGCCCACGGGCGCCGGTGCCGCGCAGCAGCGCTTGCTCGGCGATGGCTTCGAGTGCTTCGCGGGTGAATTCGAGCTCGACGTCTTCGAAGTCGAACACCTTGCGGTACTGCTTGACCAACGAGTTCTTCGGCTCGGTGAGGATCTTGATCAGTGCATCGCGATCGAGACTGCGGACGGCGCCGATCATCGGCAGGCGGCCGACGAACTCCGGGATCAGACCGAACTTCAGCAGGTCTTCGGGCAGCACCTTGGTGAACAGCTCGCCAGGATCCTTGTCGGCCTTGCTGCGAACCGTACCGTGGAAGCCGACGCCCTTGTGGCCGATGCGGCTCTCGATGATCTGCTCGAGCCCGGCGAATGCACCACCACAGATGAACAGGATGTTTGTCGTGTCGATCTGGATGAACTCTTGATGTGGGTGCTTGCGGCCACCCTGCGGAGGCACTGATGCGACCGTGCCTTCGAGGATCTTCAACAGCGCCTGCTGCACGCCCTCGCCGCTGACGTCGCGGGTGATCGACGGGTTCTCGCTCTTGCGGGCGATCTTGTCGATCTCGTCGATGTAGATGATGCCGGTCTCGGCCTTCTTCACATCGAAGTCGGCAGCCTGGATCAACTTGAGCAAGATGTTCTCGACATCCTCGCCCACGTAGCCGGCCTCGGTGAGCGCCGTGGCGTCGGCAACAGCGAACGGCACGTTCAGCAGGCGAGCCAACGTTTGGGCGAGGTGCGTCTTTCCGCAACCGGTAGGCCCGAGCAGCATGATGTTGCTCTTGGTCAGCTCGACGTCGTCGCGGCGACCGACGCCGGAGTTCTGTTGGTACTGAATGCGCCGATAGTGGTTGTAGACGGCGACCGACAGGATCTTCTTGGCCTCGTCCTGGCCGACGACGTAGTCATCGAGGAACGTTCGGATCTCTCGCGGTGTGGGCAGTTCCTCGAAACGGACCTCTCCCGAATCGGTGAGCTCCTCTTCGATGATCTCGTTGCACAGATCGATGCACTCGTCGCAGATGTAGACCCCTGGACCCGCGATCAGGCGCTTGACCTGCTTCTGCGACTTACCGCAGAACGAGCACTGCAGCAGTTCACCGGTGTCGCCGAATTTCGCCACGGTTCAGTCTCCCTTGGTCGCCCTAGGACGGTTCGGCCAGCTCAGCGAATCGGACCGGTGCGGTCGACTGCGTCACGAGACGAGATCACATCGTCGATGATGCCATACGCGAGGGCCTCGTGCGCTTCCATCACGAAATCGCGGTCGGTGTCCTGGTGCACTCGCTCTATCGTTTGGCCGGTGTGCTTGGCCAGGAGCTCTTCGAGGAGGTCGCGCATGCGCAGGATCTCTTTGGCGGCCAGCTCGAGGTCGGTGACTTGCCCGTAACCGACCTGGCCGTACGGCTGGTGGAGCAGGATGCGGCTGTGCGGAAGGGCGAGGCGCTTGCCCTTGGTACCGGCCGCAAGCAGCACCGCAGCTGCTGACGCCGCCTGCCCGAGGCAGATCGTGGCAATGTCGTTCTTGATGAACTGCATCGTGTCGTAGATCGCGAACAGCGCCGTGATGTCGCCGCCGGGGCTGTTGATGTAGAGGTTGATGTCCTTGTCGGGGTTCTCGCTCTCGAGATGGATGAACTGCGCGCAGATCAAGCTGGCGATGCCGTCGTCGATCGGCGTCTGCAAGAAGATGATGTTCTCCTTGAGCAGTCGCGAATACAGATCCATCCCGCGCTCGCCACGGCTGGTCTGCTCGATGACGTTGGGAACCAGATAGTTCTTGGGATCAATCATGGTCGTGCCCCTCGTGGTTGTGATCGTGATCGCCGTGGTCGTGATCATGATCGTGATCGTCGTCACCGTGCTGGTGGTCGTGGTCGTCGTCAGTCTTACCGATCACAAGCGCGCGATCGATCGGATTGCCTTCGGGGTCGACGATCTCGACGTGCTCGAGCAGCCAATCGAGCGCCTTGGTCTTGCGCATCTGGGCGACGAGATCGGTGACGGCATCGTTGCGCTCGTAGGCCTTGCGTACCTCGCCGGCCTTCTGTTTCACCTGGATGGCGATGCGTGCATACTCGGCGTTGAGGTCGTCGTCGCTCACGTCGAGCCCCTCGGCAACGCTGATGGCCCGCAACCCCAGGTCGACCTTGACGCCCCGTTGCGAATGCACCTTGAGCCCTTCGATGAAGGTCGGGGCGTCTTGGCCGGTGACCTGTAGCCACTGCTCGATCGAGACCCCCTGCGCCTGCAACTGCTGCACGGTGGTCTGCACTCGGCCCTGAAGATCGGCCTGCACCATCGACTCGGGTGGCTCGATGTCGACCAACTCGGACAGCGCCGATGTCGCTCGATCGATGAACTGGTTGCGTGTCTGGTTGAGCTTGCCGGCGCTGATCCGCTCCGACAGCGCTGCACGCCACTCCTCGATCGTGTCGAACTCGCCGAGGTTGTCGCCGACCCACTCGTCGGTGAGCTCGGGGAGCACCATCTCTTGCACCTTCGACACGTTGACGACGAAGTCCGCAGGCTCGCTGGTGCCATTCGGAGTGGCCGTGAAGGTCAGCTCGTCATCGGCCTTGGCGCCGGTGAGCTCGCCATCGAAACCTTCTGCAACCCATCCATTGCCAACCTCATACAGCCAGTCTTCGGTGTTCAATCCGGCCACTGGCTCGCCGTCGCGGCTGCCCGCCAGGCTGAGCGTGACGTGGTCGCCTGACTGGATCGGACGATCGACGTCGACGAGCGTGCCCTGCCGCCGCAGCTCGGCCTCGACGGCCTGGTCGATCTCGGCCACGGTGGCGTTGGGCGACGGCAGCTCGATTCGCAATCCGCCATAGCCGGGCACGGTGATCTCGGGCCGCACCTCGCACGTGGCGTCGAACGACACCGGGCCGGACTCCTGCCCGCCGGTGAACTCGATGCTCGGCGTGGAGATGAGGTCGATGTCGTGGTCGCGTACGGCGGTCGCCAGGTATTGCGGTACGGCATCGCGCAGGGCCTGCTCGCGCGCCGCGGCCAGGCCGATGCGGGCTTCGAGCACCTTGCGCGGCACCTTGCCAGGCCGGAAGCCCGGCAACTTCACCTCTTTGGCGATGGTTCGGAAGGCAGTGTCGATGTCTCGATCGAATTCAGCTTCGTCGATCGTCACCGAAACCTTCACGAGCTTCTTGGTGGCTGCGTCTTCTGGGTTGTCCTCTAGGGGCGCGATCGTGCTCATCACAGATCGTCGATGCTATCGGTCGGCCCTCTCATCGGGCAGACTGTGACCATGACCTACTGGAAGCCACATGCGCTGGCCAAACCGCACGCGGACCAGCTCGATCTGAAGATCGGCGACCGGGTCGAGAGCACCGTCGAGCTCGATGCGGGCGTTCCGCTCGGCACCACCGGCAAGGTCATCCTGGCCAATGGGTTCAACTGGCAGCGGTACCGAGTGGCCTTTGCCAACGGCATCGAGGTGGGCGATCTGGATCAACGCAACATCGTTCCGATCGGGCGCACGGCCAAGCGTTTGGCCAAGGCAGCCAAGCGCGCCTGACGTCCCATGACCCTCGGAGTGTTTCCGGCGCATCACGGAGTGTGGAGTGTTTCACCGCACCCCGGTCTCCCCTCAAACACTCCGCAGGCGACCGTGTGGAGTGTTTCACCGCACCCCGGTCTGGCCCCAAACACTCCACAGGCGGGGATCCGAGCGTGAGTAGCTCCTTGCGCCATCGCTTCCCGGGGCTGCGCGCCGACTGGTCGCGCTTCGATGGTCCGGCGGGAACGCAGATGGTCGACTCGGCGATCACGGCCATGGCCGCATGGATGGCCAGTGGCAACACCGCGTCCAACGCCGGACCGTTCAGTGCAGCTGAGGAATGTCAGCGATTGATGGATCGCACCCGTGCCGCAGTCGGCCGCTTGCTCGGCTCCGGCGCCGACGGCGTCATCTTCGGACCGAACATGACCTCGCTGACGTTTGCGGTGTCGCGGGCGATCAGCAAGACGTTGCAGCCTGGCGACCGAATCGTCGGAACCCGCCTCGACCACGATGCCAACATCACTCCGTGGCGCCGGGCCGCCGACGATGCCGGAGCCGAGCACGTGCTGGCCCCGTTCGATCCCGAGACCGGGCAGTTGCCTCCCGAGAACGTGATCGAGTTGATCGACGAGCGCACGAAGTGGGTGACCGTGCCCGGTGCCTCGAACCTGCTCGGCTCGACGCCTGACCTCGCACCGATCATCGAAGCCGCCCATGCCGTCGGCGCCTATGTGTACGTCGATGCCGTGCACCTGGCTCCACATCGCTCGATCAACATCGCCGAGCTCGGGTGCGATGCTCTCGTGACGTCGCCATACAAGTGGTATGGCCCGCACAGCGGTGTGCTGTGGATGCGCCCCGAACTGTTGGAGAGCCTGCCGGTGTTCAAGGTCCGTCCGGCGACGGATCACGGCCCGGGACGTCTCGAGACCGGCATGCCGAACTTCGAAGCCATCGCCGGCATCGAAGCGGCCGCCCGGTTCCTGATCGAGGAGGGAATGGACCGCATCACTGCTGCCGAGTCGGAGGTCTTCTCCCATCTGTTGACGGGGTTGCACTCGATCGACGGCGTGAAGGTGTGGGGTTCGCAAACCCTGTTCAGTCGTGTGCCGACAGCGGCATTCACCATTGAAGGCGTGCACCCTGCCGAGGCGTCGAAGGCGCTCGGCGCCAAGGGCATCGCGGTGTGGGATGGCCACAACTACGCGGTCGAAGTGGTCGATCAGCTCGGTCTCGGCGACAGCGGCGGCGTGATTCGCGCCGGGGTCGTGCGCTACATCGAGCAGCCCGACATCGACCGACTCCTCACTGCCGTGAGCGACCTCGCCTCCACGGGGGTTGTCACACGCTGACCGTCCTGCAGACGGTCACGCCGCGACAACCCAATCCTGGGCGGGCGGCAGATCGGCGCCGGTAGCATTCGGGAGACCGGGATGTGGCGCAGTTGGTAGCGCACCTGCTTTGGGAGCAGGGGGTCGGGAGTTCGAGTCTCCCCATCCCGACCACCTTGAGCTGGTGTGATACGATTTCAGCAATCGCTCCCGAAGGCCATGTATCAGCCAAGTATCAGCCTTTCGGGCGTCGATGACGCTGGAGGTGATACGTGAGTTGGAAGGCGATCGGCCAGCCGACGGTTCGCAAGCAGCGCGACAAGTGGGTGGTTCGCATCGACGGCATCGACACGGCGACGGGCAAACATCGGCCGCGACAGCTCGGCACATACGCGTCGCAGCGTTCGGCACTCGTGGCCTCCAGGGCCCAACGCGCCGAAGCGCGCAGCACCGAACGCGGGACTGTCAGCTGGCTTGTCCGTCGCTATGTGGCGAGCAAGTCCGATATCACGCCGAAGGCACGCGAGCAATACTCGTGGGCGATCCCGCACATCGAGCAGGGCCTCGGCGCAATTCCGTTGGCGCGACTCGACCGCGACGATGTCGCCGATTGGATCAACGCACTGGCGAGCGCCGGCACCTTGTCTCGACGAAGCGTGCAGATCTGTCGGAACGTGCTCCGAGCTTCGCTGGCCGACGCAGTCGAGGAAGGATTGATCCCGAGGAGCCCGGCGGCGCGGGTGGCGCTGCCTCGAACGGTCGCCAAGCCGGTCAAAGAGAAGGTGATCCAGGCGTGGGAGGCGACGGACGTCGAGAGGTTCCTCGCCGCGGTCGCAGATCATCGCTGGGCCGTCGGCTTCCAGCTCGGTGTGCTCTACGGCCTCCGGCGCAGTGAGGTTCTCGCGCTCCGATGGGACGACTTCGATCCCAAGGGTCGCACACTGCGGATCGACGAGAGCCTCGTCGCGGTCAACCGTGGTGCAATCCTCGGCGATGCCAAGAACGTGCGTTCACGCCGACTTGTTCCTCTGTCCGACGACGGGGTCCGCGCTCTCAAGCGACGCCGCACCGAGCAGGCCGAGGAGCGACTGCTCGCTGGTGCGGAGTGGGAGGACAACGACCTCATCATCGCCACCCGGCAGGGTCGACTCGTTCTCCCCCGCTCATATGACCGATCGTTGGCGCTCATCGTCGACAAGGCCAAGCTGCCCCGCCTCACCTCGCATGGTCTGCGCCACACCGCAGCCACTCACATGGTCAACAACGCCAAGGATGTCGGTGAGCTTCGAGCGATTGCCGACATCCTCGGCCACAGCCCGGAAATGCTCATGACGGTCTACGCCCACGCGCTGCCCCAGAGCCGCCAGGCGATCGTCGATCGCATTCAGCACACTTCGGCGTAGACGCTATGTTCAACGTCCGGTGCCACCGCTGTTGTCCTAGAATTGGAGCGTGACTGTGACGCTCGATCTTCCGGCCGATGCCCAGGCCAGGCTTCAAGCCGAGGCCCTCCGCCGTGGCATCACCGTAGACAAGCTCGTTGCCGACCTGGCCAATTCGCTCCCCGCCGAGGATCCCCTCGAGGCCTTCATCGGATCAGGCTCGTCCGGGCGTGGCGATCTGGCCCGTCGCCATCGTGAGATTCGTTCCGAGCAGACAGCCGGCCTCCCCGCACGCGATCTCTAACCGATGGCAGTCGTCGTCGACACCGGCGTGCTACTGGCCGCGGCTGATTCGGACGACGCTGATCACAGTCGTTGCGCGGCGCTTCTCAGATCTCATCGCGGAGAGCTTCGTGTTCCGGCACCGGTGATCCCCGAGACGTCGTGGCAAATCGAGAGCAATCTCGGTCCCCGATCGGAAGCGACCTTCCTTCGGCTGATCACTGTCGGCGATCTCCAGGTCATCGATCTCATCCTCTTGGATTGGTTGCGCTGCATCGATCTCATCGAGACATACGCCGATCTCGGCATCGGCCTCGTCGACGCGTCAGTGATCGCTATCGCAGAGCGGCTCGACATCGGCACACTTGCGACGCTCAACCGCCGCGATTTCACCGTCGTGCGACCGACTCATCGAGAAGCGTTCGAGCTCATCCCTGAGTGAATGGAGATGCTGCCCGCGAGCGTCGCCGAATCGACTTAATGGTGAACGGCAGGACTCAGCCAAGGCCGTAGACGATCGGTTCCCTCGGGTCGGGCGCTCGCATCACGTCGACACCTTTGATGTGGTCGCAGGCGATCTTCGCGAGAAGCGCGGCGAGCGATTCCGCGTCGCAACGAACGACGCCGAATGAGTCAACCGCTACCCACCGGCCGGCCCACGCTTCGAGTTGGAGTGTTCGTACCACAAGGTCGAAAGTAGTCGGAGTTGCCGGCCTCACAGGTCACGCTGACCGAACGGGGTGGCGGCCGATGGCGTTGTCACCCGTGTCCTCGAAATTCGTACAGCGGCGCTCGTGTGAATTTTTGTCACGGCCGATTGTCCGTTGAGTACCACTGAGATCCACTGAGTATCACCACGTACCGTCTGGTTCGCGTCGCCCAAAAAGGTTCAGCGGTAACCCCTTGCGGGTTGAATGACAGGGGTGTAGTTAGGACAGTCCATGGCTTCATTGGGCGCCGTCACCGAAGCAGACGAGCCCCCTCAACTGCTCACTGTTGACGAGGCGGCGCGCCTGTTGCGCATCGGTCGATCGCGCGCCTATGAGCTTGCGAACGAGTATCTGAACTCGGGTGGCACGACGGGAATACCGGTGTTCCGTCTCGGACCGGGTTGTCTGCGCGTCCCTCGCTGGGCGCTGATCGAGCTGGCGACGACCGGACGTGTGGTCAGACTGTGCGACGCCGTTGTGCAGACGACAGGAGGACCTGTTGGCCACTGAGGCGACGATGCGCTCCGTCGTTGTCGGAGCCGCGGCGGGCGAGTTGCGGCGTGCCCTCGGGTCGACGTCGTGGGTGGTGCTCGAGGAGTTGTTGTTGTGTTCGACCGGTCCTGCCGACGCGTGCGTCGCTCAGGTTTCGGTTCGGGCGTTGGCTGCGTCGCTGGGTCTGGCGAAGGACACGGTGGGGCGGGCGATCCGCCGGCTTCGCTATGCCGGTGTGGTGACCGTTGCCCAGCAGCGAACCGTCGCAGGCGTCTTCGATGCCGGCACCTATCTCATCGCGGTTCCCGACTGCATCACGCTCAACGCGCCAACCCAATCCTGTCGACTGCCACGCGCTCGCGTCGAGCGCCGCAACTTCTCACAGCTCTCGCTGGCGATCGAGTCCTGAGAACCACACCGTGATGACTACCCGTATGACCGACCGCCTTGAAGAACAGACAAGTGCCCGAACGCGCTCGGGAACCCGATGTTGAGGGTCACCACCCTGTATGCCTCGAGCGCGGCGGCGACGGCCAGCTACTACACCCGATATCTGGCGCGCGCACCTGGCGAGGTCGATGGCGTGTGGACCGGCAGGCAGGCGGACGCGCTCGGTCTCTCGGGCAGCGTGAGTGGAGAGACGTTGGAGTTGTTGTTGGAGGGCCGTGACCCAGTTCGTGGGACACCGCTCGGCTACCCACTCGCCGACCGCACGCTCACCGACGGTCGGGTGGTGCGCGCGGTCGCCGGGTTTGATGCGACGTTCTCTGCGCCGAAGTCGCTGAGCGTTCTGTGGGCGTTGACGCAAGACCCGCGGCTGCTCGCGGCGCACGACGCCGCGGTCGCGGCGGCGTTGGCGCATTTGGAGCGGTTCGGGTCGACAACCCGGGTGCGTGCTGACGGTCGCCGCCTGCATCCCGATTCGCAGGGATTGACGATCGCCACGTTCCGCCAGACGACCTCGCGCGCCGACGATCCCCAGTTGCACACCCACGCGGTGATCTCGGCCAAGGTGCAAACGGTGGACGGTCGCTGGTTGGCGCTCGACGCCCGCTATTTGAAGCGCTATCAGCGGATGCTCGGCGGCCTGTATCAGTCGGTGTTGCGCAGCGAGCTGGCCCACCGGTTGGGGGTGGCCTGGGGTCCGATCGTCAACGGCCAAGCCGAGATCGCCGGTATGCCCGGCGAGTTGTTGGAGACGTTCTCCAAGCGCAGCTCACAAGTCGATGTCGCCCTTGCCGTCAAGCTCGAAGTGTTCCGTGATCGTGAGGGTCGTGACCCGACCCGATGGGAACGCGCCGCCCTGACGCGCGAGGCGTCTGCGGACACTCGTGGTCATAAGACCGGCAACGGTGTCTCCGATTTGCAGTCACGGTGGACCGCCGAGGCCGCCGCGCTCGGGTGGACGGCGGTCGATGTCACCGACAGCATCACCAACACTGCGCGTGAGTTGAATGCCGAGCCGACACCACAAGCGACCGTCGCTGAGGTGGTGGAGGCGTTGTCGGTTAGCGGGTCGACCTGGAACCGAGCCGATGTGATCCGTGTCCTGTGCGATTTGCAGCGGCCGTTGCCGGGTATCCCGGGGTCTCGATGGGCCGAGACGCTGGAGCGAGTGTGCGACGTCGTGACCGATACGTGTGTGGAGCTCGACCCGCGCCAGGCGGCAGCGCCACGGCGACGCTCGGATGGTCGATCGTTGTGGTTGGAACCGGTCGCACCGCACTTCACCACGCAGCGGGTGCTCGCTGAGGAGGAGTACGTGTTGTCATGGGCGCTCGACGCCCAAACCACCGACCCGCAACCATCGACCACGGTGGAGCGCGGACAGCTTGACGTGCTTCAAGCCGATGTCGCCGCGGCGGTCGCCGGACACGACCTGCTCGTCCTAGCTGTCGGACCGGCGGGGACCGGCAAGACGACCACGTTGCGCGCCGCCGCCGTCGATCTCGATCGGCAGGGTCGTGTGGTATTTGGAGTGGCGCCGTCAGCGAAAGCGGCACGGGTACTCGAACGCGAGACCGGGATCACCTCCGACACGCTCGCCAAACTGCTCTACGAATGGCAACGCGACGACCGCCCACCGCTCGATCGTTACCGGCTACCTGCCGGGACGACGGTGATCGTCGACGAGGCCGGCATGGTCGGCACCGGCGCTCTCGCTCGCTTGGTCACCCTCGCCGAACTACACGATTGGCGGCTCGCTTTGATCGGGGATCACCGCCAACTCCAAGCCGTCGGCCGTGGCGGCCTGTTTCACGAGTTGTGTGTCACTGGGCGCAGTATCGAGTTGACCCGCATCCACCGCTTCACCGAGCGGTGGGAAGCCGCCGCGTCCCTACAACTACGACACGGTGACCCGCGCGGTCTCAACGCCTACTTCGACCACGATCGGGTGATCGCCGACACCTTCGACAACCACCTCGCCCGCATCGCCGACCTGTGGCTCGACACCGTCGCCCGACACGGCACCGCGGCGATCACCGCGGCGACCAACGAACACGTCGACGCGATCAACGCCGCCGTCCAAACAGCACGGATCAATACCGGCCAACTCAACCCAACCCGCGTGACGTCGATCGGCGGAGACGAGAACGTATACGTCGATGACATCGTGGCGACGCGCCGCAACGACCGCCACCTGCACACCACGACCGGTGAACCGGTGCGTAACCGTGAACTGTGGACGGTCACCGGCGTACATGATGACGGTGGTTTGACCGTGTCATCACATCTCGGCAGCGGCACCGTGACCTTGCCGTCCGAGTACGTGGGCGAGCATGTTCGTCTCGGGTACGCGGCCACCGAACATGGCAACCAATCCGACACCGTGACCATCGGTGTCGAACTCGCCACCGCAGCGACCACCCGTCGAGGCCTGTACGTCGCCGTCACCAGAGGCGAACAAGAGAACCTGATCCTGGTCGTCACCAACGACCGCGACCTCGACCAAGCCCGCGACATCCTCGAAGGCGTCCTCGCCAGCGACCGCGCCGACATCCCCGCCACCACCCAACGCCGCCAGCTGGCCAACACCGACCGAGCCCCACACCGCCACCAACCCGCATTGCACAGGCGCTGTGAAATCCCAGCGTGGTTCGAACCACTCAGAACCCGAGTCCGCAACGACCTCGCCGAAGCAAAGGCCGACGCCCAAGCCGACGCCCGACAGATCGCCGAGCTGAAAGCCGACCTGGTCGCCGC
>JANYKU010000095.1 GCA_025358075.1 Ilumatobacteraceae bacterium
GGGCGGTGTCGGCAAGTCGTCGGTTACCGTCAACCTCGCGGCCGCCCTCGCCGCGCGCGGCCTCACGGTCGGCGTGCTCGACGCCGACATCTGGGGCTTCAGCGTGCCGCGCATGCTCGGGGTCGAGGGTCGCCTCGGCGGAAGTGACGGGAAGATCACTCCGAACATCCTGCCGGTGACGAACCCCGACGGTGGTCCGAACGGCACCCTCAAGGTCGTGTCGATGGGCTTCCTCATCGACGACGAGAGCACTGCGCTCATGTGGCGCGGTCTCATCCTCACCAAGGCACTCGAGCAGTTCCTCACCGACGTCTTCTGGGACGAGCCCGACTTCCTCCTCATCGACATGCCTCCGGGCACCGGCGACATCGCCCTCAGCCTCAGCCAGTACCTGCCACGGGCCGAGGTCTACGTCGTGACCACGCCGCAGCCGGCTGCACAAAAGGTCGCTGCCCTCTCGGCGGCCATGGCGGCCAAGGTCAACATGACCGTCAAGGGCGTGATCGAGAACATGAGCTGGTTCACCGGTGACGACGGCAAGCGCTACGAGATCTTCGGTAGCGGTGGCGGGCAAGAACTGGCCGACCAGCTCGGTGTGCCGTTGCTCGGACAACTTCCGCTCGTGCCAGAGCTACGCGAGGGCGGTGACGACGGGATCCCGATCACGGTCGCCGACCCCGACAGCGAATGCGCCAAGCTGTTCCACGAGATGGCTCACCGCATCGCTGTCGAGTTGAAGTCCAAGAAGGTCTACAGCTCGGCCCTGAAGATCAGCTGATTGGATCTCATGTTGTCCGACGAACCTTGACGCGGCGACGGTCAAACGGCAGGCGAACAGTTCCAGCTGCACTTCGACCGACCGAGGCGTGATGCCGCTGACCGCGGCTCGCGACAACGTCGTCTTGATCTGCGTTGCCAGCGGATCACGAACATTGGCCAGACCGAGCAGCGCCCGTTGGGTGCGGGTGAACTGCGAGTCGCCGGTCGACGAGCCGCTGGCCAGAGCCGCCGACTCGGCCAGCAGGGTGTTGGTGGCAAATTCGCCGACACCACTGTTGAGCTGCTTGTAACAGGCGGCCAAGTTCTCGGTGCCGCGCAAAGCACGCGGTACGCGGTGGAGGAGCTCGGTGATGACGCGTCCGTCGGTTTGGTAGTCGTCCTTCAAGCCGACCAGTGACAGCATCGTCGGGCGAATATCGGGCTCGTCCGCCCATGTGCCGACCTTGCTGAACGCCGGCACCGTGCTGTTGCCCGTCGGGTCGAGCACAGCCGCGCCGTGAGACGCGTCCGGCCCGTCGAGACCACGCGGCTCGACACCTGGGCCGACGAATCCGCTCCACGTGATGTCGATGTTCGGGCTGTAGTAGCCGTGGTCCCACGCAAACCGCGAGAAGGTGCTCACACACGGGCTCGTGCAGTTCTGCGGGCCCTGGCCGAAGAAGTAGTCGCCCTTGGGAAACACGGTGAACGTCGGAGTGCGCAGTGGATCGGCCGTCTCGATGTGCAAGATCCGTTGCTCGACCTTGCCGGCTTGATAGTTGACGATCTTCTCGCCGGTCGTGCCGTTGTACGGGTTGTCGGCAGTGACGTGGGCGACGTCACGCTCCAGTTGACGCACCGCCGGATCGGTCGGGCCAGGCTGGCCGTGCACGTAGATCGACGCGCCCTGAGGTTCGATGTCGAATGGCGTGGTGTTACCGAACTGCGTGGCCACCAGGCCGGGCAGATTTGCACTGAGCTCGCCGATCTGGCCGGCGGCATACGAGCACGGCACGTTGACCCCGTCGCATCCGGCGGGTGTCGGTGCGCTTGCAGCCGAGCGATTCGGCGTTCCCCCGGCGAAGTGGTCGTTCTCTTCCGAGTTGACGATGAACAGCGTGTTGGCCGGCGTGATGCCGTCGGCGGCAAGGCGGGCGAAGAAGGTTGCGAACGCGTCGTCATATGCCTTGGCATTGTTCACGTAGCACGCGTCGCCCGGTCCGAGAGCGAAGCCAGAGTTGGCTCCTGCGGTCGTACAACCGGTCGTGCCGGGCTTGCGCTCGTGTAGATCGGAGATGTACCCGTAGGTCACCGGAATGCCCGCCTCCTGCATGTCGGCGATGTAGGCCAGCGACTCGTTGGCGAGTGGGTTGAAGCCTGGGAAGCCAGGCTTGTTGGCGAAGCCGTTGAAGATCTCGTGACCGTCGAGGGCAACCAGGTTGCCGGCTGCATTCGTCACCGGGTAGCCGTTGTGCACCACGTTCGGCGTTCCGGCCCCGATCTGTGGGGCGACGTACCGATGCCCGAAGAGGCCCTGATAGCCGTTGTAGCCGCCGGGTTCGCTCGGAAGCACATCGGCGACAGCGCTCGGCGTCGGCGTCGACTGTCCGAACTTCACGGCCTGGGCATTGGCACACACGGCATCTCCGTGCGCACAGTGGACCGCGACACCGACGTAGTCGGCCGTCTCCGGATCTTTGAACGACGAGGGATCAGCGGCAAGTTGTTGCGCCTCCGGCGAGCCGGCACCGAACACCGTGGGGATGTCGAGGCCGACGTTCTCGAGGACCATGTTGGCGGTCGAGAAGTTGCCAACCGAACAACCGGCGCGGGTGAACGGCACCCACGGGGCCGGCGTGATCGTCGCCGGTGCGTTGTTCGCCGCCGGCACGGTCGGCGCATAGACCATCGACGGCGAAGCGTCGGTCGCGCTTGCCGTCTTCGTCACCGAGTTGTAGACCGGCGACGTCCAATAGACGAACGAACCGTCTGGTTCGGTCGTGCCGTCGGGGTGGTAGGTCTTGTAGCTGTTGCTCACCGACATCCCGTGCCGGTCGCCGTACAGGCCCGTGTAGATCGACAGGCTGTCCTGCGCGGTGTGAGCGATCAGCCCGGTGTGCATGTTCGACATCAGCGTGCCGTTCTGCTCCAGGAACTGAAGAAGGTGAGGCATCTGCTCGAGATCCGACGGCACGTTCGGGTTGTCACGGAAGAAGTGCACGTTGTCGAAGGTGAGATTGATGACGTGCTTGACCCCGTTGCCGAGGTTGCAGGACCCGGCCGGATCCGCTGCACCTGCCGATTGCACACCGCCGACAACAAGCGGTGCCGCCACGAAGGCGGAGATCATGGCCAAGGCCGTTCCGAAACGACTTCGCGTGTAGCGCATCTGGGTGCTCCTCCCAATCGTCGGCACTTGTCCGAGTACCCCCACACCTTGCGCCGTAGACATGTCGCCCCGGCAAATGAAGCACGACGCGGAGCCGAAGACTCCGGGAACAGGAGCCATCGGTCGTCGGGCCGATCTTGGACATGCTGGATCATCGTCGAAGGTACGGCACGACGCGAAGCATGACGATCGGCACTACGTCGGGGATAGTCGTCCTCTAGCGAAGCCGCCGGTTCCGTCGCACGCTCAATTGGCACCACCTGAAGGATCTGCCATGAGCAATGTTTTCGCGCCGCCATCACTACTCCCGCCACCACAGTCCCCGCCTCCGCCTCCCCCGCCTCAGTTTGGTCCGAGCAGGACCCCTCACAGGGTGGCTTGGTGGAAGCACACGTGGATCAAGGTGCCGATCTGGGCCTGGATCGTTGTTGGCCTAGTGCGTGCGAGCGCTACCAGCGCGGCCACGACAAACAAGGACAACAATCCAACTGCCGCCGTTGCCACCGATTCCTCGACCACAGCCGCCAGCAATCAAGTGACCCCGTCACCCGCGATTGCCGTAGCGACGACACTTCCTGCGACGACACTGCCTCCGACGACACTTCCTGCGACGACACTTGCCGCCACGACAATTCCTGCGACGACACTGCCTCCGACGACACTTCCTGCCCCGACAACCACGCCCCCACCGACGATGCGCGAAGCCTTCGCGTCATGGGCGGCCAGCGAAAACGTGTATCCGTTGCTCGCCGGGTTTTCCGCTGCGCTTGATCCGCTGACTGCGGCAGCCAACAATGGCGACGTCTACGGCCTCGCGGTTGCGTGCGGTGGGCTGCACGATGCAAACCAAAAGCTCGGTGAGGCACTGCCCTCGCCGTCACCGGAATTCAACATGGCGATGCAGAGTGCGGTTGATGACTACGACACCGCAATGCACTATTGCCAATCCGCTACGGCCACGCTCGACCCGGTCGGTCTCCAACTGACCGCGGACTACCTCGCGAAGGGCACCAAGCACATCGGCGAGGCGAGCACCATCCTCGACCGCATCTAACGGGCGGTCCGAGCGGTAGAGCTCAATCGCCCCAGTGTCGCTGTTCGATGAACGGGTCGCCGTACATGTGGTAGCCGTTGCGCTCCCAGAAGCCCGGCTCGTCGCTGTCGCGCAGCTCCAATGATCGAACCCATTTCGCGCTCTTCCAGAAGTACAGGTGGGGTACGACGATCCGCACCGGACCACCGTGGATCGGCTCGATCTCCTCGCCCTCGAAGGCGTAGGCGACAATCGCCTCGTCGGTGGTGATGTCGGCGAGGGGGATGTTGGTCGTGTAGCCGTGCTCGGCGTGTTCCATCACGTGCGTGGCCTCGGGGCGCACACCGGCGCGCTCGAACAGATCGCGCACGCGCACACCGGTCCATGTTGTGTCGAACTTGCTCCACTTGGTGACGCAGTGGATGTCGAAGGTCAGCGTCACCGACGGCATCGTCTTCAGCTCGTCGAGATCGAACGTGAACGGGCGATCGACGAGGCCACCGATCGACATGTTCCATTCACCTGGCGCGTACGTCGGCACATCGCCGACGTGAAGGACCGGAAACCGATCGGTGAGGTACTGCCCGGGCGGGAGTCGGTCGGGGTCGTACCCCTTCTCGATCAGTTCCTTGCGGTTTCGGTCGAAGAAGCCCATGCCCTTCAGTGTTGCCGACATCGCCCAGCGTTACACCTCGCAATTGTCCAGCTCGCCTACGCTGCGATCGATGAGCAGCATGCCCCCACCGCCGCCACCACCGATGACCCCGCCCCCGGGATACGTGGCGTATGGGGGCCCTGGCGCCGCATCGGGGGCGTTCCAACGCATCCGCGGCATCTCCAAGGCGATGGTCGTGATGCTGTGGGTCTCCGTGCCGTTGCAGCTGATCGCGCTGCTCGGTCTGGTCAAGTTGACGCACCAGGCGCGCAAGTACCTCGACGGAACGATCACCGAACAGGCCTTCCGAGACTCGGCCAGAGTCAACCTCAGTTCACTCGGCACCGCATTGGTCCTCCCCGTTGCCGTGCTGACGATGATCTGGATGTTCCGGATGTCGTCGAACCTGCGCCGGCTGCAACGCCAGGGCCAGACGTGGGCGCCGGGCTGGGGCATCGCCTCGTGGTTCGTGCCTCCCTGCGTGGTCTATGCGGTGCCGTGGCTGATGTTCAAGGAGCTGTGGAAAGGATCCGACCCGGCGATCGCTCCCGGCGATCCCGGCTGGAAGCACGCCAAGGTCTCTCCCCTCGTCACCGTGTGGTGGGTGCTCTACGGTCTCGTGCCGCTGCTGGGGTTCTTCTCGAACGTCGGCCTCGTCAGCGCCGTGCGCTCGGGCATGACCATCAGAACGGTCGCCGAACGCCTGCGCGACTACGTCGGGGTGAACATCGTGCTGTCGTTCGTCGCTGTCGGGTCGACGATCGTGTACATCCAACTGGTGCACCAGCTCTCGTCACGACACATGCAGTCGACCCGCGAGGCATAGTGCTGTACCTCGTGCGCCACGGAAAGGCGGGCAGTCGGCACGACTTCCACGGTGACGACCGCATGCGCCCGTTGAGCTCCGCGGGCCAGCGCCAGGCCCAGGCGCTTGCCGACTCGTTGATCGCGGCCGGCGTGAAGTCGTTGCTCAGCAGTCCGTTCCTGCGCTGCATCGAAACACTTCAGCCGACCGCCCAGGCCATTGGCGCAACGGTCGAGATCGACAAGCGACTCGGCGAGGGACGAAGCGGTGTCGACGTCGTCGAGCTGCTCGAGTCGCTGCCCGACGGCGTGGCCATCTGCAGCCACGGCGACGTCATCCCCGACACCATTGCCGTGCTTCAACGCCGTGGGTGCGAGATCACCTCTGCGCCCGATTGGCGCAAGGGCAGTGTGTGGGTTCTCGATCGCGACACCGAGGGCGAGATCGTTGCGGCGGCGGCATGGCAGCCGCCCGACCTC
>JANYKU010000099.1 GCA_025358075.1 Ilumatobacteraceae bacterium
GGCATGCTGGCGTTGGCCGTGGCTGCCAAGGCATCCGGTTGGTCCAAGAGCCCGGCCACCGGCACGCAGGAGGCCAGCCCGACCGGGGCGATCAAGACGGTCGCCGGGTCTGGGGGCGGAGTGCTACTGCTCTGGTTGCTCGCAATTGGCATGCTGCTCTACGCCGCATGGCGCGTCGTGTCGGCCCTCTTGCCCGGCGGACACGATGCCAAGGCCCGGGCAATGCGCATCGGCTTTCTGGCCAGCGCGGTGATCTACACGACATTTGCCATCAGCGCCATCGCTCTTGCCCGGCGTTCGCAAACTGATCCGAATGGCAACAAGAAGGTCACCGACATCTCGGCGTCGATGATGACCCATACCGCTGGCCGATTGGTGATCGGCGTGGTCGGCGCAATCGTCATCGCTGTCGGGCTCTACCGCCTGTCGAAGGGCGTCAAGATCGATGTCGCCGACGAGCTCGACCTGTCGGGCATGTCGCCGGCACGGGTCAAGTGGAGCGAACGATTGGGAGCGGTCGGCGAGATCGGCCGCGGCATCGGCATCGGTCTGGTGGGTTTCTTCCTGCTCCGCTCGGCGATCACCTACAACGCGAACGAAGCGACCGGCCTGGACGGCGCGTTGCGACGTCTGGCCACCACGGGGTGGGGCGTCTTCGTGGTGATCGTCGTCGGCATCGGTTTCGCCGCCTACGGCATCTTCTGCCTCGCCACCTTCACCCACCGTCGCCTGCAAGCGCCCTAGGCCAACGGCAGATCGTGCGAACGACTCGGTTTGGCGAGACGCGCGACAGGGTAAACGCTCCCCATGTCTGAACCTCGTCTTCGTGAGACCTGGCTCGTGCGCAAGCACGAGGCAATGGTGCTCGGAATCCTGTACGCCACGTTCACTGCCGTCTGGTTCTTCGTTGGATGGTTGCTGACCCATTCGCTGAAGAACTCGTGGTTCGTGCACACCGACCAATCGATCTCCCGATGGTTCGTCAGTCGGCGCACGCCGGCGATGAACTCGTTGACCTTCGTCGGGTCGATGATGGCGGACACGATGGTGAAGATCATCGTCACCGCGGTCGTCGCGATCGTGATGTTGATCGTCTGGAAGCGTTGGCTAGAACCGTTGATGGTCGTGGTCCCGCTGGTCCTCGAAGCGTTGACGTTCATCACCGTCACGAAATTGGTCGGGCGGCCTCGGCCGAACGTGCCCCGGCTGGAGACGTCGGCCGTCGGCTCCAGCTTCCCGTCGGGTCACATGGGCGCAGCAGTCGTCTACTCTGGAATCATCGTCGTCGTGTTCTGGCACACTCGCCGTCAGTGGATCAGAGTGCTCGCCGCCGCGGTCGCCGTGCTCATTCCCGCCTTCGTCGGCTTCTCCCGGATCTATCGCGGCATGCACTACCTCACGGATGTGGTGTTCGGAGCCCTATTAGGCGGCGCGGCGGTCTTCTCGACGGCCGTGATCCTTCGCCAAGCGGCGGCCGACCACCCGGAGGCCGTCAGCTCGGGTGAGCACCCTGTCGATCTTCACCTCGAACCAGCAGTCATAAGCCGGCGATGACACTGTCGCTCATCGTCTTGTTGTGTGGCGTCGGTGCGGCGTTGATCGCCTTTACCATCTCCGCATCACGCCACATTCACGTCGACCCCGTCGATCCTGTGGTGGCGGAGCAGGCAGTCCGGCGTTCGATCTTCCGTCATCCACGAGTCGAGCGATTCCTCCATGCCCGAATGGATCGCAAGACCGCCGGAGGGTTCCTGCTGACCGTCAGCTTTCTGATCCTGTTTGCCGTGGCCCTCACCCTCGGCTTTCTCCTGGATGCCATCAACGACCACTCGTGGCTGGCCACCGCCGACAAGTCGGTCGCCAAGTGGGGCTCCCAGCACGGCCGGTCGGAGACGATCGACCTCTTGAAATGGACCACCCAATTGGGCAGCACCATCGTGATCAGTGCGGCACTGATCCTCACCGCAATCATCGACTACGTCCGCCGGCGCAGCCGAGAGGTCTTCCTGTTCGTCGCCGCCGTTGGTGTTGGCCAGCTGATCCTGGCCAACGTTCTCAAGATGATCGTGCGTCGCAACCGGCCCCCAGACCTGCAACACCTCGTCGTCGTCCACGGCTACTCGTTCCCGTCCGGTCATGCCACGGCTGCTGCGTCCGTCTGGCTGGCCATCGCGCTCGTCTTCGGACGTGACCGCTCGAAGTTGACCCGGGCACTTCTCGCCGGGGCCGCGGCCCTGATTGCCATTTCTGTCGCTACCAGCCGAGCACTTCTCGGTGTGCACTGGTTGACCGACGTCATCGCCGGGCTGGCCCTCGGTTGGGGCTGGTTCATGATCGTCGCGATCATCTTCGGTGGCCGCGCTCAACGGCTCGGTGACCCCGTGGCCGAACACGCCGTCGGCGTGCAGCCGGGAGTTGCCGCGGAGCGTCCCGATCACGCCGTGCGATAGTCAGCGCGCGATCAGAGCCGAATCGAGTTCCCGCCGATCGCCACGATCGCCTGTTGGATCTCGCCCGCGCTTTCGCGCAAGCGCCTCGAATCGATGGTCACGGGATAGATCGCCTGCAGCGCGGCCATGACCTCCTCCTCGAACGCAGTCTGCACACCTTCGGCGCCGAAGTTGAAGTTGCCGACCGCTCCTTCGAGGCGCTGGGCTCGCTGCACCGTCTGCGCCATGAGATCGTTGAGGTAGTCGTCCTGATCGTTCACCACGCCACCCGGGTCGACCGCACCGGCGAAGGCGTACAACGCCTGGGCGACGGCTCGCAGCGCGTCGTCGCCCCGTGAGTTGTACGCATCGTACAGCTGCTGATAGGCGGCGTTGACGTTGACGAGATTGGCCTCGTCCGGCGAGTCGGGGCGGCCCGTCACGTCGGCGCCGCCGACTCCTACCTGCATGTTGTTGTACGACTTGAAGCCCTGCACAGTGGGTTGTCCCGCGCCGCTGTCGATGCCGCCGGAGTTGAGCGTGATGTACACGACGTACGCGCCGAATGGGAGGCCCGTCACTTGGGCCGAGGCTTGAGCGGTTTCACCGGCGGCCAACGCCGGGCGGTCGATGGACAGCTCGAACACGCTGTCCGCGTCGCGGAACACCTGAATGAGGTCGGTGTAGGCGGGACATTCGACCTTGCGCGGATTGGTCTCGTTCCACGACAACTGGAACGGCTGGCCGGCAGTGGGCGACGCAGGATCCGAGGTTGGGGCGTCGCCCTGGACCGTGGGGATGTTGTCCAACGCGTCGAACATGTCGGCGACGTCGAGGAACGACGCCAGCGTGCCGTCGCGCACGGCAACTTCGCCACCACTCACCACTGCGAGGACCCCCTCGCGGTCGCGTTCGTACAGTTGCTCGAACATCGCCTTGGTGGTCGGGTCCAAGACACCCCACCAGATCTGCATGCGTTGGATTGCGTCCTGCTCAGCCACCTCGGCCCTCCGGTAGTTCGCGCCAGCGGCACCACCGTAGGCCAAAGGCGTCACGGCGTCAGGTTGCGGGCGCGCAGAGGATCAGCGAACGCGGGTTGACCTCGAACTCGAGCTTCTTCGCCCGGCCCTTGACGCCGCCGTCGAGCTCGAACCGACGCTTGCGATCGAACGAGACCGAGATCGCCGTTCCGGAGCCGATCTCGGCATGGTTCGACGACTGTTGCTTGCGGAAGACGGCGCTCACCATCAGGCTGGCCCACTCGCGCATTCCCGCGGCGGTCACGACGGCGACATGCAACAGACCGTCCGTCGGTGTGGCATCGGGGAACGTCTTGATGCCGCCCTTCAGGGACCCGAGCTTGCCGACGAGCACGCAACTGGCCTCGCCTTCGTAGAACACTTCGTCGTCGATCGTGACCCTGGCATCGAACAGCTTCCGATGACGAACCTGGTCGACACCGGCGCGCACGTAGGCCAGCGTCCCCAGTTTCTCTTTGTCGTCTTCCGCTTGGGCGAGCATGCCGACATCGAAGCCACTCCCGGCCATCACGTTGAAGGTCCGACCGTTGCAGACCGCGGAGTCGATGCTGCGGCGGTCGCCGCTGTTGATCAAGTCGACGATCTCTTGGATGTCGGTCGGCAGATGGAGACCAGTGGCGAAAAGGTTTGCCGTGCCGCTCGGAACCACCGCCAGGCTCGCCGACGTGTCGACCACCGCCTCCGCGGCAGAGCGCACACTGCCGTCACCACCACAGACCACGATGGTCTGGGCGCCGTGCTTGACGGCCTTGGCCGCAGCTCGCTTGGCGTCGGAGCCCTTCTCGACCTCCATCCAACAAACGTCGCCGAGCCCAGCAGCGGCGAGCGATCGCCTCAGCGTGCGAGCGTTCTTCTTCGTGATCTTCTGGGTGTTGGCAATCACCGCAACACTGGACATGGAGCCTCCGTTCAACGATGTGCGGTACCCCTATTGCAACGACGGCAAACCCGGACGCAGCAGGAGACGTATCCGTTGTAGCGTTCGAACAGCTGAACGGAGGTTCGCATGGGACGCTTTCACTACCACGCCGACGGCACGGGGCACTCACACGACGACCTCGATCATGACCACGAACACGAGCGCGAGCACGGTCACAGCGCGGGTGTCGGCGACCACTCCGGCTACCAGACCGGCGGACTGCGGGTCGACGTGCTCGAGCACATCCTCGGCGAGAACGATCGCACGGCAGACGCCAACCGCACCGACTTCCACGACGCCCGTGTCCACGTTGTCAACCTGATGTCGTCTCCCGGGGCGGGCAAGACCACGCTGCTTCGCGAGGTGCTGCTGCAGCTCGGATCCTCGGTACGAGTGGGCATCGTCGAAGGCGATGTGGAGACGTCGATCGATGCCGATCGTCTCGCCGGTCTCGGCGCTCCCGTGGCGCTTGTCAACACTGCGAATGGCTTCGGCGGCGAGTGCCACCTCGACGCCACGATGGTCCGTTCGGCACTGCCACGACTCCCACTTGCCGACCTCGATCTGGTGGTGATCGAGAACGTCGGGAACCTCGTGTGCCCGGCAGAGTTCGATGTCGGTGAGGATGTTCGGGCAATGGTCTTCTCGGTGACGGAGGGCGAGGAGAAGCCGTTGAAGTACCCGGTCATGTTCCGGTCTGCCGATGTCGTGATCATCAACAAGATCGACCTGCTCCCCTATCTCGACTTCGATCTCGATCTGTTTCGTGCCAACCTCCGCGACGTCAACCCTCACGTGCGAACCATCGAGACGAGCGCCAAGACCGGAGCAGGTGTCGACGAGCTCTGCGCCTGGATCTCGTCGTTGGCCGACCACGAATGACCACGGTTCGCCGAAAACACGCCGGCGATCTCGTCGACCCCACCGCTATTGCGGCCCGCCTCCGGGCGGATGGGCACACGGTGGGCAAGACGCGCACGGTGATCCTCGATGCGGTCCGCAGCAAGCAGCGCGCCTTCACCGCCGAAGAGCTGGCCGAATCGCTCGACGACGTTCATGTTTCCACCGTGTATCGCACCCTGGCACTTCTCGAGGAGATCGGCGTCATCCGCCACATCCATCTTTCTCATGGTCCGGCGATCTACGAACGAACAGCGGTCTCGACAGATGTACGTCACCTCGTCTGCGAAACGTGCGGGCGTCACGTGGCCGTACCCCGACGCGTTTTCGAAGCCGCTCGACGCACACTCGAGCGCGACTACGACTTCGTCCTCGACGGATCCCACTTCGCCATCGTCGGGCGCTGCCGAGCATGCGCCGACTCGTCCGACGCCGAGCTCGACGCTGATGGATGAGCTCAGCTCATCGCCGCGTCGATCTGTGCCGCGGTCGGCATGCCGCCGCGCGCACCTACCTCAGTGACTGAGAGCGACGCAGCAACAACCGCCACCGGCACTGCAGTTGCGAGATCGTCGCCCATCGCCAATCGTGCCGCGAGCACGCCGTTGAAGGTGTCGCCCGCTCCCGTCGTATCGCGTACTTCCACCGGCGGCGCGGGCACCAGCTGAACGACCCCGTCGGCGGTCACGACCAGCACGCCGTCGCCACCCTGGGTCACGACGACCGGGTGGTGGGTCATGGCCGCGATGCGCTGCGCGTCGGCGGTGGCAGAACCAATCGCATCGCCCACGAGCATGGCAAGGTCGCTCAACTCCGAACCGTTGGGCGTGAGGATCGGACCGCGAGCCAGCAACTCGACAACGACGGGTAGCACCGGCGCCGGGTTCAGGATGCAGCGCACCCGCGCCGTGAAGGCCTCTTCCACGGCGACGGCGACGGCAGCAGCGGGGATCTCGGTGCTCACGAGCACACACCCGGCGGTTGGCAGCAGCGATCGCAAGCATTGCCGGATGTGGTCGACCGGCACCGCGGCGTTCGCGCCGGCACCGACCGCGATCTGATTCTCGCCGCGCCCGTCGACAACGATGAGAGCGACTCCAGTCGACTCGCCGGCGAGCACGGCAACATCGCTGACATCGACGCCGGCCGCGCGCAGTTCGGCGAGCGCAGCGATGCCCGTGTCGTCGCCACCGACTGCGCCGATCAAGTGGACCGTCGCACCGGCGCGTGCTGCGGCCACGGCGGCGTTTGCTCCTTTGCCGCCGCCGTAGGTCTGCAATCCACCGCCGACAACGGTTTCGCCCGGGCCCGGCAGCCGCGGTGCGACCACGACGAGGTCGACGTTGATCGCGCCGACCACGACAACCGTCGGCGACGCGCCGCTCACGCTCGACTCGATTCGGTCATCGTGCGTGAGATTACTCAGGGACGGCGGTGATCCGAAGCGAGCCGCGTGGCGAATGACGACCATGAGCACCACCGCCTCCACTGTCGACTATCGAGCTCTGTACGGTCCGATGATCGACCGCCTCGCTCGACTCGGCCGGTCCTTGTCGGCCACGCAGTGGCAGTCACCCAGCCTGTGCGACCAGTGGCGGGCATGCGACATCTACGGCCACATGACGTACGGCGGTGTCACGCCGCTGTCGAAGGTGCTGCCGGTCCTGCTGTTCAAGCACCGCGGCAACCTCAATCGTGGATCGGCCGCCGAGTCAGTTCGATATGCAAACGCCCACGCGCAGCCGTTGTTGATGGACGAGTTCGAACGCTCGGCCCGACACCCTGTGGGGATCGGCAAATTGGTCAAGCCGGCCGAGCTACACATGGACCACATCGTCCACGAGCTCGATGTGCGGCGTCCGCTCGGGTTGGCGTCGGAGTGGAACGCCGACGATCTTCACGCGGCACTCGACGCTGCAGTGGTGACCAAGAGCCCGCTGATCGCCCCGGCCAAGACGGCCATCGGTCTGCGATTCGTGGCCACTGACCTGGACTGGTCGTACGGGCCGCCCGACGCACCGCGCGTCGAGGGTCCCGCCGAGGATCTGCTGCTGGCGCTGTGCGGACGACCAGTCGGTTTGGCGACCCTGAACGGCAGCGGCGTCTCCGAGCTGGCGGTTCGAATCAGCCGCTGACGCTGCTGAGGACAGGGGAGACCTCGACGCGGGCGTCGTTGAAGGTGGCTCCACCGGCGAGATCGGCGAGGTGGTCGGGCGCAAAGACGTTGGCCGTGAAGCCCTGATGCCCATCGCCGCGCCACATGCCCTTTGGCATCGTCGCCAACCCGGGTCGAAGGGTCGCGTCGACCGCGACGATCGCCTCGATCGTGTACCGGCCGTTGGTGATCTGTGCCCGATCTCCCGTTGAGAGCCCTCTGGCTGCGGCGTCGCCGGGATGGAGGTGCAGGTCGGCACTCGCCGGGGCGATGTTGCCGAACATCGAGCTGGTGGTACGGCTCGTCGCCGGCGTGATCAGCGTGATCGGAAAGTCGGGCGCCTCGAATGGCCGGTACTCCGGCAGGTCGTCGACACCATCGGCATGGCAAACCAACTGGACTTTGCCGTCCGGCTCGACGTCGCGGAACTGAACCGCACCGTGCTCGGGGAGCTGACGAAACGGCAACACTCGATCGCCGAGTGCCAGGCGGCGCAACCGCTGTGGGCTCGGATCCCACTGCTGAGCATCGAGACCGAGACGCACGCCCACGCCGACGCTAACCTCGTCGTTGGTACGGCTCTCGCCGACACGCGGGATCACGGCCGGAGCCTCTTGGATGACGAACGAGCCATAGCTGCCGACGATCTCGTCGACCTCGTAGATCGACGTCGCCGGCAGCACCAGGTCTGCGAGCCGCGCGGTGTCGGTCATCGTCAAGTCATGCACAACGGTGAACAGATCCTCGCGTGACAGCCCTTCCAACACGATTGCCTGCTCCGGGCAGGTGGCGGCTGGGTTCGACCCCTGAACGAACAGCACGTCGACGCGCCCGCCTTCGTCGGCGACGAGGATGCGTCCGAGGCGGTTCATGTTGATCGGTCGCCTCACGGGAGGTGCAGCGTCGCCGACGACGGCGTTGCGAATGGCTGCCCCGTCGTAGCCGATTCCCCCGCTGATCGAGTTGAACACTCCCGAGCCCGGCGTGCCGAACTGTCCGGCCAGGGCGGGCAGGGCGAACACTGCGCGACTGGCTGAACCACCGTTGCGATTGCGTTCTTGCCCCCAGCCGACGCGGAGCATTGCCGGACGGATCGTGCCGTACATCTCGGCGAACAGCTCGATGTCGGCAACATCGATGCCGCAGATCTCGGCGGCGCGCGCCGGCGTCCACTGTTGGCATGCGGCGAGATATTCGTCGACGCCATCGACCCACCGATCGATGAAGTCCTTGTCGAGGTGACCGTCGCGCTGCAGCAGTGCCGCGATCGCCATCGCCAAGACGCCGTCGGTGCCTGGGCGTACCGCCAAGTGCAGATCGGCGCGTGTTGCGATCGGCGTACGTCGAGGATCGACGACGATCAGCTTTGCGCCCGCGCGACGCCGCTCCTCGATCACCGGACCGAGGTGGGGGTGCGACACGTTGGGGTTGGCGCCCCACACGACGATCAGCTCGCTGTACTGAAGGTCTTGCGGATCGGCAGAGGGCAGCGAACCATAGGTGCGGTCCCACGCCTCGCCAACTGTTGCCGCGCAGATGGTGATGTCGGTCCTCGCCGCGCCCAACTGCTCCCACACGAGCGGCGACAATCCGGCGCGGCCCAGCTTGCCCGCCGACGAGCTGTACAGATACGGCACGACAGATTCCCAGCCGTGTGCTGCTACTGCATCGATGACCTTGGCGGCGAAGAGATCGAGTGCTTCGTCCCAGCCGATCTCGACGAACTCGCCGGAGCCCTTCGCTCCCGAGCGGCGCAGCGGCGCGGTGATGCGGTCGGGCCCGTGAAGGAGCTGCGGCGTGTTCTTGACCTTCGCGCAGATCCACCCGTTGGTCGATGGATTCGGGCCGTCGGCGATGCCATCGAGGGCGATCAGCTTCCCGTCTTCGACCGTCACCTCCAGGCTGCAACTATCCGGGCAATCGAGCGAACAGGCGGTGATCTGCTTCCCCATGCGCAAAGCGTAACGGGGCGATCGCCACCGCCTGGCCTAGATCGCCCGCATCGAGTTGTCGCGGGCGTTGTGCTGCACCTCTGCCAGGCCGAGCGCTTCGAGCACCGGCGGCACGTAGTTGCCGAACCGCCCGCGCAGGCCCTTCTTGAAGCCGTACCAGCCATCGACGGGGTTGCCGGCGGATCGCCCCCACGCCTCGACGGTGCCGGGCTTGGCATGTTTCTGCTCGTCGGCGGTGCCGAGCGGCATCCAGGTTCCGTGAGTCTTGAGCATCGTGTGCAAGTCCTCGATGCACCGCAGGTGGTACCGCAACTGGGTGCCACCGACCTGCACGACGAGCGCAGGCGGGTTGGCATCCGGATCGCGGTATACCTCGAACTCGCTCTTGCCGGGTGGTGTGGTCAGCTGCCACGGATCGCTAGGCGTACCGGTTCCTCGAACGTCATCAGTCATGGCGGTCATTCTTGCCGAGCAAACATGACATCATCTGTCGTGGTTTTGTAGATTTCAGTGCATGCGCGCCGGACGGTTGGTCGACATGCTGCTGACCTTGCAACGCCGCGGCAGGCTCACCGCCGCCGAGCTCGCCGCCGAGTTGGAGGTCTCGCCGCGAACGATCCTGCGCGATGTCGACGCCCTCAGCTCGGCCGGAGTCCCGATCTACGCGGTGCAAGGCGTCGGTGGCGGCATCGAGCTCGTCGATCGCTTCCGAACGCAACTCACCGCATTCACCGCCGACGAAGCGGCTGCGTTGTTTCTCGCCGGTCAACCGCTGGTCGCTCAGCAGCTCGGGCTCGGCGCCGCAGCCGGCGCGGCGCGACGGAAGCTTCTCGACGCACTGCCCGACGCACTGCGCGGCAGCGCCGAGGCGATCGATGGATGGTTCGTCCACGACCCGCTCGGCCGCGGCGCGACGCCACTCCCCTACGGTGAGCTGCGCAGGTTGGCCAAGGCCATCGAGCGAACCGTCGAGGTCGAGATCTCCCTCGCCGACCAACCACCGATGGCGATGCGACCGTTGGTAGTCGTGCTCGAAGCCGGTTCGTGGCAACTGATCGTGTTGTCCGATGCCGGCCCGGAGATCGTGTGCATCGACTCGCTCCGCGGCTTGCGGATCACCCGAACGGCGTTCACACGCCCGGCAGGTTTCGACCCCGGCCGCTGGTGGCACGAGGCGCGAGCGGCCTTACCTGCCGAGGGCCCGTGACAACAGCGTCCGCCGGTTGTGTGAATCGGTCTTGGCGAAGATCGCCTTGAGATGATCTTGAACGGTGTGCTCGGACACGAACGCCTTTCGGGCGAGCTCGCGAGTGTCGCAACCAGTGGCGAGGAGACCCAGCATCTCGCGTTCTCGGGCACTGAGCCCGAACGCCGCGCAGAACACCCCGAGCCGTTCGGCAGGCGAGCACGTCTCGATCGTGATGGCGATGTCGCGACGTTCGAGCGGTCCGTTACTACCGATCCGGGCAGCGCGCACGGTCACCCATTCGCCACCTGTTAGGTGCATCCGGGCGAACGGAGCGTTTCCGTCGACACCTGCCTCCGCTGCCAAGAGCTGGGCGCCGACGTTGTAGGCGCTGGCAGGAATCGGCGCGGCGTGCTCGGTCGATGGCACGAGCAACCTCAAGTGCTGCTCCGTTTCTGGCGTCTGCGCTCGAACCTCGAGATCAGCTGACAGCAGCAGAACCACCGGACCGAGTCGCCCGACGTTCCCTGATGGCAGCGTGAGGAAGGTGTTCGCCTGACTGCGACGCAGCGCGGTAGCGATCGGTGCCGCGATGCTTGCGAGAAAGGTGGCCTCGGGACGCTCGAACGTCGACCCCTCATCTTGTCGCCACAAATCGAGGAAGCCCCAGCAGCCGAAGCGGTCCCTGAACACCACCGACGCCACGTCGGTGACGCCGTATCCGCACAGGAGCCCGCTCCACAACAAGCTTCGTGATGGATCCCCGCCGGTCATCTCGTCGAGCAGCGCTACAGGTGCGTCGCCGAGCGCAGTCCAGCGGTTGATCGCGGTGAGGTACTTGAGGCGGATCAGTCGCGGCAGCTCCGGCAGGCATGGAACGTCGGCCAGCGGCGCGCAGCCCACACTCGTCTGCGGATCGGTCAGCAACCAGGCGTACGAGTCGAAGTCGACGACGGCGCGAATCTCGTCGAGCAACTGCAGGCGCAACGTTCGATCATCTTGAGGAGACTCGCAGAGCTTCTCGATTCGTCGAGCGCATCGCGCATACTCGGCAGTGCTCGCCACTCGCGAGACTGTAGGCCACCCGGCACCGACGACCCCATGAAGTTGGGATGGTCGCCTCTCACACGTCGTCGTACCCTCGAGCGATGACAACACTTCACATCGAGCACGCAATCACCGACTTCTCCGTGTGGAACGCGGCGTTCGATCGATTCGCCGAAGTTCGCTGGCAAGCAGGCGTGCTCGGGCATCGAGTACAGCGGCCCGTCGACGACGCGAACTATGTGGTCATCGAGCTTGACTTCGACAACATCGACGAGGCCAAGCGATTCCTCGCCTTCCTGCAGACCAACGTGTGGACGAACAAGCAGAGCTCTCCCGGCCTTGCCGGTGCCCCTTCGACACGGATCCTCGAGCCGGCGTAGTTTCGGTCAGTCGCCGAGCCTGGTGACCTCGACGGCGACCGAGAGCTCTTGCGAGGCCGGCGAGCCGAACACGACACCGCGCACCGGGGCGACGTCGGCGTAGTCACGTCCCCAGCCGACCGTCACGTGGAAGCGCGGCGGCACCTGGTCGTTGGTCGGGTCGACATCGAGCCAACCCCAACCGGGCACGTAGACCGCGCACCAGGCGTGCGATGCGTCGGCCCCGACCATCTTGGGCTCGCCGGGCAGCGGCGCGTTCTCCACGTATCCGCTCACGTACCGCGCCGGCAGACCGAGCGAGCGCATCGTGCCGATCGCCAGATGGGCGAAGTCCTGACACACGCCGCGGCGAAATGTCAGCACATCGGCCAGTGGGGTGCTGACATCGCTGAAGCCAGGATCGAAGGCGAACTCGGCGAAGATGCGGTGGGACAGATCGACGACGGCTTCGTGAAAGGGTCGGCCGGGCAAGAACGACCACGAGGCGAAACGGGCGAGATCGGCGGATGGCGTCACGAACGTCGACTCGACCGAACACATCCGCGCCAACAACCCGTCGGGACTGCCGTCGGTTGCGATGATCGACCTGACCTCCTCCCACGGTGGCGACCACAGCAACTCCACGGCGGGTACGACATCGACTTCCGACGATGCGACGACCACGAGTTGGTCGTGCACCTGCTCGACCGCGCGGTACGAGACCGGGTTCCCGAACACATCGAGGTACTCGTCGGCGTGATCGGCGGCGGGAATCGTCGTCACCTCCGACTCCAACACGGTCTGTGTTGGCGTTGCACGTGGGCGCAAGTGAGCGACCGTGTGACCGTTGATCACTTGGGCGCTGTATCGGTACTCGGTGGTGTGTCGCACGCGGTAGCGCATCAACCGAACCCGCCCAGTCCACGGCGTGCCGGGTGGGTGAACCAGGCCAACATCAGCTCGCGGATCAGCTCCAGCAGCGGGCCACGCACATCGAGCACCAACTTCGCCAGCGAATCCGGACCTTCGCCGAGGCGTCCCCTGGCTGCGGCTTCGAGGAACCGCCGATGCTTCGACGCGTCGGGATTCCACGGCAGCGCGGCAAGGTGCTCGTTGATCCGGTCGAGCTGGAAGACCAGCGAACGCGGGTTGGTGTCGTCGTGCACCAGAAGGTCCTCGATCGCGGCCAGCCGAACATCGCTGCGATAGCGGCGGCGGTAGGCGACCAGGCTCTCACTGGCCCCGAGCACGAGGTCGTACACGGGCTGAGCGACGTCGTCGCCGGGCTCGTCGGACAGCGCCGCTTCGATGATCCCGAGCAGCAACACGGCGCGTTCCAGCCGGCGACCGAGATCGAGGAATCGCCAACCCGGACCGCGCACCATGCTCTCCATCACCAACCCGGCAAGGGCAGCGAGGTCGACCATGATGCGGTCGAGGCATTCGGTGACGAGGAACGGATCGCTGGTGTCGGTGGTCGACGAGAGCACGGAGCGTTCGGTGTCGAGCTCGTTGAGCACCCGCCACGTCGCCGTCGAGAGGAACTCGCGCACCCCGCCGGCGTTGGCAGCGAGATGGCCAAGGCTGTTGGCGACCGCACCCGATCGGTCGTCGAGCGCCGCAGCGACCTCGACGGCCAGCTGCATCGCCGCACCTCCACCACCACCACCGGCGGAGGCCGAGCCATCGTCGACGGGGCTCCCACCACTGACCGCTCGAAGTGCGGCGATGGCACGGCCGAGCCATGCCGATTCGACAAGCGCCGGATCGCTGCCGGCGCGACCGATGACGAGGCGCGTGGTACGCGTCGCCGCCTCGGCCCGCTCGGCGTTGCGACCCAGCCAGAACAGGGCCTCCGCAGACCGCGTCGGCAACGAATCGCGCAGGTCGATCTGTGGGAGCCGGGCGCGCCGGGCAACGGCCGATGGCCCGGCAGTGACACGCTGAATCGTCGGGTCGGTCAGCACCCAGACGTCTTTGCCGAACGCATCCGAGGAGTTGATCACCAGTTGGCCCGGAGCAACGTGGCGACCGTGGCCACCGGGTAGCACGATCGCTTCGTCACCGATCCGCACCGTCTGCACGCGGATGCTCGCCGTTCCGCTGCGCAGCTCGCCATCGATGGCCACCGGCGTGCTGGCAAATTCGATCTTCGGTTGCACCACGTAGCGATGGGGCGCAGCGGTCATGCGATCCAGCCAGTCGGTCATCTCGGAATCGATGAGCCGGTCACCGAACACCGACGATGCCGGCGCAACGGGGTCGGTGTCGTGGAACACGTACGTCTCCGGATCAGCGCGCACCGCGGCGAGGCGTTCGCGGTCGCCGCACCACCACGTGTCGATCGAGGCCAACTCCAGCGTCTCGCCGAGCAGATGGCGCGCCGCGTCGGCGAGGAAGGGCTGCAGCCACAGGCGGTCGGCAAGCCCACTGCCGAGCGAGTTGGCGACGCCGACTTGGCCTTCGCGCACGGCCTGCAACAGCCCCGTCACTCCGCCGGTGCCGGCCGGACCCAGTTCGAGCGGATCGGATCCCGTATCGACCAAGCGGCGAAAGACGACATCGATCTGCTCGAGGCCGCCGAGCGTTCGCAGCCACACTCGGCCGCCACGGGTGATCAGATCTCCGCTGCTGGCCAGGTGGTAGCCGAGGTGGGCAGCGAGGTACGAAGCCTCGACGAAGCCGGGGCGCTGTGGATCGGGGCCGAGCAGGATGGCCCGAGGCCCGACCACATCTGGCGGAGCCACCGCCGACAAGGCGGTACGCAGGTCGGCGAACCATCCCGACAACGGACTGACACCGAGGTTCCGGAACGGTTCGGGATACAACCGCGACAGAACCGTTCGGTTCATCAGCGCATACCCGCATCCGGTGGGAGCATCGGTGTGATCACGCAGCACCAGCCACTGCCCGGAGCTGTCCCGAACGACGTCGGCGGCATACAACATCAGCCTCGGCCGTTGCACGGCGACGCCAACTGCAGCGAGCTGGTACGCCCGCGAACCCATGACCGCTGCCGTGGGGATCACGTTGTCGATCAGCAACCGTCGCGGTCCGTAGAGATCTTCCAACACTGCATCGAGCACCCTGGTTCGTTGGCTCAACCCTCGTTCGATGCCGCGCCACTGCGCCGCGTCGATCACATACGGAACTGGGTCGAGGCCCCACGGCACACCGATCTCGCGATCATCGTGGAAGACGTGCCCGGCGCCTTCGGCAACCAGCAAGCGCTCGGCGACCATCTGTCGCCGCACGATCTCTGGTGCCCCGAGCGTGGTCCACGTTCGAACCATCGATTCCCAATGTGGACGAAGGCTGCCGTCACCCTCGACCAGTTCGTCGTAGCGACCGGGGGTCGGCACGTAGGAGGCGGGCAGCTTGGCGTCCATCTGATTCAGTTCGGCCAAGCCGTGTGACCGAAGTAGGCGCCGACGATCCGGTTGTTGATCGTGCCGATCGCGATTTGCAGCCGATCAGCCTTACGGTGCAACTCGTCGGCATCGAGCAGCGCAGTGGGATCGGAGGACGACAACTCTGCGATCGCCGCCCTGCACGCGGCAAGGACCGACTCACTGAGCGGAAGCTCCCGTGCCGCCGACTGGACGCCAGCCAGGCAGTAGGCGACCGAACGAGGGAAGCTCGTCTCTCCGAGGATGAACCGGATCACCTCGGTCGCGCCGTCACCCGTGGCCGAGCGTCGGTTGTACATCTGCAATGCCGACAGCGAGCGCAACACACTCGACCACTGCAGATCGTCGTACAGCTCGGCTTGTTCCGGACGTTCACCGAGCAGCAAGCCGGCGCGCACGTCGAGCGCTCTCGTCACCATGTCGCCTCGCTCGATGTGGCGGCCGAGACGCAGCATGGTGTACGCCTCATCACGGCTCATCGTCGAGGTGAGGATGCCGAGCAGTCGCTGGTGCTCGGCGATGACCTTCTCCAGGAACCGTGATCGGTAGCGCCGCTGCACCCCATCGACCGCGTCGCGCCCGGCCGTGAGATAGAGATCGTTGACCGCGTTCCACGCTTGCACGGGAAGGATGTCTCGGCACGTCCGGAGGTTTTCCCGCGCTTGGGCGATGCTCATCCGAACGCTGCCCGGGTTCAACGAATCGGCGACGAGGAACGACACGATCGACGTCTCGTCGCCGATGTCGTAGCGCTTGTCGAATCCCTCTCGATTCCCGGTGATCCCGAGCAGGTGATCCCACGCCGGCGTGACCGACAGCGGCAGGTCGACGATCACGTTCGAGTGCTCGCGAACGATGCGAGCCGTACCCTCGGCGCGCTCGAGGTAACGGGCTGCCCAGTACAGCCGCTCGGCGACCCGCGACAGCAGCATCAGGGCTCCTCGACGATCCAGGTGTCCTTCGAGCCGCCTCCCTGTGACGAGTTGACGACGAGCGAACCTTCGACGAGTGCGACGCGAGTGAGGCCGCCTGTCGTGACGTACGTGTCGTGCCCCGACAGCACGAACGGTCGTAGGTCGACGTGCCGCGGGACGAGCTCGCCGGCGCACAGGGTCGGCGCCGTCGAGATCTGCAGGATGGGCTGAGCAACCCAGTTGCGCGGGTCTGCTCTGATCGCCGCAACCGCAGCCTCGAGCTGCTCGGCCGTAGCGGCGCTGCCGATGGTCAAGCCATAGCCGCCACTCTCGTTGGCGGGCTTCAAGACCAGTTCGTGTGCGTGTTCGCAGACGTAGGCCAGCTCGTCGGCGAAGTGACAGCGGTACGTCGGAACGTTGGGCAGCAACGGTTCTTCGCCGAGGTAGTACCGGATGAAGTCGGGCACCCAGGCGTAGACGACCTTGTCGTCGGCGACGCCGGCCCCGGGTGCGTTGGCGATCGCCACGTTGCCGGCATGCCATGCGCGCATCAGGCCCGGCACGCCGAGCTGTGAATCGGGGCGGAACACCTCGGGATCGAGGAACATATCGTCGACCCGTCGATAGATCACGTCGACCGGCTTCGGACCATCGATCGTGCGCATCCAGACCCTGTTGCCTGGGTCGACGAACAGGTCGGCGCCCTCCACCAGCGGCACACCCATCTGCTGGGCCAGGAACGCATGCTCGAAGTAGGCGCTGTTGAACACGCCGGGAGTCAACACGACGATCTGCGGATGGCGCAGGCCATGGAGCTCGTCCGAGGCCAACGAGAGGAGCAACCGGCGCAGCCGATCGGGATAGTCGTCGACGGGCAGGATCGATTGCCGATCGAAGAGGTCGGCGAAGGCGCGCTTGGAGATCGCCCGGTTCTGCAGTAGGTAACTGACGCCTGACGGCACTCGCAGATTGTCCTCCAGCACATGGACGACACCATTCGCGTCGCGCACGAGATCGCTGCCGCAGATGTGTGCCCAGACCCCGAACTTCGGCGACATGCCCACGCACTCGGTTCGCAGGTTGACCGAACCTTCCAACAACTCGGCGGGAAACACGCCGTCGGCGACGACCCGGCGCTCGTGGTAGACGTCGTCGATGAAGCGGTTCAGCGCCGAGAGTCGCTGCTTCAAGCCGCGCTCGATCATCGCCCATTCCGACGCGGCGATCACTCTGGGAATGATGTCCATCGGCCAGGCCCGATCCGTTCCTTGGCCGTCGTGGTAGACGGTGAAGGTGATGCCGAGCGCCAAGATGTCGACCTCGGCGAGGCTCTGTCGCTCTTGGAGCTCGGCGATGTCGAGCGACTGCAGCCGTTCGACCAGTGCCGCCGCGGCCGGGCGAGGCCTTCCATGGGCGTCGACCAGCTCGTCCCATTGACGAGGAAGCGTTCGCAGTTGAGCCATTGGTGCAATCACGCTACAAGATCGACGATGACGCCAAGATGACGAGCGGGTGCGGCGAAGTAGCATCCGCCCATGGCGAACAGCTTGCGGTTTCAGGTGCTGGTCCTCCCGAAGGTGCCGTGGCCGGAATACCTTGATCGGTTCCTGCGCATCGAGGCCCTCGGCTTCGAGGTCGCCGCCGCACCGGATCATTTCTGCGACTGGAGCAACCCGACCGGGCCGTGGCTCGAGGCGTGGACCTGCCTCGCCGCGATCGCAGCGCGCACCTCGACACTGCGCTTGACAACCTGCGTCACCCAGATCCCGCTGCGCAACCCCGCCGTGCTGGCCCACCAGGCGGTCACGGTCGATCAGATCTCCGGCGGTCGCGTCGAACTCGGAATCGGCACCGGCCTGACCATCGATCCGTCGTACGACATGATCGGTGTGCCCAACTGGACCACCCGTGAACGCGTGGTCCGCTTCGCCGAGTACGTCGAGTTGCTCGACCACCTGCTGGCCGAAGACGTCACCGACTATCACGGCACCTACTACCAGGCCAACGGGGCGGTGATGAACCCCAGTTCGGTGCAACGACCGCGGCTACCGATCATGGTCGCCGCGCTCGGGCCGCAGATGATGCGACACGCCGTTCGACATGCCGACATCTGGAACAGCTTGAGCTTCGCCGCCGACTTCGCCGAGCAACTGGCCGAGCTCGGCGACCGATGCATGACGATCGACGAGTTGTGCGCCGAGTACGGCCGCGACCCGGCCTCGCTGCGCCGCTCGTACACGATGTTCGACGCCAACGCCCGGGCCAGCGGCGGGGCGATCAACTACTACGAATCCGACGACGTGTTCATCGACATGGTGAACCAAGTCGTCGCCCTCGGAATCACCGAGATCTCCTTGTACTACCCCGCCGTCGCCAACCAACTGCCCGCCTTCGAGCGGATCGCCACCGAAGTACTCCCAGTGCTACGGCGAGAACATGCGTAGCCGCCTGCTCGACGATCTCCAGCAGCGCTGCACCACTCTGGTCGACGAAGGGTTGTTCAAGACCGAGCGTCTCATCAGTTCGCCGCAATCGGCGCACGTCCAACTCGCCAACGGTTCCTCGGTGCTCAACCTCTGCGCCAACAACTATCTCGGCCTTGCCGATCATCCCGACGTCATCGCGTCAGCGCACCGCGCACTCGATCGCTACGGCTATGGCACGGCCTCGGTGCGTTTCATCTGTGGCACACAGACCGTGCACAAAGAGTTGGAGGCGCGACTGTCGGCGTTCCTCGGCACCGACGACACCATCCTCTACTCGTCGTGCTTCGACGCCAACGGCGGGCTGTTCGAGACCATTCTCGACGAGCAAGATGCGGTCATCTCCGACGCGCTGAACCACGCCTCGATCATCGATGGCATTCGTCTGTGTCGAGCCCAACGACTTCGCTACGACAACAGCGACATGCACCAACTCGAACAACGCCTGCAAGAGTCCTCCGGCGCCCGGTACCGGCTGATCGCCACTGACGGGGTGTTCTCGATGGATGGCGTGTTCGCCAACCTCCCGGCCATCTGTGATCTCGCCGAGCAGTACGACGCCTTGGTGATGGTCGACGATTCCCATGCCGTCGGATTCGTCGGCGAGCACGGCCGCGGTACCCCCGAGCTCACCGGCGTGATGGGTCGCGTCGACATCATCACCGGCACGCTGGGCAAGGCCCTGGGTGGTGCTTCCGGGGGGTACACCTCGGGTCGCCGGGAGATCATCGACTGGCTTCGGCAACGCTCGCGTCCCTACCTGTTCTCCAACAGCCTCGCTCCCATCGTCACCGGGGCGAGCATCGGCGTGCTCAACCTGTTGGAAGCCGGCGGCGAGTTGCGCAGTCGGGTTCATCGCAACGCCACTCGCTTTCGCACGGCGATGGCCGACGCCGGTTTCACACTGGCGGGCGCCGGCCACCCGATCATCCCCGTCATGCTCGGCGACGCCCACGTCGCCGGCGAGATGGCCGAGCGTCTGCTGCACGAAGGGGTCTACGTGATCGCGTTCTCCTTCCCCGTCGTTCCGCAAGACAAGGCGCGGATCCGCACGCAGATGTCTGCTGCCCACTCCGACGCCGACCTTGATCAGGCGATCGACGCGTTTGTCCGCGTCGGCCAGGCAATGGGGGTCGTCGCATGAAGGCGTTGGTCAAGGCGCGGCGCGAGCCCGGTCTGTGGCTCGAAGAGGTCGACAAACCCGCTCCCGGTGCTCGCGACGTGCTCATCAGGGTTCGCAAGACCTCGATCTGCGGAACCGACCTGCACATCCATCATTGGGATGCGTGGGCGCAGGCCACGATCCCCGTGCCGATGGTGGTCGGCCACGAGTTCATGGGCAACATCGAAGCCGTCGGTGCCGATGTCGTCGGGCTCGACATCGGGCAGCGCGTCGCCGGTGAGGGTCACATCACATGCGGCCACTGTCGCAACTGCAAGGCCGGCCGGCGTGAGTTCTGCCACAACCACACCAGCGTCGGCGTCACGCGGCCAGGTGCATTTGCCGAGTTCGTGGTGATCCCCGCAGAGAACGTGTTCGTCGTGCCGGCGCACATCGACGACAACGAGGCCGCGGTGCTCGACCCGTTGGGCAACGCGACGCACACCGCGCTGCGCTTCGATGTCGTCGGCGAAGACGTGTTGATCACCGGCGCCGGACCGATCGGCGTGATGGCCGCGGCGATCGTCCGACACATCGGTGCCCGCAACGTGGTCGTCACCGACATCAACCGCTTCCGGCTCGACATGGCCGCCAAGCACGGCGCCAGTCGTGTCGTCGACGTGCGCGCTTCGGCGCTCGCTCCGGTGATGGCCGAGCTGGGCATGACCGAGGGGTTCGACGTCGGCTTGGAGATGTCGGGGGCAGAGTCCGCGTTCAACCAGATGCTCGACGCCATGAACCACGGTGGACGCATCGCCGTGCTGGGAATCCCGGCCGGACCGATGACCCTCGACGTCAACGACGTGATCTTCAAGGGCCTCGAGGTGCAGGGGATCTACGGTCGCCGCATCTTCGAGACCTGGTACAAGATGGCCGCCATGCTGCAGAGCGGTCTCGACATCAGCGGCATCGTCACCCACGAGCTGCCCGCCGATCGATTCGCCGAGGCGTTCGAGATCGTCGCCGGTGGCGAGTGCGGCAAGGTCATCCTCGACTGGGCCTGAATGCCTGTGGAGTGTCTCGACGCACCCAGGTGACCGCCAAACACTCCACACCGCCCGGGCTCCGTGCCTGTGGAGTGTCTCGACGCACCCAGATGACCTTCAAACACTCCACACGCCTGGCCCGGGAAGGGTTAGGAAGCGACCATCGAGTTCTGGGCCTCGCCGCTCATGCGGGCCAAGTGGCCGGAGACGTCGTCCATCTCGAAGTACACGTCCTGCAGATGGCGCGGCCCATCGGGCTGGTACGCCGTGCGAGCGTGCAACACGCGGTAGCCATTGACGAACAACGTGTCGCCGGCGCAGAGACGGAACGAGACGTGATTGGCCGTGTCGGCGATCGCTGCGCCGAGCCATCGGTAGGCCTCGTACCACTTGGCCAAGTCGGCGTCGTCGAACGCCAAGGGTTGCATCAACTGGTTGGAGAACCGCAAGTGCACGAACCGTCCGGCGCGGTCACGCACGACGAGCGGCGCACGGGTGAACGCGTCGGCCTCGGCCGAGTATTGGCGGAACCCGACCTCGACCCGCGACAGCACGTCGATGGCCTCGGGGTGTTCGCGGCCAAGCCGGTCGAGCACCGACCATCCGTCGACGACCACGCTGTTGCCGCCATCGGTCTCGTTGACCAACATCGCCAGCACCTGGCCGCTGGGCGGATGGGAGTACTGGGCGTTGTCGTTGTGCGGCGGCACCTCTTCGGCGGTGAAGGCGATGTTGTAGCCGGCCGGGTCGAGCTTGACGTCGAAGATCAGACCGAGCGACGAGTCGCGCAACGTGAGCCCGAGCGAGCGCAACAGATCGATGACCGTGCCCGGCTCGGTCGGCGACCCGGTGACCACGACGGCGCCGTCGCGGCGGAGCGCTTCGAACATGCCACGCCGCGTCACCTGATCGGCGATGCTCTGGTGATGGTCGAATCGTTCGATCTCGTATCCGGTGCGCCACAGTCGCGCCGTGCAGGCCCCACGCGACCCCGTGACGCGGATCTTGTCCCACTCGGCCGCGCCATACGTCGACCGGTGACCATTCGCCCAATCGATCCGTAGTTCGCCGTCGACGACCTCGACCGCGTCGGCCACTGGCGCGGTCGGCTGCGACCACGGTTGCCAACGACGCTCGTCGGTCTGCACGATGCGACATTCGTGGCACAAGCAGTTGTCGCGCAACCAGTCGGGCAGGAACGTCGCCGAGCCCTCGGTGAACTGCACGAGGATCCCGCCATCGGTGACGGAGGCTGCGGTGACGGCTCCTGCCGGCAGCCGGTTGCCGACCGGCCCCATCTCGATCTCCCGGTACGGAACGTCCATCTCGCCTCTCCTTTCGAAAAGAGACTAGTAGCCGCCCTGTCAGCTAACGGCGTCGATGATCTCGACGCCACCTTCACGCGACTCGCTGTAGGCGAGCACGCACAACGCGGCGATCACCCCGGCCATGGCGAGTGCCTGCGCGAATGAGACCCGCTCGCTGAGAACGATCCACGCCGCGATGGAGGCGCCGACCGGCTCGAGTTGGATCAACACGGTCGTGACCGAGGCATCGACACGAGGCTGTGCCCAGGCAACCAGCCCGTGACCGGCGATTCCCGGACCGATCGCCAGCATGGTGACCCACGCCCACCCGGCCCCGTGGATCTCGCCGAGGTGCTTGGAGCCGATGATCACCAGTACCGAGATCGTGACCGCGCCGATGAACGACACGACGAACATGAACCGCACCGTCTCGACCTTGGCCCGAACGCCCTTCGACACCAGCAGGTAGGCAACCCAGAAGACCAGTGCCGCCACGGCCCACAGGTAGCCGACCTTCGTGTTGTGCGCGTCGGAACCCGACGACGGCGCGACGAGTACGGCGATGACCACGCCGATCACCGACCCGGCCGCACAGAACGTCTTGATGAAGGTCAGTCGCTCGCCGAACAGCATCACCGACACCGGCAGGGCGACCACCGGCGCGAGGGCGGCGATGATCAATGCTGTCGCGATCGTGACGGTTTCGATGGCGATGAAGAACGCGCAGATGTTGAGGCCGAACAGCACCCCGGCCACCGCGGCACGTTTGAAGTCGTGCACGCTGGGCCACCGTTTCGTCACAGCGACGATGACGAGCATCACCAACGAGGCGATCCACAGCCTCCAAAACGACAGCACGGCACCCGACGCGTGGGTCGACTTGCCGAGCACGCTTCCGAACGACCAGAAGGTCGCTGCGGCCAGAACGGCCGGAACACCGCCTCGCCGACTTGGGGCTGCGGCGGCCTGGAACGCAGCTGGGGAGGTAGGAGTCGTGGTTACGTGCGCACGCTAGCCGTAGAGCGCTCCAATGGGTCTACATTTGGGCCATGACCGACGTGAAATCCGACATCGCCAGAGGGTGGCTGCACGAGGGCGATTGCCGCCTCGCCGACATGGTGGCGATCGTCGAACAGCCGACGGAACTGTCCGAATACCCGCATGCCGCAGCGATCGACCACAACACCGTTGTGTACGACTGCGATCACTTGCGTTCGGTCGTCTCCGACCCCGATTCCCGACTCGCAGTGCAGGCCGAACTGGCCCACGCTTTCCTCGACGGTCCGGGGGTCATCGCCTTTCAGCGGGCCTTCGCCGACACCACGATCATTGACCGGGCCACCGCGGCATTCCAGGCGATGATCGCCGAACAGCACGCCAGCGGTCAGGCCGCGGGCGACCACTACGCCAAGCCCGGCCACAACGACCGAGTGTGGAATGCGCTCGAGAAGTTGGCCATTGCCGAGCCCGAGGTGTTCGTCGAGTACTACGGCAACGACATCCTGGCCCTCGCCTCGGCTTCGTGGCTCGGCCCGGGCTACACGTTGACCTCGCAGGTCAACGTCGTCAACCCCGGCGGGCTCGCCCAATCGCCACACCGCGACTACCACCTCGGCTTCATGACGGTCGCCCGAGCCGAGCAGTACCCGTCGCACGTCCATCTCCTGTCGGCGGCGCTCACTCTCCAAGGTGCCGTCGCCCATTGCGACATGCCGATCGAGAGCGGGCCGACGATGTACCTGCCGAACTCGCAGCGGTACCTCCTCGGATACCTCGCCTGGCGGCGACCGGAGTTCAAGGAGTACTTCGCCGAGCATCGCACGCAGCTGGCGTTGCGCAAGGGCGATGCGATGTTCTTCAACCCGGCGGTGTTCCACGCCGCCGGCACCAACCAGACCACCGACGTCTACCGCATGGCCAACCTGTTGCAGATCAACTCGCCGCTCGGCAAGACGCTGGAGAGCATCGATCACGAGCGGATGTGCAATGCCGCGTTCCCGGCGATGCTGAATATGAAAGCAGCGGGTGCCTCGGCGCAAGAGGTCGAGAACGCCATCACGGCCACCGCCGACGGCTACGCCTTCCCCGTCAACCTCGACCGCGACCAGCCGATCGGCGGCCTCACGCCCGACTGCCAAGCCGACGTGCTGCGCCGAGCCGTCGTCGAAGGCTCGACGGCCGATCAGCTCCACAGCGAACTCCGTGCCTACGCCAACCGCCGCATCACCACTGGCGATCTCACCACGTGAAGAAGTCCGCGCTGCGCCAACTCGACCTCGTCGACAAGGCGTCGATCCCCCTGTTCGTGGTGACGATGGTCGCCGAATACGCCGCGTTGCGCAAGGTGCCCAAGCGCACGTTCGGCGACCTGCGCGATGCCGACGAGCAGACGTTGTCGGCAACGCAACTGCCCGCCGACCCGCTGGTGCCGGTGGGCTACGAGCGCAAGGACACCGTGGCCAGCCTGTCGATGCTGGCGGGCAACATCGCCTTCGCCTTCGCAACGCTGTCGGCGTTCAGCAAGTTCGACCGCTTCCTGTTCCGCCACCGCGTCGCCAACGTCGGTATGCGGCGCGGCTCGATCGCCACAGCAATGGTGCTGTGGGACTTTCTGTACTACTGGGACCATCGTTGGATGCACGAAGTGCGCCTGCTGTGGGCCAACCACGTCACCCATCACTCCAGCGAGCGCTACAACCTCTCCACCGCGCTGCGCCAACCGTGGTCGGGGTTCCTCACGTTCTGGGTTTTCGCCCCCATGCCGCTGCTCGGCTTCCCCACCGCCAAGACGGCCAAGGCCGGCCAGCTCAACCTGCTCTACCAGTACTGGATCCACACCGAGGTCATCGACCGCCTGCCAGATCCCGTCGAAAAGGTGTTCAACACTCCGTCGCACCACCGCGGGCACCACGGCGCCAACCAGCAGTACCTCGACAAGAACTACGGCGGCATCCTCATCCTGTGGGACAAGCTGTTCGGCACCTTCGAGCCGGAAGTGCGCCGGGTGAAGTACGGCCTGACCAAGAACATCGACACGTACCACCCGATGCGGATCGCCTACCACGAGATGGCCGACATCGTTCGCGATGTGCGCGGTGCGTCGGGCCTGCGCAGCAAGCTCCATCACGTGTTCGGGCGCCCCGGCTGGACGCCGACGCGCTAGCGATCAATCAGTTCGAACGACCGCGCGTCGAGCTCGGAGTCGGTCCACCGTCCGTTGACGACCAGACCCGCCGCAAGTGCGCCGATCGCATCGGCACTCTTTGCCGCATAGCCATTGCTGCCCACCACCATCACACACCCCGGTTCGACGATCTCGACGTACGGGAGCTTCGTCGGAGTCTCGGGAATGAGGCACGGCCTGGTGAGCCAGGCTTCGGCCTGGAGCCCCGGCAACAACTCGACGAGCAAGCCGCGCAGCCAGTCGAGATCGGCCGCGTGTTGCTCGCCTGCCATCCAGTCACGCCGCCCGGTCGGCGACATCACCTTCTCGCCGGAGCGTGTCGCCCCCAGCTTCAGGTAGACGAACCCGTCGGGATAGTCGGTCGGTGGCACGGTGTACAGGTGATCGTGGGCAGGATCGTCGACGATGATCGAAGGTAGGCCCTCGAGCCGGCGCTGCTCGGCTGACGACATCCTGGCCAGCACCACCGTCTCGGCGAGCACGTCGATGCGCGGCCGGCGCGGCAGACCGGGCAGCTCGTCGGCATGCGGGCCGGTGGCGATCACGACGTGCTCGGCCTCGACGCTCGTCCCTGTGGCCGTGGCGACCTGCCAGCCGCCGGTCGATCGACGCTCGATGCCGGCCACCTGCACGCTGATGATCTCGGCGCCGCGCTGCCGGGCGACCGCCAGTTGGGCGGCGAGCATGCGGCGTGGATCGATGAACCCACCGGGGCCGGGCTCTCGCAACACGGTGGCGGCGGCAGGAAGGGCGACGCGATCGTCGCCGAACGGCTGGCCAGGAAGATACGAATCGAACTGCACACCGAGGCCCTCGCCGACCGCGATGGTCAATGCCAGTCGTCCCGCGTCGACTTCGGCCATCAAGACCCCGACCGGGAAGTGGAACCGGATGCCAGACTCGGCCTCGATCCCGGCGTAGGCGTCGATCGCCCTCCCGGCCAGCACCGCCCATTCGCGTTGCTTGTCGAGGCGGCGGGTGATTCGACCGGAGTCGTAGTGGCTGGCGAACACGCCGCGATGCGTGCTCCACTCCGCCGGCTCGGCCGGGCCGACGCCGACACACCGCATGCCGGCACTCGAAAGGTGGCGCAGCGCCGCTGCCCCGATCAGCCCGAGACCGACGACGGCTACCTCGTAATGGTCGTTGTCTGCAGGACTTGCCACGAGTCACACCCTAGGGGGCAACGTTTCCGTATTTGAGCCACCGCGGGGCCCTTCTTTACTGGTACAAAGGAGGGGGTGAACGCGGGCACCCTGACCACCGAGAGATTTCGGTGGGATCGGCTCACCTATGCCTCTGCGCTGGGTTACGCGCTGCTCGTCGGTGGGCTCAGCGTGGGTGTCGTCCTCGGCGAATTGCGCCAGCAGTTTCACCTGTCTGGAGTCATCGCCGCATTGCACGGTTCGACGTTCGGGTTCGCCTCGATCACGGCCGGGTTGTTCGGTGTTCGGGTGGTCGATCGTCTCGGCCGCCGCGGCTCGCTGGTCACCTCGGCAGTCACGATCGCGACCGGCATCACCATGTTCTGCCTCGGGCCCGCCTGGCCGATCACCCTCCTGGGCACGGCGTTGGCAGGTCTCGGTGGAGCCTTGCTGGTGATGGTCATGCCGGCCTTGATCAGCGACCACCATGGCGAGCATCGCGCCGAGGCCTTCGCCGCCGTCAACGGCGCACCCGGTCTCGCCGGTGTCACCTTCAGCCTGGTCGTCGGCGCGGCACTGGCACTCCACTGGTCGTGGCGTCCGCCGTACCTGATCATCACTGCGGTCATCGTCATCGTCCTCACGGCCGTGGCCTGGCCCGTATCGATACCCGAGACGCCTCGCCAAGGGGCGTTCACGCTCGCCCACCTCCGCGACCGCGACGTGTTCGTACCGTGGCTGCACATCGTCAACGCCGTGTTCTCCGAGTTCGCCGTCGGCGTATGGGCCGCCACCTATCTGAAAGAAGTCGGCCACGCCTCGGGTGGCCAGGCGGCGGCGCTGGCCGGCGTCTTCGGCGTGATGATGTTCCTCTCGCGCCTCGTGCTGCCGACCACCATGCGATACCTCGGCGATGCCACGATCGCGGTCAGCTTCATGGTGCTCGCCCTCGGCGCCGTGGTGATGTGCTTCGCCCCGGGGCTCCTGCCTCGAGTCGGCGGCTTGCTGCTCGTCGGGTTCGGCGGCGCACCGCTGTACCCGCTGACCGTCGACCGGTTGTACGCGTCCGCGGAACACAAGATCGATTCGATCTCACTCGGTGCGATCTGCATCCTTGCGTCGGGTACGGCGGTCACGCTCGGGCCCTTGACGTTGGGTGTGCTGGCCGACCGTGTGGGATTGCGACTGGCGCTGCTGATCGTGCCGGCGGTGGGCGTGCTTGGGGCGATCACCCAGCGACCCGCCCGCCACGCGCACGCGGCACGCTCGATCGCTCCAGCTCTCGACTGAGCGCTGCGCCGAATACAGTCGGCGGAATGGGTACCACCATTTCACTCACCTCAGCGGATGGCTTCCAACTCTCGGCGTACCGTGCCGAGCCCGAGGGCAAGGCCCACGGGGGAATCGTCGTCGTCCAGGAGATCTTCGGCGTCAACAGCCACATCCGCTCGGTGACCGATCGCTATGCGGCGGCTGGCTTCCTCGCCATCGCTCCGGCGATCTTCGACCGCGACAGTCCGGGCATCGAGCTCGGCTACACGGAGGACGACATCGCCGTCGGTCGTGACATCGCCCGCGGCACGCTCGACTTCCAGAACGTCTTGGCCGATGTGGTGGCTGCTGGAGCCGCTGCCGCCGAGGCCGGCAAGGTCGGCGTTGTCGGCTATTGCTTCGGCGGGCTGGTCACTGCCGCGGTCGCGATCAACGACGCCGACACCTTTGACGCCGCCGTGTCGTACTACGGCGGCAGCACCGTCAGCCTCATCGACAAGACGCCGGTGGCACCAATGATGATGCACTTCGGCGAGCGCGACCATGCCATCCCGCTCGACGACGTCGCCAAGATCTCGGAGGCCTGGCCCGACGTGACGGTGCACCTCTACGACGCCGAGCACGGCTTCAACTGCGATCACCGCGGCTCGTTCAGCGCCGTACCCGCCGCCATCGCCCAAGCCCGCAGCTACCGCTTCTTCGACGACCACCTCGGCTGAGATCGAACAGGCCCGCAGGTGCCGCCCAGCTTTCGATCCGAGGCGTCACGACTCGTCGCACTCGCTGCCTTCCTCGTGGTCGTCGCCGCGTGCGGAGCTGAGAGTCACACGCTTTCCTGTGTCGTCAAAGTCGGCGGGGCTCAGACGACGGTCTCACTGAACACAAAGGTCGGCTCCTCCGTCATGGCGACGGTTCCCAGCTACACCGTGACGTTCTCGATTCTCGACGGCCCGCGACTCACCGCAAATGTGCAGGACGCACACTTCAAGACCCTGATGAGGACCACGTCGGGTGCCGATGGGGGCGGCGGAGGCTCGGTCACCACGCCGGACGGTCTGCTCGAGTACTCCTGCACTCCGCAAGGAGCCTGACGCCGAATGCCGTTGATCGGAGGACGGTCAGGCGGTGGCGAGGATGGCGCCGATCTGGCCCATGGCGGAGGTCAGACCCTCCTCCATGCCCATCTGGATCATCTGGTCCATCGCCTCGACCGATGGGAACCGAGTCTCGATCAGCATCCGCGTGGCGCCGGTGGGAAGCTCGTCGAACGTGACGGTGGACTGCATCGTCGGCATGGTGTCGATGGGGTTGCCCTCGGTGTCGGCGAAGCCGTCTTCGAGATCGAGCCGGTGTGGCTCCTCGACGGCGACGACCTTCCACCATCCGTGGTACTGCTCGCCGTCGGGGCTGGTCATGAAGTAGCTCACCTTCCCACCCGGGCGCAGGTCGTGCTCGACGACGGTCGCCGGGTACGTGGGCGGGCCCCACCAGCGCTCGAGCTTGCGTGGGTCGGCCCACAGCTGCCAGACGCGGGCGATCGGGGCGTTCCATTCGCTGGCGACCGTCATGGTCAGTGCGGTCGGGTCCTTGTGGACGTCGGTCACGGTCACCGGTGCTCTCCTTCGTCGGGTTCGGCGAGGACGTCGCCGAATCGTTGCATGCGATCACGCCAGCTGGCCTCGAGCTCGTCGAGAAGGCGGTTGACGTCGCGCACTGCGTCGATCCGCCCGCGCACCATTCGCTCGCGGCCTTGTTGATGTTTGGTGATGAGGTCAGCTCGCTCGAGAACGGCGACGTGCTTCTGTACCGCGGCGAAACTCATCGGGTAACGCCGAGCCAGATCCGACACGGAGTGCTCGCCATGCAACACAAGCCGGACGATGTCGCGGCGTGTCGCGTCGGCGAGCGCATGGAACAGCAGGTCTGTCCGTTCCGCTTCCGGCACTCGTCGCTCACCTACAACCATATGGTTGTACATTATCACGGGCGCCAGCGGGGCGCCAGGGGAAATCGCGAGAGATGTCGTCGATCAGGCCGACACGGGCGCCCGGCGGGCTGACACGTCGCGCAGCTTCCACGAGGTGCCCGACAGCACCGCGCCGGTGACGATCAGGGCCAGCATTGCGCCGGCACAGCAGGTGTAGGCCACGGTGCGGCCGAGGTGTTGATAGATCTGGCCGATGACGGTGGCGGTGATGCCGGCGACCAGTGTCTCCGCACCACCGAGCAGGCCTTGGGCGCTCGCCTGACGTTCGACAGGCACGACCAACCCGACGGCAACGCCCGAGCTGCTCACGGTCAAGCCGTCGTTGATTGCGTGCACCACCGAGATCGCCAGCATCACCCCACCTGACGGGGCTTGGCCGTAGGCGACCATCGCCACGGAACCGACGAGCAGGCCGAACGTTCCGTATCGGAACGGCCCGATCGATTGCGCCAACCTTCCACCGATCGAGCCGAAGAGCACGACCGGCACGGCGAACAGGGTGATGCCGAGGTTGGCGATCAGCACGCTGGCATGCAGATCGTCGAGCACGAGCGCCCACAGCGCATCGAACGCGCCGATCATCATGAACACTGCCGACCCCATGGCCAGCGCGGCCAGATACGGCCGGATGCGCAACAGATCGAAGGCGAACCTGGGCGGCGTCTCGGCGTCGTCTGCGGGTTCCGCCACCTTCGTTCGAGTGACGAGCGGGAAGCAGGCGACCATCAATGCGGCGATCACGAGGAACGGCGCGGCGATCCCGAACGGGCCGACCAGCACGGCCGACACCGCGGGTCCGGCGGCAAAGCCGGCGACGTCGCAGGCCAACATGCGGCCAAGGTTCTTTCCCAACTGATCGGGCTCGGCGAGGATCACGATCCGCCGCGCCGCCGGGTAGGCCAATCCCACACCGACACCCATGACGAACCTGGCGGTCAGCAAGACTGCCACCGTCGTGCCGTAAGCCATGCCGAGCAGGCCGGCCACGTTGAACGCCATCCCGATGACGATCATCACCCGGGCATGGCCTCGATCGGCGAGCGGGGCGATCGTCACCTGGGCGACAAACGACGACAGGAACCCCATCGCCACGATCAGTCCGAGGGCCCCCTCGCTGATGCCGTACTGGTCGCGGAAGTCGTCGAGCACGGTGAACATGACCCCGTACCCCGAGGCAAACAGCGCCGTCAGCGCGCCGAAGACGACGACGACCGAGCGAGTGCGCATGCCCGCCAGTATTGCCCGGAACACGTCGAGGTTGACGAATGTCCGATAATTCCCTATCATTCGAAAAATATCGGACATCAAGCCCAGCATCAGGCGGGGAAAGCGCTCAACCGCAACAGCGCCATACAACCTCGGGTACGACCTCGACGACACGATCAGGGCCGATTCCCCAGCTCGGCTGAAGGCCGTGGGGAATCCGCTGCGGGCGCTGATCCTCGACCTGGTGCTCGAGCGAGCGATGACGGTGACCGAGCTGGCTGAACGGGTCCGCAAGCCCCGAGGTTCGGTCGCCCACCACGTCGACGTGCTGGTCCATGCCGGTCTGTTGAAGGTCACTGCGACCCGCCGGGTGCGGGCCATCGACGAGCGCTTCTATGGCCGAACCGCGCACACGATCATCTTCCCGGATTCGGCCAGCGACGGTGACCTGCCATTCGTCGCCGACGCCCGAGCCGAGGCCGATCTGTCCGACCCCCACTGCGCCGGCGGATTCACGTTTCGCCATGCCCGCATCCCGGCCGGGCTCGCCGACGAGTTCGCCCAACGCCTCATGGCGCTGGCGACGGAGTTCACTCGGCTGCCACGCAGCGGGTCCACGGAGTTCGCCTTCCTCGCCGGCGTGTTCCCCACAAAGCGACCCGTCGCCCCACAGAAATCCCCATGACGAAGCGCCGCCTCGGGGCCAGCTACCACAAGCTGTTCATCTCCACCGTCATCTCGAACGTCGGCGACGGCATGTCGACCATCGCCTATCCGTGGCTCGCCTCGGCGATCACCCGCAATCCAATCCTCATCTCGTTGGTCGTGCTCGTGCAGCGGTTGCCCTGGCTGGTCTTCACCCTGCCTGCAGGAGTGATCACCGATCGTGTCGACCGCAAGCGGGCAATGGTGATCGCCGACTTTGCCCGCTTCGGCCTCACCCTCGTGGTCGCCTTGGCGGTGCTCGCCAAGCAATCCGGCCTGCCGGGCCCGAACGACTTGGCCGGGGTGCACGGCACGCAGACCGGGCTGTACATCGTGCTGCTCTGCGCCACCTTGTTGCTCGGCACCGGCGAGGTGCTTCGCGACAACTGCGGCCAGACCTTCATGCCTTCGATCGTCGACAAGGACCAGCTCGAGGTTGCCAACGGACGCATGTGGAGTGCGGAAGGCATCGCCAACACCTTCGTCGGCCCGCCACTCGGGTCCCTGCTCTTGCTCGCCGCGTTCGCGCTGCCGTTCTTCGTCGACGCGGCATCGTTCTTCGCCGCTGCAGCGCTGGTCCTTTCGATCCCCGGTTCCTTCCGTGCGGAGCGGCCGGAGGGACACGTGCAGGCGCCGTGGCGAAGCGAGCTGGCCGAGGGCTTTCGGTGGTTGTGGGGCAACAAGCTGCTGCGATCGATGGCCATCATCCTCGGGTTGATGAACCTGGCCTCGACGCTCAGCGGTTCGGTACTGGTGCTGTTCTCCCAGGAGATCTTGAACATTGGCCCGCTGGTGTTCACCGTCATGGGCTTCGGCTTCGCCGCCGGCGGTGCGCTCGGAGCCAACACTGCTCCGTGGTTGGCGAAGCGGATCGGCAGCGGCACCTGCCTCGCCCTCACCCTCGGCTCCAGCGCGCTGGTGTCGTTCGTCGTGGGGCTGACGTCGGTGTGGCCACTGGTCATGGTGATGTTCGCCATCGGGGCAACGCTTGGCGCCTCGTGGAACGTGATCACCGTCAGCCTGCGCCAGTCGATCATCCCGCCGCATCTTCTCGGCCGGGTCAACAGCGTGTACCGCTTCTTCGCCTGGGGGATGATGCCCATCGGCGCAGCGATCGGCGGAGTCACGGTCACCGTCGTGAGTCATTTGGCCAATCGCCGGATCGCCCTGCGGTCGGCATTCTTCCTCGACTCGGCGATCTACGCGTGCTTGTTCATCGCCGGCCGCCGCAAGCTGACCACCGAGAAGCTCGAAGCGGCGCGCGCCATGGTCCCTGCCTAAGCTCGGTACGGCGCACCAGCCGAACCTCCAGGGGGTCCACGATCATGCCGCTCGGCGAGAATCTCACCGAACAATCCATCCTCGCCGAGCGAGCCAAGATGCTCGTGCCGATGCTCGATCAAGAGGCCGAGTACGCCGATACGCACGGCCAGCTCTCACCGACCGTCGTCGAAGCCTTGCACCGCGAGGGTCTGTTGAAGCTGTGGGTGCCCGAGAAGCTCGGCGGCGCCGAGCTCGACCCCGTGCACTCGCTGGAGGTTCTGGAGAACCTGTCGTATGGCGACGCCTCGGCAGGCTGGGTCACGATGGCCGCAAACCTGTCGATCGGCACTGCCGGCGCGTACCTGTCGGATCTTGCCGTGGCCGAGCTGTGGGGCGACGGCAGGCAGCCGGTGATCGCCGGTCAGGGCACGCGTCCCGGAACCGCCAAGACGGTCGCCGGGGGGCACTCGCTCAGCGGGTCGTGGAGCTTCGGCTCTGGGCTGAAGCACTCGTCGCACGTGCACTCGCTGGGCATCATCGAAGAGACCGGCGAGCCGCGCATCTTCGTCACGCCGATCGCAGCGGTCAACCTCATCGACAACTGGGATGTCCTTGGCCTGTGCGGCACGGGCAGCATCGACTACACGATGGATTCCGTCTTCGTGCCCGACGGATGGAGCCACTTCGCGGTCACCACCGTGCCCGAGCGCGGCGGCAGCCTCTACGGCCTCGGCATCATCGGCCTCGCCGTCACCTGCCACTCGGGTTGGGCGATGGGGATCGGTCGGCGGATGCTCGACGAGCTCGCCGCCCTGGCGCATGGCAAGGCCGGTCGACCCGGCGCCCAGGCCGACAACAGCGCGTTCCAACAGGGCTTCGCCCAAGCCGAGGCCGGCTTCCGAGCGGCGCGGGCACTGGTGCTCGAATCATTCACCGACCTGTCGAAGTCGCTGTACGCCGGCGACGAGATCTCCGTGCGCCAGCACACGCTCATCCGCTTGGCGCTGGCCAACATCACCAAAGAGCTCCACGAAGTGGCCAGCTTCGTCTACCTCGCCGGCGGCACGACGGCCTTACGCCACGGGACCCTTCAGCGGCTGTACCGCGATGTGCATGCCGGCACGCAGCACGTCACGTCAGGTCCGGCGGTGTGGCAGACGTGCGGCCGCGAGCTGATCGGCATCGCCGAGGGCAAGCACTGGCAGTTCCTCGACCTCGTCGATCCTCACTGACCGGCGAGCCGCAACGCCCATCGCAAGGCGTGGTCGAGTGAGTCGGTGAAGGCGACACCCCGCCAGGCGATGTCGAACGCGGTGCCGTGATCGACCGATGTGCGCACGATCGGCAGGCCGACGGTCACGTTGACCCCGCTCTCGAACGCCAGCAGCTTCATCGGCGTGTGCCCCTGATCGTGGTACATGCACACGATCGCGTCGAAGCGGTGGCCGTGCACGGCCTGGTGGAACACGGTGTCGGCGGGGTGCGGCCCCGTCGCATCGATGCCGGCAGCGCGACAGGCTTCGATGGCCGGCACGATCTGATCGGCGTCCTCCGACCCGAACAGGCCGTGCTCGCCGGCGTGGGGGTTGACGCCACAGACGGCGATGCGCGGTTGATCGAGGAAGCGATGCAGCGTCTCGTGGGTCAGCTCGATGACCTCGATCACGCGCTTCGTGGTCACCCTGCAGATCGCCTCGCGCAACGAGACGTGTGTGCTGACATGCGTGACGGCGAGGTCGCCCGCGGTCAACATCATCGTGAAGCGCTCCACGCCACATGCGGCGGCGATCAGCTCCGTGTGACCGACGAAACCTGGATCGCTGAGTTGCGTCGCTTCTTTGTTCATCGGCATGGTCACGATGCCGGCGATCCGCCCCGCCAACGCGTCGTCGGTCGCGGCCACGACGTATTGCCGAGCGGCGGCGCCCGAGGCAGCATCGATCACGCCCGGGCGATGATCGGCAGCCCCGAGCAACCCGATGTCGACGACCTGCAGCGGTCCGGCCTTCCAGTTCCGGGGGTCGAGGATCGCTTCCATCGGCACGTCGATGCCCAGCAACTCGGCGCCGTGCCGTAGGACGGCGAGGTCTCCGTAGACGACGACGGGCTCGGTCTGGAAAGCTCCCTCGGCGGCACGGCGCAGCACGATCTCGGGGCCAACGCCGGACGCATCACCCATCGTGATCGCCATCGGTCGGGTCGCTGTCGTCACTGCGGTTCCCTTCTCACCAGGTCCACCAGTGTATTGGGTGTACCGAAGCCGCCGGGCTTGCTGGCCAGTCGCAATCGCCTGGCCCCGAACTGAGCCTCGCCCAGACTGATGCCGACGCCGATCGAACCGAGCACGGCAACCGGCACATCGCCGATGAAGGCCGCGGCGGTGTCGCCGCCGACGAGGATCACGCTGCGCGCTCCGAGTTCGCCGACCAAGCGATGAGCACGCCCTGCGACTTCGAAGGCGATGGCCTCGGCATCGCCCCCGCGAACATCGGGTGACATCACCACGTCGACACCCGCAACGGAGAGCGCAGCCATCTGCTCACGACTTGCCGGATGCAGGCTGGCGCACACGGCGACCACCGGAGGCGGCAGCAACGGGTCAGGAAGTTGTGGCGTTGTGTTGCGGGGCGAACAAGCACGGGCCACCGCGCCCACGACCGAGGCGGATCCGGCGATCACGACGTTCTCGGCGTTCAGTGCCACCGCCACGAGTTGTTCGATGTCCTCGAGCGTTCGAGCATCGACGATGGCGACGTTCGCCGCCGAGGCAGTGATCCACTCGGCGAGAGCATCCGCGCCGGCGAGCTCGTCGCCGGCGAGTGAGTCGCTCGGCCGGCTCGTGCGCACCGGCATTCGTGGATCGTTGCCGTGCTCGGTCTCCGCGACGGGAGCGCCGTCGACCAACACCACTCCCCCGAGGCAAACGCGGCCCAACGGTGGATGGGACGGGATCAGCACGACCCGCCGCCCACACTCCACGACCGCCGCCAGCTCCGCCGCCCAGTTGCCGCGCAGCGTCGAGTCGATCTTGTGCACGTGGCGCACGCCGGGCAGCAGCGCGATGGTGCGGCGCCGAGCTTCGACGGGTGGCACATGTCGCGACCGCAGATCGACCACCACACATTCCGCAGCCGACGAGGCGACGGAGAACGGAACCACCTCCACCGTCCAACCAGCGTCGGCACATGCCGCACCCGCCTCCGTCGCGCCGGTGCTGTCGTCGGCGGTCACCACGAGTGCCGCCTGCTGCAATTTCATTCGCGGGGGCGAGCCAGATCGTCGACCACCGTCGCATTGTCGAGCAAGGCCAGGGTCGACGGTGGGGTCAGCACCTTGATCGACCGGCTGCCTCCACCCAGGATGATCCGCTGCCGAGACATCACCGCGGCATCGATCCAGATCGGGAGATCCTCGGGAAGGGCGAACGCGGTGACTCCACCGATCTCCATCCCGGTCAGCTGCATCGTCTCGTCGGCCGAAGCGAACGAGGCCTTGCGAACCTCGAGGCGACGGCGCACGACGCCGTTCACATCGAGGCGCGACGATGCCAGCACGATGCACGCCACCGGGCGGGGAACCTCGCCCTTGCCGACCACGATGATGGTGTTGGCGGAGTCGTCGGGTGAGTAGCCGTACGCCTCGCAGAACGCCGCGGTGTCAGCGAGCGCCGGGTCGCACGGAACGATCTCGTGATCGACGCCCATACGGCGAAGATGGTCGACGACTCGTTCCTGTGGATTCACGTCGCATGGCGTACCACGACGAAGGACTCGTCCTGAAACCAGAGCCCGCCGTTCTTCAACACGACGTCGGCTGTGGCGTCGAGGTACTTGCCTTCCATCAGCACGTCAGCGCTGCGTTCGTCTTCGATCTGGGCGACGTAGACGGCAGCGTTCCACGCCGCCAACGTGGTCGAAGTGCTGATGCGGTTGGACACTTCGTTGGGCATCGCGTGCAGGTGATAGGTGAACAGCGACGCGGCATCGCTGGTGCCTTCGAACCCGAACCGGTGCGGGCTCGACGAGTCGTTCAACTGCGTGTCGAGCTCTTGGATCAACTTGTGGCGCGGTGTGGCGAACGGATCTTCTGCCGGCCAGATCCGCCGGATGATCTCCATGCCCGGGTCGTGACCCGTCGACTGCACGACGACGAGCCGGCCGGCAGGGGCGAGTGCCTTGGCCAACGGCGCGAGCACGTTCTTGACCTTGGTCTCGGCCGACGTGCGGCTGCGGTACGGCTGGGCGGCCAGCACGAGGTCGTATTCGAACGGCTGAGGGCCGCCGGTCGGGCGCGGGATCAGATCGTTGAGGGCGAAGGCCTGATCGTCGCGATACAGCACCATGACCGACGGTGTGACGTACACCGGATTGCCGGTTTTCGCGCTCGACGCCGTTTGCCAGCCCTGGGTGAGATGGTCGTCGAGCTCGAGGAGGAGC
>JANYKU010000123.1 GCA_025358075.1 Ilumatobacteraceae bacterium
TTGCTGGAATGCGGGCTGTTGCGTGGCAGCTTCGTGCCACCGGCCGAGATCCGCCAACTACGTGAGATCACCCGCTATCGACGACAGCTCACCGAAGAACGCGCCCGCGAGACGCAACGGCTGCAGAAACTGTTGGAAGACGCCAACGTCAAACTGACCTCGGTCGCCACGCACGTGTTGGGAGTGACCGGTCGGATGATCCTCGACGCCTTGTGCGCTGGCGAACGCGACCCGGATGTGCTGGCCGAGATGGCACAGAGCAGACTGCGCTCCAAGATCGGTGATCTCCGCCAATGCGTGCCTGGCCGGTTCAACAGCCATCACGCCGGAATGGTCACCGAGATCGTCGCTCACGTCGACTACCTGAGCGCGGCGATCTCCCGGCTCGACGCACGAATCGAGGAGATGATGATCCCTTTCCAGCCAGCCCGGGTGCTGTTGCAGACGATCCCGGGGATCGCCCAACGCAACGCTGAGATCATTCTCGCCGAGATCGGCGTCGACATGACCCGCTTCCCAACACCGGCACATCTGGCCTCATGGGCCGGAGTCTGTCCCGGGAACAACGAGTCGGCCGGCAAACATCGCTCGACCCATACCCGCTCAGGAAGCCCGTGGCTGCAATCAGCGCTCGTCGAGGCGGCCTGGTCGGCCGTCCGCTCGAAGAACTGCTACCTGGCGGTCAGGTTCTGGCGGATCGCCATGCGACGCGGACAACAACGAGCCCTGATCGCCATCGCCCACACCCTGCTCGTGATCATCTGGCACATGCTCAACGAAGGCACCGTCTACACCGATCTGGGCGTCGACTACCTGGCCCGCAACGACAACCCAGACAGACGCCGCCGCCAACTCGTCAACCAGCTCCAACACCTCGGCTACAACGTCGAACTCACCCCCGCAGCCTGACCCCCACCCTGGTCCAAAGAACTACGTAACACCCCGGTGCCATGCTTCGTACATGCGTTCTGTCGGGGTTCCGGAGCTTGCTGACCTGGAGGGGTTGGGGGCCGACAAGCTCGAGTTGATGTTGGTCGAGTGCGAAGCGGTCCGGCGGCGGGCCGAGGCGATGATCGCCGAGATCGTCGGGCTCGCCGAACGCACCACGGCCTATGTCGACGATGGTCACGCGTCAGTGTCGGGGTGGGCCAAAGCAGCGTGCAACTGGTCCGCCGGCGAAATCAAAGCGATCGCGCAAACCGCACGACTGTTGCATGCCGTTCCCGAAGCCCGGACGGCGGCACATTCCGGTTCGCTCGGGATCGGCCAGACCCGGCTGTTGGCACGGCTGTTCGCCAACCCGCGCTGCACCGATCAGCTGCCCGACTCGGCGGAGCTGCTGGTCGGGCACGCCCAAAGCTTGTGGTTCGATGAGTTCGCGGTGGTGGTCCGTCGCTGGGAAGCCCTCGCCGATACCGACGGCGCCCATGACGCTCACCAGCGCGCTCATTCGGGTCGTGATGCCCATGTCAGCATCGCCGGTCAACGTGTCTATCTCGACGCCCGCGGTGGTGTCGTCGCCGGAGCAGCGATGACCGAGATCTTCGACCGGTTCTGCGACACCGAGTTCCACGCCGACTGGGACCACGGAGTCGCCCAATGGGGCGAGCAGATGAACCCGACCCTGCTCGAACGCACCAGCGCCCAACGACGCTTCGACGCCCTCCTGGCGATCTTCACCGCCGCCGCCGCATCATGCGCAACCGGTACCTCCGACCCGCTTGTCAACGTGCTCATCGACCAATCACCTTCGAACACCACCTCACCAAGATGTCCGGCGCCGACGTCGAGCCGCTCGACCCGACCACCGTCAATCAGCGGCGCTGCGAAACCTCCACCGGCCACCAACTCGACCCCACCGACGTCATCGCCGCCGCCCTGGTCGGCCACGTCCGCCGAGTCGTGCTCGACTCGACCGGGGTGGTCATCGACCTCGGCCGGCGCTCACGGCTGTTCACCGGCAGCGCCCGCGACGCCGTCCTCCTCGCTGACCGATGGTGTATCTGGCCCGGATGCGACCTCCGCTCCGGGCGCTGCCAAACCGACCACACCACACCCTGGACACACGACGGACCAACACGACCCGACAACGCAGCACCCCTCTGCGCCCGCCACAACCGCTGGAAACAACACGGCTACCAAACCCGACGCGACCCCAACGGACACTGGCACACCCACCGACCCGACGGCACCGAAATCGGACAACTCAACGCACCCGAACGCGACCCCGTGACCTAGCCACGGCTAGGCATCCGCCCTGTTCTGCCACTTCGTCGATAGCATCTCCGACGGCGGTAGATGAGTTTCGTCTCCGCGGTCGAGTGCAGCGCTTCCAGCGCAGAGTGATTCCAGCGAGTTGTTGGTCTTTGCATCCACGGCCAACAACCACAAAAAAGGAATCCCCCACAATGACCACATCCACCCCGAGTTCACGCGGCGCGCGCCGCCGCGACAACGGCCGGCGTTCAGCTCCTGGACACCGCCCGCGCGTCGCAGAGCCTGTCGCCGCCCCCCTCGGCTCGGCCATCCCCGCGCCGCAGCCAATGCCCGCGACCGACTACGTCACCGACTTCGCCGCCCTCGGCGTGCCGGCCCCACTGATCAGCGTGCTCGCTGCACGCGACGTCACCACTGCCTTCCCGATCCAATCGGCAACGCTCCCCGACTCGTTTGCCGGCCACGACGTGTTGGGCCGTGGCAAGACCGGTAGTGGCAAGACCATCGCCTTCGCTCTGCCGCTCGTCGTGCGACTGGCCGCAAGCGGTCGTCGTCGCCAGTCAGGCCAGCCGCGTGCACTGATCCTCGTACCGACGCGTGAATTGGCCAATCAGGTCATGACGTCGTTGCAGCCGCTGGCTGCGGCAATGTCGCTGCGAGTCTGCAGCGTCTATGGCGGTGTCGGTCAAGGCCCGCAGGTGTCCGCGTTGCGTCAGGGAGTCGACATCGTCGTCGCCTGCCCAGGCCGGCTCGAAGACCTGATCGGTCAGCGTCACTGTCGGCTCGACGCAGTGGAGATCACTGTGCTCGACGAGGCCGACCACATGGCCGACCTCGGCTTCCTGCCCGGTGTGAAGAGGCTCCTCGATGCGACACCGTCGGGCGGGCAGCGGTTGCTGTTCTCGGCCACGCTCGACAAGGCCATTGATGGTCTCGTTCGTACGTACCTCAACAACCCTGTCGTCCATTCCGTCGACCCCGAGGTGTCGTCGGTCGAGACGGTGACCCATCACGTGCTTGCCGTTACGTCGACCGACAAGGCTGCCGTGGTCAGCGCGCTGGCGTCTGGTCTCGACCGCTCGCTGCTGTTCATGCGCACGAAGCACGGAGCCAAGAAGCTCGCCAAGCAGCTGTGCGCCGCTGGCATTCCCGCAGTCGAGCTGCACGGCAACCTGTCGCAGAGTGCCCGCGAACGCAACCTGGCCGAGTTCAGCGCCGGACGGGTTCGGGTTCTCGTGGCCACCGACGTGGCCGCCCGCGGCATCCACGTCGACGACATCGCTCTTGTCGTACACGTCGATCCTCCGGCCGAGCACAAGGCCTTTCTCCACCGCTCCGGCCGTACAGCCAGGGCTGGCGCAGAGGGCACCGTCGTCACCGTCATGACGCCCGATCAGGCTGGCGACGTTCGTTCGCTGGCCCGCGCGGCCGGCATCACCCCGATCGTCACCAACGTCAACGCCGCGCACCCGTTGCTCGGCGAGTTGGCGGGCCCGACCGCACCGAAGGTCGCATCGCGGCCGCAAACAGCCGACGATGTTGCCAGCCAACCACGCCAGCGGCCCGGCCAGCCCGGCCGTCGCCGAGCGCAGAGTGGTGGCGGACAGCGCACCGGCGGCCCACGCGCCGGTGGACGCCCCGGGGCACCGGCAAGTCATTCACGCGGCGGCGCACGAAGCTCCGGCGGACGTCGCTCAGCCCCTTCGGGCCGCTGAACGACGACACGCTCTTCTGCCTACCCGTTCAACTGCTCGATCACGATCCAAGCGTTGATCGCCGCAGCCGTTGGCTGGCCGCCGATCGTGCCGTCCAAGGTCACAGCTCCGCCGCCGGACAAGCCCGACGACAGGCTCGCGATCGTCACAACGTCTCCACCGACTAGTGCGAGCAGCCCACTGCCTACGTTCGGCGTTCTGCCGTGGCCACCGAACACAAGAACATCGCCAGTCGGGACTGAGCCATTCCTGAGGATCGAAATCTGATTCTCCTCGACGCCGATCACGCCGAAGGTCACGCGGTACACGCCACCCGTTGGCACCGCGAACGACGATCCGCCAGCCACGAAGGCGATTCCGCCGTTCGAAATGCCAGCGGTGCTGAAGGTGATTGCCTGACCGGTCAGCACCGACTCATCCGCCGTGTTATAGGCGTAGAGGTACACGAATCCGGCGGGTCCGGCGCTCGTGCCGTCAGCTCCTCGAAGACCACGCTCACCGGCGTCACCCTTGGCACCGGCGTCACCCTCTACACCAGGATCACCCTTGACACCAGCATCACCCTGTACACCAGCATCACCCTTGACGCCAGCATCACCCGGAGCGCCATCGGTTCCGTCGAGCCCCTGAGAGCCGGCCGGTCCTTGCTGTCCGAACGGGCCAGCGGGGCCAGTCGCTCCGCCAACAGGAGCCGGTGCGTAGTACCCGATCAGGTCCAGCACCACGTGCACGGTTCCTTTGAGGTTGTACAGGCGCACCGAATGATCGTTGTGGACGGGCACCGTGGCGCTGTTGGCGACCGCACCTGCTGACGACCAGTTGATGGTGGAGGTGGTCGGGCGGTTGTCGCCTGTCGGGTACATCGTCAGGAATGAGGCCTCCGTGCCATCGACGACCGTGACATTTACGGCGACAGCCGTTGCATCGTCGGGGAGACCAGGTACGACCACATCGAGGGTGCCGGCCAGATCGAGTGGTGTGCCCGTCCCCTCTCTGGTGTCGAGCACTCGTCGCGTCGTCACGCCATGAAATGCCGTCACCGAGGCAGGATCCGATGGTTCAGCCAGCAGAGCGCCGCCACCCGCCAAAGCTGCAGCACCGACCACGGCAGCGATAAAACGCCACTGCCGGAGCACTGGGGGTAGTACGGATCGGTTCATTGGGGGGCTCCTTGCCGTGAAGGGATTTCTGCGAACGCGTTCAACGTCGCTGCTTGGAACCCGTAACAAGCAGGCCGAACGTCTGGCGTCAACGTTCATTTGCGCATGTCGGTTAGCACCAATCCGCGCCCCGCTCGAGTAGTTCTTCCGGCACGGACCATCGGCGAACAACTTGACGTCGACGGAGGACAAAAGCCCCTGGAGTCGTGGACTTCCGCGGACTTTGACTGGAACCGTTGCGCGCGAAGCGTCACAGGACGATCACTGGGAGGAACGGAAATGAGCGGAAAAGTTTCTAGGAAGGTGTGGGCATTGCTCGGCGCCTTCGGGATGGTTCTGACGACTGGGGTCTTAGCGATACCGTCGGCAAGCACTGCGAAGGTCGCGGCGGCTGCGCCGACGTTCCTTCCAAACGACCCGACAAAGGTGCCACACTATTTTGGTCCATATTCGAACTGGGCCAACAGTCCTCAGGTGCTCGCCGACGCGATCGTCACGATCACGCCGCAACCACTTGACCCCGGCACGGGCGCGACAGCGACGGCCACGGTGGCTCCCAAGACGGGCGCCATCACTGCGATCACTGTCACCAGCCCGGGCTCCGGCTACTTGGCGCCCCCGGCCGTCACGATCGCCGCCCCAGGCGTGACAATCACGTCAGCAGCCGCAGCGACGGCTGTGATCTCCAGCGGTGCCATCTCGAGCATCGCAGTCGACCAGGCAGGCTTCGGCTTCACGGCCCCGTCGGTCGCGATCACGCGTCAGTTGCTTGATACCACCGGCGCCGGCGCTACGGCGACTGCGAGTGGTGGCGTCGATAGTGCCACCTTGGTGAGCGGCGGGGTCTACGAGATCCAGCCGATTGTCCAGTTCGGCCTGCCAATCGACCCCCTCGGGACGCGGGCAACCGGGACGGCGACGATGGTGTCGCTCGACCCCCTGGCCACAATTCCCACATTCACCATCAGCGAAATCACCGTTGTAGATCCGGGCTCCGGGTACGCCACCGCTCCGGTCGTCAACATCTTTGACGGCAGTCTCACGGTAAACGCCCCGACTCCCGCCGTCGTTACGACCACGATCGACATCGGCAAGATCAACATCACGGCCGGCGGCTCTCTGTACACCCTCGCGCCTGACGTAACGATCACTGATGCCGCCATCCTCGGCGTCGGCGGCACCGGTGACGGTGCCCTCGCCACGGCGACGGTTGCCCTCGCAGGCGCAGTCACCCAGATCAACGTCACGACTCAAGGCGCCGGCTACCTGACGCCGGGCCTCAAGAAGTTCGTCGACACGCTCCCCGGCCTTGGAGCACCGACGGGGACCCCACAAACTTCGAGCAACTACATCCCGGTCGCGGTTGCCGATCAAGCCACGTATCCCGGTTCTGACTACTACATGATCGGGCTGGTCCAGTATCGCCACAAGTTCGCCGCACAACTTCCGGCGACCCTACTGCGCGGATATGTTCAGCTCTCCGCCACTCCGACGGCATTCCCGCTGATCAACGCCAACCTCGACCCAAGCCTTTCAGGGCTTCCTTACGTCCAGTCCCACCTGCCGGACGGCACTGTGGTCTGGGGCACGCCTGTATTTCTTCCGGACGGCACCCGGGCGTACGGCATGGACTTGCCGCGTTACCTCGGCCCGACGATCGTCGCCAACAAAGACGTTCCGGTGCGAGTCCTGTTCCGTAACCTGCTCCCCAATGGTGCGGCGGGCGATCTGTTCCTGCCAACAGACACCACGCTGATGGGTTCCGGTACCGGTCCAGACGCGTTCCCCATGGATGGAAACGGCGTCAATCTGCCGACGCAACTGGATGCCAACGGCGTGCCGTTCCCTATGGCGGTCGACAAGGGCCTCGTCACAGACGGCGTGCGCAACCCGATGTGCAACAACACCCCCAAGGACCCGACCTGTTACTCAGAGAACCGGGCCACCTTGCATCTGCACGGTGGTGTCACTCCATGGATCAGCGACGGTACACCTCACCAATGGACCACCCCTGCCGGTGACGCCAGCAACTATCCCAAGGGCGTCAGCGTCAGCAACGTGCCCGACATGCCGGCTCCCGGTCCAGGTGCGGAAACCTTCTTCTACACCAACCAGCAGAGCGCCCGATTGATGTTCTACCACGATCATGCATGGGGTATCACCCGCTTGAACGTGTATGCGGGTGAGGCGGCCGGTTATGTGGTCACCGACCCGATGGAGCAGAGCCTGATCGGCACTGGCGGCGCGCTCGCCGGCCTCGGCACTGGCACCCCGCTAATCATCCAGGACAAGACCTTCGTTCCTGACAACATCGCTCAGACCGATCCGACGTGGAATGCCGCCGCGTGGGGTGGCACCGGCAGTTTGTGGACCCCCCACGTTTACATGCCGGCCCAAAACCCGGGGAGTCCCACGGGCATGAGCGCCTTTGGACGCTGGATGTACGGCCCATGGTTCTGGCCACCGGCCAGGGACGTCGTGCACCCGCCAATCGCCAACCCCTACTACGACGCTTTCTGTGACCCGGCCACAGGGCAGACCGCTCCAATTGCCCCTGCTGTTGTCGGCGACCCCTGCGAGCCGCAGTTGATCCCGGCGACACCGAATATCTCAGTCGGTATGGAAGCCTTCAATGACACACCCATCGTCAATGGCACGGCCTACCCGACCACCACGGTGAACCCGACGGCCTACCGCTACCGCATCCTCAACGCAGCCAACGACCGCTTCTGGAACCTTTCGTGGTACGTGGCCGACCCGAGGACAGGGACGCTCAGCGAAGTCGCCCTCAAGCCGGCGGAAGTCGCCGCAGCCCAGACCGACCCGGTCGTCTTCCCGACGCCCGACACCACCTGGAGCCCGAAGGGCCCGAGCTGGGTTCAGATCGGCACCGAGGGCGGGTTCCTACCGGCCCCCGTCATCGTGCCGGCTCACGAGACCACGTGGATCATGGACCCGACCCGCTTCGACGTCGGTAACGTCGATCAGCACTCACTGTTGCTGGCCCCTGCCGAGCGAGCCGACGTGATCGTCGACTTCTCCCAGTTCCGCGGCAAGACCCTGATCCTGTACAACGACGCCCCCGCCGCATTCCCGGCACGCGTCCCCGGCTACGACTACTACACCGGCGGCCCTGACCTGACCCCATCAGGCGCGCCGACCACCTTGCCCGGCTACGGCCCCAACACCCGCACCATCATGCAGGTCAAGGTTGCAGTTGGAACAGGCGCTCCGGTCGCATTCGACAAGCCCAACACGACCGCTGACCGCATGGGCGCTCTAGTTGCAGCGTTCACCCATCACACCGCGTTGGCCGGCAACACACTCGGCCTACCCGTCGGCGCACCCGCCGGCGTGTTCGAGGCGTCGCAGGATCCGATCATCGTCGGCCAGGCCGCTTACAACACGGCCTACGGTTCGAACTTCGCAGCCAGCGGCTGGTGCAACAGCCCGACCACCCCCAGCGCCCAGTGCGACGGGTTTGCCCGGGTCCAGGAGCAGAGTTTCGCTCCTACCCCTCCCGATACGACCCCGATGTTCAAGTTCAAGTTCGACGGCCTCGGGACGGCTCCGGCCGACCCCGCCGTGGCAAAACCACGGTTGGCAATCCCGTTCGAGCCCAAGGGCATGCATGACGAGATGAACTCGGCCAACTTCGACGAGTATGGGCGTATGACCGCCAACATGGGTCTTGAAGCGCCCGGTGCCACACCGCTACTGCAGAACATCATCCTGTTCCCCTACGTGAACCCGCCAACCGAGCGGCCACTCGACTCGACAGGGATGCCAAGCAGCCTCAAGGTGACACCAATCTCCGTCGAGACGGACGGAACGCAGATCTGGAAGATAACTCACAACGGGGTCGACACGCACCCGATCCACTTCCACCTCTACGACGTCCAGATCCTCAACAGGGTCACGTGGGACAACATCATCATCCCGCCGGAACCGACTGAGCTCGGTTGGAAGGACACCGTGCGAGTCAGCCCGCTGGAGGACACAATCGTCGCACTTCGCCCGATCGTGCCAACCCTTCCGTTCGCCGTGCCCGACAGCGTTCGCCCGCTGAACCCGTCGTTGCCGCTTGGCGCGAGGGGCGACGTGGCCGGCCCGCTCGGGACCGAAGCCGGTTTCAACAACACCGACAACCTGGGCGACCCAATCGCGGCAATCGTCAACGTGGACTACAACTTCCGTTGGGAGTACGTCTTCCACTGCCACATCCTCAGCCATGAGGAAATGGACATGATGCGCCCCGTCGTAGTGGAAGTGAACTGGTCACTGCCAGCCGCACCAACTCTGGCGGCTCCTCCCCGACCAGGACCTGTCGTCCTGACGTGGACCGATGGAACACCCGTCAACTACCTCCAGCCGAGTACCTGGGCAAACCCCACCGTCGGCGCTGGGGGCAGCAACCCACAGGCTGAAATCGGCTTCCATGTCTGGCGGGCCCCGGTCGTCGCCGGTGTCACCGGTACGTTCGTGGACATCGGCAACACTCTGGCCAACGTCGGCCTGACTTTCACCGACACCACTCTCACATTCGTCCCGACCACGACCTACGACTACAAGGTCAGTGCCCGGAACGTCGCCGGTGATACGTACTCGAGCACGACGCGGGTTGCAGGAATACCTACGACCACGACCGCCGTGACCAGCAGCGTCAACCCGTCGGGCGTCGGACAGAACGTGACATTCACTGCCACGGTCACTTCGACGACAGCCGGTGTGATAGCCGGAACGGTCCAGTTCCAGGACGGCGGCGTCAATCTCGGCGCACCAGTCGCACTCGCAGGTACCCCGGCGACCGCCAGCTTCTCCACAACTAGCCTGGTGGGCGGCTCTCACTCGATCACCGCTGTCTACGCCGGCACCTCCTCCTTCTTCACCAGCACGAGCGCACCGCTCACACAGGTGGTGAAGTTGGGGTCCACGACGGCCGTGACAAGCAACCGGCTTCCTTCGGGGAGTCCAGGACAGTTGGTGACGTTCACCGCAACGGTGACCAGCACGGTCGGCATTCCAGGCGGCACTGTCCGGTTCAACGTCGACGGCGTAAACGTCGGCAGTGCTCTGACGCTCAGCGCGCTGGGTACGGCAACGTACACGACCAACACGCTGGTCGCAGGAAACCACAACGTCATTGCGGTGTACAACGGCAACCTCGTCTACATCGGCAGCACAAGCACGACGTTCATCCAGCCAATCAGGCTGGCGACGACGACTGCTGTGACGAGTAGTGGTAGCCCGTCTACCTTTGGCAACTCCGTGACCTTCACCGCAAGGGTGACTCCCACGGCGGCCACAGGAACGGTTCAGTTCACGGTCGACGGTGCCAACGTCGGCGGTCCCGTGGCGCTCGACCTAACCGGCCGGGCAACGCTGACAACCACCACCCTGGCAAGGGGGACTCGCACCATCGTGGGCATCTATAGCGGCTCTGCCAGCTACGGCACCAGCACTGGTACCCGCATCCAGATAGTGGTCTAACCGATTGGTGCCCCGGCACACGGGGCGCCGACGGCGGGTATAGGACGGGGAGGAGAGCTCAGCTCCTCCCCGTCCTTCGTCGTTATCGATTCCGGGAATGAGTCTGTTGAGAGCTGGATTCGGTCGAGCCCGATGAGGAAGCTGACGTCGAGGGTCTGTCAGGAGTTCTATGTAAAGCGGCGTGATCTGGACGTCCTGGATCTGTGGATAGGGGCGAGAAAAGATCATGTCCGTGTCGAGCAGCAACGAACGAGGTTCTCTGCTGCCGGCGGTGTCGGCGGGGTTGAGGCTTTGATGAACCGGCCACTGGATCAGATCTATGGGGTGTTGTTGATCGATACGATCGTCATCAAAGTCCGCGATGTCCGACGGTCCATCCGACAAGACCATGTCGCCATCGGGGTCAACTTGGACTTCAGTCGAGCGACCAAGCAGCGACTTCTGGAGGGACCGCTTCTCATGATCACTCAGGAGGCGTTCATCGATGCGCTCGCGATAAGTCGTGCCGGGAGGGTGGGCCGCCGGCAATCCGAACTGTCGACGACGACCGCGTTGTTGACCCGAGGTGGGCGGACCGGTTGAACGTGTTGTTGATCGGCAACACGACGTCGTTGTTCGTCCGGTTCTTCGAAGCTGCGGGTGGTGTCCCGCAACTGTGTCGAACGGACCGGATAGGAGCTATTGAGCAGTCGCAAGGCCGCCGGTTCAAGTTGCATCCGCCGACGCTCGAGTTCGTCCGTCATCACGGCACCGGGATCAAGTCCTGTCAGGCTGGCGACGCGAAACGCGAAGGCAAGATCGAGCGCCCGTTCCGCGACTTGTCCGAGTCGCCTTGGAGGAGCTCATCGCGTTCCCGGTGTCCCCCGCGACCTCAACGCATTGAACCATCGCGCACGACTCTGGGTCGACGAACGCGTCCACGACCGCCGGCATCGAACGACCGATGTTGCGCCAATCGAACGGTTTGCGTCAGAGCGCGGATTCCTGTGTCGGTTGCCGGCGCGTTGGTTCGACACCGACTACGTCGAGGCCCGGCGAGTGCATCGAGCGTTGCCGTTCATCGAGTGGGAACGAGTCCCCTACTCAGTCCCGGCGGACTGCCTCGGCCAACTCGTCGAGGTCAGTAAACCCGTTGACAGCAACGCTGTGGAGCGTGTTGTGGGCCGGTCGTGTGGCCCCCCCCATCGCATCGCCTGCGATGGCCCTAGTGAAGTGTGGGTGGGGGACCCGACGCATCGAGTCGCGGCGGAGCTGTCCGCGCTGGTGCGCACGCGGCGCCGACACCTCCAACTCATCCGCGAGAATGAACCAACACCACCCGCACCGGACGCGCGGATCGAGCTACCTGGCGGCGACTCGATGTCACCGCAACCGACCTCGCGGCGCGCTATGACAGCAGCGATCTCCGCGTCGAGGGTGATCTCGGGTGAGCGCCGGTGTCTACGAACAGATCAAAGACGACCTCGGCTACCTGCAACTCGACCGAGCCGCCGAGGTGTTCGCAATCCTCGCCGAGCGAGGACCGCGGCCGACACCCTTGTCGCACGTCGAGTATCTGGCTTCGCCTGCTCGGCGAGCATGCCGACGCGACACGCAGTCGGCGACTCACCGCCACGCCTGCGTTTCGCCAGGTTCCCGTTCCGCACGACCATCGACAAGTTCGACTTCGCGTTCCAACCAACCGTCGACCGTCCATTCGTCGACGACCTCGCCACGTTGTGGTTCATGGAAGCCGGACGGCCGATCCTCTTCCTCGCCAGCCCGGCTGCGGCAAACCGCACCTCGCTGTCGCGCTCGCCACGCTCGCGGGCGAGGCCGGGTTCCGCGGCTACTCACCAACGCCGAAGAGAGGTCGGAGGCGAAGCTCAACCTCCCGAGTTGGGAAGCCACGACCGCGAATCTCGTTGATCACAGATCGCAACTTTTCGTTGATCGCCGACAACCCGTACGAATGAACGTAACGGTCACCGTCCAGACGTTGGCCACTCAGCTCGGCGACATCGACTTGAGGGATTCCGACGCCGTCTCCTCGGCCGTGCCGTAGGCGAATCGGATGAAGCGTTCTGAACCGAATTCCTCCGTCGTCAACGGCCTCGCGGAGTCGACGGCGTCCGGCTGGTGATCTTCGAAGCTCACGAAGGACCGAAGAGCGCAGCACGCAAGACCTTGTGAGGGTCGAGCTGGCGACGCTCGCCGCAGACTCTTTGTCAAGGCCACGCGGCTGAAGGCGGAGACGGCGACCAGGCGATCGATCTGGTTGACGACCAGGTCGGCGTGCCCAGGCTGTCGATGAACTGCGACGAGAAAGCTCTCTCAAGGGAACTTGCTTACGCGAGGCAGCGTCGATGGCCACATCGTCGACATCTCCGATCGAGCTCAGGACTCCCGATGCGCGGCGAAGGGGCCCATCGTGATGAGACGGGCCCCTTCGCTCGGCGGTTCGGGGTGCGAGAGGCGCTCAGCCCCGGGCGCCGTAAACCAAAGCGCCGGAAGCCGGGTCGACTCCGTTCACCAGGATTTCCAACTGGCTGGGCCCGTTGGCGATCACGGCGAAGGCGATCTTGTATACGCCGGTGGTAGCTATCTGGATCTCGGATCCTCCGGGGTCGGCGACGATGCCGGTCGCCTGGCCGACGGTGTCGAACGTAACTGCAGTGCCGGTAGCGAGAGTCTCGGGAACCGTGTTGTTTGCATATGCGAAGGCGCCGGGAGCGTCCATCCGCTCGACCACGATCCACGCATTGAGCTCGACATCCGTGCCACCTCGCGACACGGTGCTCAACACCACCGAATCGGTACCGGTTGGGCCGGACGCTTCGTTCGCCAGAGTAACGCTGTCTCCGGCGACCAAGCTGAGCATCGCCGTTCCATCGTTCGTTTCTGGACCGGGGGTTGTGCCGTTGGTGCCGTTGGTGCCGTCAGTGCCGTTGGTGCCGTTGGTGCCGTTGGTGCCAGGTGCTCCAGGTGCGCCGCCGGCGGGACTCGGTGCGTAGTAGCCCATCAGGTCAACAACGACATTGACGGTGCCCTTCAAGTTGAAGATCCGCATCGAGTGATCGGCGAGGATGTTGACTGTCGCGCTGTTCGCCACCGCTCCCGCGTCAGTCCAGTTGATGGTCGAGGCCAGCGGGCGGGTGTCGGTGGAGGGGTACAGCGTCAGGAACGAGCCCTCGGTGCCATCGACAGCCGTGACGTTGATCGAGACGGCCGTGGCATCAGTCGGGAGGCCGGGGATCACCACGTCAAACGTGTCGCCGACGCCGAGTGGCGTGCTCCTTGTCCCGACCTGACTGGCTGGTCGGGTATCGAGCAATCGGGTCGTCGTCATGGGGTGAAAGGCCATCGCAGTCGCCGAGTCGGAAGAGGCCGCCAGCAGCACGCCGCTACCCGCCAGTGCCGTCACGCCCACTACTGCGGCGAGAAAGCGCCACCGTCGAAGAACAGGGGGTAGTTGAATCGTGGTCATTGGTGTCTCCTTGCGCGGCTTGGATCCGTCGCTCCTTACAACCTTCGACCGCGGCCCTGGTATAACCAGTGCCGAAGGTCCTCGCCGAGCACGGCCAATGGGCACACGGCCACTCAACGCGTCGAAGCTGGTACCCGTGCCGCCGTTTGCTTTGACTTGGTTGTGTCATCGAGCACCGACGCATCGACATCGTTCCCAACACCAGCCGCCGCTTGTTCTTCGTCGAGACAGGCCCGAATCGCCCCGATCACCGCTGGATCGACAAGCGCGTGAGTCGTTGCTGCTTCGCCGAACTGCACGAGGCAACGGAACTGCTTCTCGTTGAGAAACTGATCGCCGGTCGAGTAGTGCGGGAACTGTGGATCTTGCAGACTGAACGCGACGAGGTCGTCCGGGAACCCGTCGCAGTCGTACAACACTGCGGCAATGTGGATGATCTTGCCGACGCCCTCGAGCTCGCCGTTCGGACCCTTGTACGTCACATCCAGCACGGTGTGGGCCGACGGTGGGCGCTCGGTGCCAGGGGCGGTCATGCGCGGCGAGCCGACGCGCACGGAACCCGTTGTCGTCGCTGTCTGCCACGTCGACAGGGTGCCCGAGGTATCGGCGTCGCTGGAGAACGTCGTCCGCCACGATCGCAGTGGCCCGAGGTCGATCGTCGCCCCGACCTCCACTCGCGCCAGGTCGGCGGCCTGACGAAGGGTGGCATAACTACCGGGCGAATCGCCCGACGAGTCGACGCAGATGATCGTGCTACACCGGCGGCGGAGCAGTTCGACCAGCCCGAGGTTCTCGCGATGTCCGCCATCGGTGACGTAGAGGTGGTGGTCTTGCAGGTCGTACATCCCCAGGAGCTCTTTCAACATGTAGCTCAGCCGCACCCATGGGTAACGCACGGGGCCGTCCTCCTCGGTAGAGAGGTATCGCGGATTCGGATACCAGGTACCCAAGCGGAGGTTGAGCGCTGCCAGCAACGCCATCGTGCTGCCCTTGTCCATGCGGCCCATTGCCGGCGCGATGGCGGCACCCGACACGCTCATGCCGGCGGAGACGGTTCCCTCGGCTCGCTTGGCTCGACGCGAGCCGAGCGCTTGCACCCACGTGCGCGTCGAGGCGCTGTACGACTGAACGGGCACCTGCTGGCCGAGCTTCCTGCGTTGGTCGGAGCGCCCGCTGGAAGTCGGTGCGACGTCATAGAGCACCACTTCGTCCGGACTCATCACGAAGCTGAGCGCCTTGACGCCCGAATTGGTGCGATGTTGCCGGGCAGCCGAGCAGCAGATCAGATGAGTGGGGCCGGGAGCACCGATGTATTCATCGAGCATCGGTTCGTCGCGTTGCTTGATCGGCCACAACGGTCCGTCGACGTTCTTCGGGCCGCGCAGGCGCTTCGGCGCCCACTTCCGCCGCCGCGTCGTCGCGAACGCGCCGCGCAGACGGTTGCGGTACAGCGTGTGCAACGACCACCAGCGCGGGCACAGCAAGAAGTAGCCGACGCACAGCAAGCCGAGGAGCAACCCCCAGCCCAACCAGCCGTGGGCGACACGACCGAGCAAGAACACATTGCTCCCCATCGCCGACTCGGCAGCGATCTCGATGGCCAGCAGTCCGGCGCCGATCGCCAGCAACACGCCACCGAGCAGGGCCACACGGGGACCGAGCATCTTTCTGACCATACCGACCATGCTCACGACCGCGCCACCGCCGGAGACCACCGCCAACAACTTGCCGAACGTGGCGTGATCGACCAACCAAGGATGAACCACGTCGAGCAACACCGGTATCACGACGAGCACGCCACCGGTCAGGAGCCCGGCCGCGGCGAGGCCCTTCGCGGCGGCCCGCACACGAGCTCGCCGGGTGGTGTTCCACTGAGCGAGGCTGAACGCGAAGAACACCGTTGCCAGACCGCCGAAGACGGCAGCCGGTCCGTAGAGCCGCCAGCTGATCGGGAACTGCCGGCCGGGAACGCTGACGAACACCCGGGCGCGTGTCGGTGAGTGCCGCATCAGTTCGTCTCCGACCGTGATGGCGACGTTCTTCGTGCACAGCGACGCCGGGAGATCGCCGTACTTCGACAGGTCGAGCACCGTGTGATCCGTCGCCCGCACGGTCTCCCCCGAAGCAGCAATGACCGCGTTGACCCGACATCCGATACCGCCGTACACGTACGAGGTGCTCGACAGCCTTCCGATCGGCCAAGCGATCACCAGCAACAATCCGAGCAGCAGGCACAGATGGATGGCCAGCAACCCGACGGCGGTCAGCAACGATCCGGACAAGCCGCCGCGGCCCGTCTTCAGGAACTCGCGGCGCTGCTGCAGGTGGCGGAACAGCGAAGGCCGATCTGGCGCCGTCGACGCGTCGTCGAACGCGTCAGGCGGCACATCGTCGTAGTCCTCGGGCGAACCGATCACGCCCGACGGCCACAGCGCCGCGAATTCCTCGGTCGTCGGAGCCTCGAGCGCCGTCCCGCGGGCGATCCGCCATGCGCCGGCGGTGTACCCGCCCCCGGAGACCGATGCCAGGAACTTGGCACGGTCGAGGATTCCGTCGGTGCCGGTACAGGTCTCCAGAGGGCTTCCGTCCCCAGCGGTGCGCTCGAGCACTCCGAGTGCACCCAGGCTGATGCTCGCCGCCCGAATCCCTCCGCCGGAGCAACAAATGCCAAGGCCGCCCGGTACTTCTGCCCCACGCTCCACTCCATCCGACAACTGTCCGTGGAGACGACGGCGCGAGAACGCGGCGATCAACGTGAACAGCAACAGCAGCCAGACGGTGGCGAACGACAAGACCTTGACCCAGGCGATCACCGGCAACACTCGAGTGGCGAACCAGCCGATGTTCGGAGTTCTCGCGTGCCCGGCGATTCCGGGTAACCCGATCGATGCGTGCTGGATGATGTTCTCGACGATGTCGGCCACTGCACCGATCAACGCGACCCACACCAATCGACGCGTCGCGACCGACCGCGTCGTCAACCATGCCCGCTTCCACCACATTGCCCACAGCACGGTGAACACCACCAGGTTCGCCAGGGCGACGCCGTAGCCGATGGCGAGGTTGCGATGCAGATCGCCGAGGCCGGTCAGCTGGCAACCCAACGTTCGGGCCGCGCCGTGGCTGGTGATGTAGTCGACGAATCGAATCGGATCGCTCGAAAAGGCGCTCGCCGTCTCGATGTTCGGGCAGTTCTGCACGCGCCGGAACACCAGCCACAGCCATGTGATCGGTACGAGGAACAACGAGAACAGCGAGGCCAGCCACATCCACCAGTTCCAGTTCGAGCCCGCCCCGAAAGCGGCCAGACGGCGCCGCGCGCCGACCAGCGAAAACTTCGATCGGTTCCACTTGACGGGTGTGGAAACCTCGATTGGTTCGTCAACATCAGACATACATCCCCCTTGGCAAGGGTGCGGTTATGTCAACACAGAGCGCGCGAACTGTACTTCAGATACGCCAGTCTGGATAGATGATCGACTGCTTCAGACGTCGTCGCCGAAGCAGATTCCGACATCGCGCGCCGCGATCATCGTGTCGCAGTCGAGCGGTACCGAGCGCATCCTGCCGATGGCATCGGCGAGCGGCACGTACTCCATGCTCAGCTCGTGCACGGCAACCATCACGCCGTTGAGGCCTTGCTCGAGGGCTCGTACCGCTGCCGCGCCGAATCGAGTGCCGAGCAACCGATCCTGAGCGGTCGGCACACCACCTCGCAAGAGGTGCCCGAGCACCGCGGTTCGGGCCTCCTTGCCGGTGAGGTGGGTGAGTTGTCGAGCCACCTGTTCGCCGATCCCGCCGAGACGCTCGGCCTGACCCCGTGGCCGACCGAGCACCGACCGGCCACCACCTTCGGGGATCGCACCTTCGGCCACCACGACGATGGCGAAGCCGGCGCCGCGCGCTTGGCGGCGATTGATCATCTCGGCCACGGGCTCGAGCCGGAACGGGATCTCCGGGATCAAGATCGCATGAGCACCAGCCGCGACACCGGAGTTGAGCGCGATCCACCCGGCATACCGGCCCATCACCTCGACCACGAACACCCTGCTGTGCGATGTTGCCGTGGTGAACAGGCGATCGATCGACTCGGTGGCGATGAACACGGCGGTATCGAAGCCGAAGGTGACCTCCGTCTTGTCGAGGTCGTTGTCGATGGTCTTCGGAACACCGATCACACGCAGACCGGCTTGGCACAGCCGCTGACCGATGCTCAGCGAGCCGTCGCCGCCAATGGTGATGAGGGCGTCGATGCCCGCCTCGTGAAACAGCGAGACGAGGTGTTCCGTGCGATCCTCGTAGTCGACGCTGCCGTCGGGCTGCTCCACCGGGAAGTGGCATGGATTGCCCCGGTTGGTGCTGCCCAGCACTGTGCCACCGAGGTAGCCGATGCCACGGACCGAACTGGCGTCGAACACGACGGTCCCGTTGCCCTGCGGGTACTGATCCGGAAACATGAGGCCGTTGAACCCGTCGCGGATGCCGACGACTTCCCATCCGCGTCGCGTCGCGCCCAGCGTCGCGGCACGGATGACAGCGTTGATGCCGGGAGCGTCGCCGCCACCGGTGCTCAGGGCGACTCGCATGAACGGTTGTCTAGCACGCCACAGAACCGACCGCGGCGAGCGCCGCCGGCCTGCCGCCACGCTTACCTCGCGTGGTCGCCCGTTGTCTCGCCTGGCGCGGAGTTGCCCGGTGCGGTCGAGTCGTCGCGGTCGTCGCGCAACTCTTTCAACACGTCGGAATCCTGCTCGGTGGCACTGGGCCCGAAGCCAAGGACTGCGGTGCCTTGCGAGCCGCACACCGGGCAGATGATCGCTACGACCGCGACCATGTCGGCCGGATCGGAGGCGCCTTCCAAGCGACGCAACGAGCTCATCGAGAACTTCGCCGCGGGCGTGACGTTACCGCATTCGACACACTCGAGCTCGGACTCGTCGGTGACGGTGAACGACGAATCGAAGCCACCCTTCGCGTATCCCTCCAGCACTTCGATGATGGTCGACTCCCCGCCCATCGGGTCCTGCCCCGTCGCTTCGAGGAGATCATCCAGTTTCCGTTCGCGGGTCATGACGTCGTCTGTACCCAAACCGGGCCGTCACAAACCACGGACCCAACGCGTACGATCGCATGATGGCCTCCGCGACTCCGTCCTCGACACCGAACCCCGATGCGATGAAGTTCACCCTCGATACCCGGCTGGAGGCGATGTTCAACGCAGCCAACAGTGACGACGCCGCGAAGATCCCGTTCGCGGCTGCAGTCTTCGCCGTTGAGGGCGTGGTCTCGGTGTTCGGGGTCAACGACTTCGTCACCGTCACCAGGCGACCGGGAGCCAATTGGGAGCCGATCATCGCCGCAGTGCACGCTGCAGCCGCCACCCACCTGTAGGGGTCGGGCCTTAGGGCTCTAACGCTCCGTCGCTCTCCGTACGACGATGACGGGGTGAACCGCCTCGCCGCGCCGTGCCCCGACGCCGAGAGCGCAGAGCACCAGCAGGCGGCTCACAAGACATCAGCCGATCAGTTCGCCACTCACATGAACGCGGCCGACGCGCTGCTGTGGACCATCGAGCGCGATCCATGCCTGCGAAGCACCATCGTCGCCATCGCGTTTCTCGATCGCAGCCCCGACTGGGACCGGTTGAGCGCTCGCATCACCGAGGCCTGTGACTACATTCCCCGACTGCGCCAGCGAGTGGTCGCCGCGCCCTTGGGATTTGGTCCGCCGCGATGGGAGATGGACGACTACTTCGACATCAACTATCACCTCGGGCGCACACTTGCTCCGGAGCCTTGCGACCAACGGTCGGTGTTGGACATCGCCGGCCACATGGCGATGTCCGCCTTCGACAAGGATCGCCCCCTGTGGGAGTTCGTGCTCGTCGAGGGGCTGAAGGGTGGCCACGCCGCGTTGATCCAGAAGGTGCACCACTCGATCACCGACGGCGTCGGCGGAATGAAGCTGGCCCGATTGCTGCTCGACGAGAAGCGCAACCCGGCGGCGACGAAGTCGCACGCCAAGGTGGTCGATTCGCAACACGTCGGCGGACTGACTTCGGTTGCCGACTGGTTCGCCGGTGATCTGAGAACGGTTGCTTCGGCGTCACTGCGTGGCGCTCAGGCATTGCCCGGCGTTGCCGCCAAGATGGCCACAACGCCCGGCGAGCCGGTCATCACGATCGCTCGACACCTCCGCTCGATCGGCAAGCTCTTGGCTCCGGTGAGCACGCCACTCTCACCGATCATGACGCAGCGCGGGATGTCTCGCCGACTCGACACCATCGACATCCCAATCGATCAGCTGCTCGCGGCAGCCCACGCCGCTGACAGCTCGTTGAACGACGCATTCTTGGCCGGTATCGCCGGCGGCATGCGGGTATATCACGAGCGGCATGGTGCACCGGTCAGCCAGTTGCGGGTGACGATGCCGATCAACACGCGGCGATCCAGCGACCCGGCCGGGAGCAACCGCTTCGCCCCGGCACGATTCACCCTGCCCATCGCGACGGCTGACGTAGGTGATCGCATGCGCCAGCTGGGAGCACTGGCCCGCGGTTGGCGCTCCGAGCCCTCGCTGCCCCTCACCGATGTCATCGCCGGAGTCCTCAACACCTTGCCGGCGCCCGCCACTACGGCTCTCTTCGGCTCGATGCTCAAAGCCATCGACTTCGTCGCCACCAACGTGCCGGGTCTGAAGCATCGCGCCTACTTGGCCGGCGCAGAGGTCGAGATGCAGTACGCCTTCGCCCCGGCCTCAGGGTCGGCGTTCAGCGTGGCCCTCATGTCGCACGTCGGTCTGTGTTGCATCGGCATCAACGCCGACACGTCTGCAGTACCGGACCCAGAGGTGTTGACGGCGTGCCTACGCGAAGGTTTTGACGAGGTCTTGTCAGTCGGGAGGAAATGATGTCCCAGCCAATGGGTCCGCTCGATGCGCTGTTCCTTCACGTGGAAGACGGCATCAGCCACATGCACATCGGCTCGTGCTCGATCTTCGAAGGACCGCCGCCGCCGATCGCCGACCTCACTGCGTTGATCGAGGGCAAGCTGCACCTGGTCGCCCGATATCGGCAGAAGGTGCGGTTCGTACCGGGCGGGCTCGGTCACCCGGTGTGGGTGGACGATCCACATTTCAACCTCGACTACCACGTTCGCCATTCGGCACTTCCGCCCCCCGGAACGGTGCAGGACCTCGAGAACCTGATGGGAAGGTTGATGTCGCACGAGCTCGACCGGCATCGCCCGCTGTGGGAGGTGTCGATGGTCGAAGGGTTGCCCGACGACCGTTGGGCGATGATCACCAAGGCCCACCACTGCATGGTCGACGGAGTGAGCGGCACCGACTTGATGGCGGTGCTTCTCGATCGCGATCCTGCCGCGGCCATGGTTGGCGTCGAGCCGTGGACTCCTGCTCCTGAACCGTCGGATTTCCAACTGACGGTTCAAGCACTGAGCCGCCTCGGTGGCCGGCCTGCTCGTGAATTTCTGGCTCAGCCATTCGCTGGCCTGCATCCTCGAACCGCATGGAGCCGAGCGAAGTCCGTCGCAGCCGGGTTGCAGTCGTTCGGTGCCCGGCTCACCGCGCCGGGCAAGGTGGTCTCCGTCGAAGGCAGCATCGGACCGAACCGCCGGTGGGCGGCAGGTCGGTGCGCGTTCAGTGATGTGAAGGACATCCGCAGTGCCTTCGGCGGTTCGGTGAACGACGTCGTGTTGGCCGCGGTCACCGGCGCATTTCGCCGAGTGCTGATCGAACGCGGTGATCCGGTTGACGACGTGGTTCTCCGCTCCTTGGTTCCGGTCTCTGTTCGCCACGCAGACGACCACGCGTGGAACAACCAGGTGTCACTGATCCTCGCGGACCTTCCGGTCGGGATCGCCGATCCGGTCGAACGTCTTCAGGCCGTCCAACATCAGATGCAAGAGCTGAAGGCGTCGCATCAAGTCACCGCCGGTGAGGCCGTGATCGCCACGGCCGAGTTCCTGCCCCCGATCTTGCTGTCGCTGGGTGCTCGTGCAGTGATGAGCGTCATGCGCAAGTCGCCGCAACGAACCATCAACACCGTGACCACAAACGTCCCCGGTCCGCAGTTCCCGCTCTACGCACTGGGTCACGAGATGCTCGAGTATCTCCCCTTCGTTCCGCTGAGCGAGGGAATTCGCATCGGCGTGGCGATCTTGTCGTACAACGGTCGACTCACGTTCGGGGTCACGGGCGACTACGACACCGCCCCCGACGTGCACTTCATGGCCGAACAGATCGAAGCAGAGGTGAGGCGCCTTCGGGCCCGAGCCGGCAAGCCCAACACGACCAGGTCAGGTCGTCGTTCAAAGGAAATGGCGCGATGAGCGAACTCTGGAACAAGACCGGACGGCTCCTCAGCCGCCGCACCGCAGCGACCCTCGTCGTCGTGTTGCTGGTGACCATCGGACTTGGGTTCGGCTTGAAACGGCTCGACTTCGCCACCGGTCAGAACAGTTACATCGACCCGTCCTCGCAAGTCGCCAAGGACAACGAGCGCTATCAGAACCTGTTCGGCGGCGAGAGCATGGTGGTGCTCTTCACCGTTCCCGAGGGCAGGACGATCGTCGATCTGTTCACGTCGGCGAACATCACACAGTTCGGCGAGATCGAAAAGCAGATGCTCACGAACAAGGCGGTGCAGTCCGTCGTCTCGCCGCTCACCTTGCTGGTGTGGACGCAGGACCTCATCACCAAGGGCGTGGCGAGCGAGATCATCGCCCGCACGATCGCCCGCGATCCCGACCCCGCAGGGGCAGCGCTCCGCCAACAAGACGCGGTGATCACGACACTTCGACTCGGGGCTGCCGGCAAGCAGACGATGGACAATCCCGACTGGGTGAAGTTCCTCGCCTTCGGCAACGACGGCTACACGCTGAATGCTCAGAAGAAGCTCGTGGCTCCGGCCGATAGCGCGCTCGTCGTGCGCAAGGCTCTGCAAGCGTTCATTCCCGACGCTCGTCACGCCGTTCTCGCTGCCGTGCTCGTCGGCAACGCACCACTCGATCAGTTGTCGAAGGGTTCCGCCGCAGTACAAGACGCGCTTCGCAGCCGAACGTTCGAGAACGCGACCGTCACGATCACCGGCACCCCCACCTTCCTCACCGACATCAACAACTACCTGCAGGGCGGCATGCTGATCCTCGGCGGGATCGCCGTGCTCGTGATGATGGTCATCCTGCTCGTCGCCTTCAAGGTCCGTTGGCGTCTGCTGCCACTGCTGGGAATGGCAGTCGGGATCGCATGGGGCTTCGGTGCCTTCGGATTCACGGGCACCAAGCTCTCGCTCGTCACGATCGCCGGCCTCCCGATCCTGATCGGCCTCGGTATCGAATTCGCCATTCAGATCCAGAACCGCCTCGAGGAGGAGCGAAGTGTCGAACGTTCGGGCAGTCCCTCTGAAACGACATTGCGGCACATGGGCCCGCCACTGGTCGCCGCGACCGTTGCGGCCGTCATCGCCTTCCTTACGGTGAAGATCTCCAAAGTGCCGATGGTTCAGGACTTCGGTGTCCTGCTGTCGATCGGCATCGTCGCCCTACTGATCGCCGGCATCGTGATTCCGATCACCGTGATCGGGGCGCGCGAGCGGCGCTCGCCGACCACCAAGGAGCCTGTCGAGAGCTGGGTCGAGCGGACGGTCGACCGACTCGGGAGCCTGCCACGCCTCGCCGTGCTTCCGCTCGTGATCGTCGCGATCGGTTTGCCGGTGCTCGGCCTGTTCCTGGAGAGCGGGTCCAAGATCGAGAGCGATCCGATCAACTGGGCGAACCAGTCGAGCACCTCGATCAAGAACGCCCGCACCCTGGAGAAGGAAACAGGGTTCGCGACGACGCTGGGCGTGTTCGTCGAGACGAACAGCGCGTCGTCGAACAGCATCTTCACCGATCAGATGGGTGCGTTCGTCGTCGATCTCGTCGCCCGGTCGTCGACCGAGAACAAAGAGCTCGCCGGCGCTTCGAGCCTGGCGACCACCGTCGGTTGGCTGGCCGAGGTGCCGAAGACCACCCCATTGCCGCCGACAGGCCTCGACATGCTGCAGGCATACAACGTCGCCCCGCCGGCGCTCAAGGGTCTACTCGTCGCCGACAACGGAAACGCCACGCAGGTGCTGTTCCAGGTTGGGCCGTCGTCGCTCAGTGAGCGTGCCGTCGTGCTCGACAAGGTTCACGCGGCCATCGTCGACCCGGGTCTCGGTGGCCTGTTGCCGGCAAAGGCCTCGGCGACCACCGGCGGGCTCGCCGTCGTGGGAGTCGGACTTCTCGGCAACATCACCGCCAATCGTGCGCAACTGACCATCGCCGCGTTGTTGCTCGTGGGCGCGTTCGTCGTCCTCCGCTACCGCGACCTCACGCGCGGGCTGCTGACCATGGTCCCCGTTCTCATCGCTGTCGGAACATCGGCGCTGCTCGTGAGACTGCTCGGCATCACCCTCAGCCCGCTGTCGACGGTGAGTGGTCCGCTGGTCGTAGCGACCTGTGGCGAGTTCTCCGTGCTCTTGATAGCTCGATACGCGGAGGAACGTGAGCGCGGTCTCGATCCTGAGCTCAGCACCCACATGGCGGCGAAGCACACCGGGCGAGCCTTCTTCACGTCGGCCCTCACGACGCTGGGCGGGTTTGCGGTCTTGATGTTCGCGTCGCTTCCGCTGCTCGCTGATTTCGGAACTGTCGTCACGATCAACATCGGTGTCGCGCTGTTGTCGGCACTCGTCGTCGTGCCACCGCTCGTCAAGGAGGCCGACCGCCGCGGTCTGCTGGCCATGGGTCCCGCAGGCACGCACGAGCATTCTCGCCGTCGCCGCGCCGTCACCGGCTGGGTCGGTGCCGCCGTCATCGCCGCGATCGGGCTCACCGTAACCGTCGTGTCGGTCAGGGATCACAAGACCGCCGCCGCAGCAGCGACCAGGGCCGAGGCGAGCATCGAGGCACCGGCCACGATCCCGGCACCGACCACGACCATTCCGCGGCCGACGACGACGACACTTCCGCCAGGCCAGACCCTGCCGCCCGGTGAGACAGTTCCTGCCCCCGTCACGTTGCCGCCGGGACCGGCGGCACGACCGACCGGTCTTGTTGCCGGAATCTTCTATGACACCCTTGTGGGCGTGGGAGTCCAGCCGGGAGTCGCTCGCTGCGCGGCCGATGACCTGTTGGCGACCACGTCTGAACCCGACCTGATCGCCAACGGAATCGCCGCCGTCCCGCGGCCTGCCGAGATCAACACCTTGCTCGACACGTCGGCCAAACGATGTGGCGTGACTCAGGCCCAGCTCGACGCGGCCGCCGCCGCCGGCGGCTGATCACCTTGACCGGAGAGCAGTAGTGAAAGAACTTGTCTACCACCGTCACTTCTTCCCAGCACTAGAACGCTGGCCCGACAGAGTCGCGTTCCACGACGGCGCCTACCGAGCGACGTTCCAAGCGCACGGCGATCGTGTGTTGCGCCTATCGCACAGCATGCAACACCAACTCGGCTTGCGGGCGGATGATCGCTTCGCAGTCATGTCGTGCAACAGCCATCAATACCTCGAGCTGTTCCACGCCGGTTTCCTTGGTGCCGGTGTCATCAACCCGCTCAACCTCCGCCTTGCGGGTAAGGAGCTGCAGCACATCCTTCGTGATTCCGGCACGACGGTCGCGTTCGTCGACCAGTTCTTCGCCGAGCACTTCGCACGAAACATCGCCGAGATCCGATCGGAGTTGCCGCTCCGCCACGTCGTGTTGATCGGCGATGGCGATCTGCCTCACGACGTGGACTACGAGGACTTGATCGCCACGGGTGAGCCAATCGCCCCTGACGAGCCGGACGAGACTGATCCAGCGCTGTTGATGTACACGGGGGGCACCACCGGCGTGGCCAAAGGTGTGCTGCTCGATCAACGCGCCGAGATGCTGAACTTCTACCACATCGGGCTCGCCGTCGACTTCGGCGAGGAGCGCGTCTACCTGCATCAGACTCCGATGTTCCACGCCGCGTCGATGGGTGGAATCCTCGGGATCCCGGCGACCGGCGGCTCGTCGGTGTTCGTTCCACTGTTCGAACCCGAGCAGGTCATGAAGGCCATCGAGCAGAACCGCGTCGACTGGACCGTGATGGTACCGACCATGGTCGCATTGGTGATGAACCACCCGGAGTTCCGCCCCGAGCGGCTGGCCTCGCTGCGCGATCTCGTCTACGGAGCGTCACCGATGCCCGCCGCCCTGCTCACCCGGCTGATGGAAACGCTGCCCGAGGTCAACCTCTCGCAGGGGTACGGCATGACCGAGTGCTCCTCTGTTCTCACGTTTCTCACCGCGGCCGACCACCGTCGCGGTGGTCCGATACTGCGGTCGGCCGGGCGACCGATGATCGGCGTCAACCTCAGCGTGCGCCGCCAGGACGACACCGTTGCCGCCGCCGGCGAGAACGGCGAGATCTGTGCACGAGGCGGCAACTTCATGCGCGAATACTGGAAGCAGCCGGAGATGACCGACAAGGCCTTCCGCGGCGGTTGGTATCGCACGGGCGATGCCGGTCACCTCGACACCAACGGATACCTCTACCTCGTCGATCGGGTAAAAGACATGATCGTCACCGGAGGCGAGAACGTGTATTCCATCGAGGTCGAGAACGCCATCTCCACTCACCCGTCGGTCGAGCAGATCGTTGTGATCGGCATCCCGCACCCCGTGTGGGGCGAACAGGTGCATGCCATCGTCGTGCTTCGACCAGGGCACTCAGCGACCGAGGACGAGATCAAAGACCACGCCCGTGGTTCGATCGCCGGCTACAAAGTGCCCAAGTCGGTCGAGTTCCGCACCGATCCGATTCCCTTGAGCGGTGCGCTCAAACCGCTGAAGCTCGAGCTTCGCAGGCCCTACTGGGAAGGCCACGAGAGCTCGGTGAGCTGACAACGGCACCCGCCGGTACGCGCCGCCGTTTAGCATCGTCGTGTGGCCAGGCGGGTAGAGCGATCTGGCCGTTGGGGCAGTGGTGGTTGGGTCGCGGTCGCATCGATCGTCGCCCTCGGCTCGGCCTGCCTTGCCGGATCTCCGCTCTACCTCTCCTCGGTGGCCACCGCGGCCGTGCACAGCGAACTCGCCCACACCTGTCTGGCGGATGTGGGACTGCAGATCTGGATGGACGGCACCAAGCCCGACGCTGACGTGCGGCTCTCGGCCCTATCAGCGCCGCTCGCCGCCCACACCCAGCCCGGCGTGTTGACGCGAATCGACTACTTCGTGGGAATCAAGACCGACGTACCCGGCGTCGCAACGGTTGGCGCCTACCTCATGTATCGCGACGGGCAGGAGCAGAACTTGTTGCGCGCGGTGAAACCACCCGGCATTGGTGAGGTGCTCGCGCCCGAATGGCTGTTTCCGCCCGGCGGTACCCGACCAGGTGACGTGTTGGCGCTGTCGACCACCGATGGCCAAGGAGTCGTGACGTGGAGCCGGACAGTGGGCGTGGTCGACACCTACCCGCTGGTGCCGACTCGTCCGGAGGCGGTCTACTGGTGCGGGCTTCGCTCGTTCTTCCGGTCACGCACCAGTGACCCGGCGGACGCACCAGCGCCAGTGCTGTTCGGTACGTCCGATGAGGTGCGTACTTCCGGATTGCAGCGCATCGCGATGTGGGAGCTGCGGCCGAACCCCAAGGGTTTGAGCCGACACGACGCGGCCGTGCTGGCCGACCGTTTCGACCAGTTCGCGGCCAAAGTCGCCGGCTCTCCTGCCGTCGACGCGCGAGGGCGTGTGCTCCGGGTCGTCGCCGGCGGCGACCCGCTTCGAGTGGTGGTGCGCCACGCGGAGACTGCGACCGCAGTGGTCGCCGGCACAATGGCACCAGTGCGGCTCGTCGGCCTGCTCGCCTCGCTCACCTTGTTGATTGCCGCAACCACGCTGCTGGCCCGCGAGCAGCAGCGCGAGCTTCGTTTGCGACTGCTGAAAGGCCAGTCCCCTGCTTCGCTCGGTCTGAGTGTCGCTCGAAGTGCCGGTGGGGCGGTCGCCGTCGGAACACTTGCGGGTGGAGCGTGCGCGCTTGCCGCCGTTCGGTTCTTCGGCCCAGCCGCGGAGTTCGAGACCGCAGCCGTCAGATCGGCGATCGAGTACGCCATCATCGGCTCGGTCGTGGCCGTCGTGGTCATCGCCTGTGCGGCCGCGGCACGGGCACGAATGTTCGTCGATGCGTCGACCAGGACGAGGTCATGGGTGCGTCTCGTGCCGTGGGAGTTGGTTCCGGTCGCTGCCGCGATCGTTACCTTCACCCGCCTCGATCGCATCGGTGGCATCCAGCAGATCGGCGCCAAGGTCGCCCATGCCGACTTCCTGGCGCAGTGCTTCCCGCTGATGGCGATCATCGCTCCGCTCGCTGTATTGGCGCGGCCCACACTGGCGTTGTTGCGACGGTGGCGTCTCGCCGGCCGACGGTTGCCCCCGGCGCTGATGACCGGGCTTCGGCGTTCGCTTGCCGAGCCGACCGTCACCGCGGCAGTGCTGCTCGCCACTGCGCTAGCTGCCGGTTCGTTCACGCTTGCCCGGCTGCTCACCGACAGCAACGCCGTGTTGCTGCAGGATAAGGCCACGACCTTCCTCGGAAGCGATCTCTCGATCGTCAGTCGTGATGTCACCAGATTGCCCCCACCATTCGATGCGACCGGCACCGTCGTTGCTCGTGCCCAGGGCCACAGTGGGGCGCAGGCGATCGACCTGATAGGGATCGACGGAGCCACGTTCGTGCGAGCGGTTCACTGGCGCGCCGATGCGTCCACCGACTCGCTCGACGAACTCGTTGGCGCACTGAGGCCGGCAGGCGGAGCGACGCTCGGAGCCAGTGACCCAATGCCCGCCATCGTCGTTGGCGGCACGCTTCCCGATACCCATTTGGAAAGCGTGATCCACAGGCCGTTCCAGGTCCGGCCGATCGCCACCGCCCGTTGGTTCCCTGGCCTGCGGAACGGGGCAATCCTCGTCGTTGTCGACGCGAGCGCGCTGCGCGCGCTGATACCGACGTCGACCGAGATCTGGCTCCGCGATCCCCCCGCTGAAGCAGTCTCCGAGTTGTCGGCGGCCGGCCTCGTGGTTCGAAGCCCGCGGGATCTGACGCAGGTGTTCGATGTCACCAGCTTCCTCACAGTCCGCTGGGCGTACGCGACACTTTCGATGCTCGCCGCACTTGTCGGGATCGTCGTGCTCCTCACCCAACTACTCGTGCTCGACGCGCGGCGCCAGAACCGACAGGCCGCTCACGTGTTGACGACACGAATGGGTCTGACCGCTCGAGGTGAAGCCATCGGATTGGTGGCGGAGCTGGCGCCCGCGCTGGTCAGCGGAGCCGGCCTGGGTGTGTTGATCGGCTGGATCGTCAGCCGCGCCTCGGTGGCTCGACTCGATTCCCTTCGGCAACTAAGACCACCGGCGCGTCTGATCGCCGAACCGTCGACTGCCGTCCCACTGGTGGCGGGTGTCGCCGGCTGCCTGGTCGTGCTCGTGGTCGTCGGCGTCGTGATGGTCAGACGCACTCGAGTGATGGAGGTGATGCGTGGCACCGCGTGATGTGCTGTTCGTAGACGCGCAGATATCCCTCGACCATCCGCTCGACGGAGAATCGGCGGCGGGCATGTTCTCGACAGGTCGCGCGGTCGATCCGGTCGACTGACTGCAGGCCGGCGATGAGTTCTGCATCGGTCTCACCGAGGAAACCGGTCACTCCATGCTCGACGATCTCCGGGGCAGCGCCCTCAGGGCAGCCAACCACCGGCGTGCCGCACGCCAGCGATTCGAGCATGGCCATGCCGAATGGTTCACGCCAACTGATCGGATTCAACAAAGCGGCAGCGGAAGCCAGCAGCTGCCGTTTGCCGTCGGCGTCGACCTCGCCGAGGTAGACCACATCGTCACCGAGAAACGGTTCGACGAACTCCTCGAAGTAGGCCACCTCATGCGGCTCGCGCATCTTCGCTGCGATCTTCAGCGGAATGCCGGCCGCGCGGGCGACGCTGATCGCGCGGTGCACTCCCTTGTTGGCCGCCATGCGGCCGAGCAGGGCGACGTATCCGCCATCACCGGTTCCAACGGGGAAGTCATTGACGTTCACCCCGTGATGAACCACGGCGGCGACCGGCAGGGGCGTCGAGTCGGCATGTGATTGCGAAATCGCCACCAGCGCGACTCGCGGGATCACTGCGCCATACAGGGCGCTGTAGGTCCGGGTGAAGGCATTGTGGTTGGTCGTAACCACGGGCAGGTTGGAAAAGCGCGCCGAGTAGATCGGGCCGGCAAGCGTGTGATCGTGGACGACGTCGCTGTACTTGGCCAATTCGTACGCGCCGATGGCGTGCTCGATCTCGATGCTGGCGCGACCCATGCGCACCGTGTCTTCTTCCGGCACCACCGATCTCTTGGGTACTGGACACTCCGACTTCGGATGGCAGATCAGCAACACGTCGTGGCCGGCGTCGTGCAGGCCGCGGGCGAGTTGGTCGATGACGGCCTCCGTCCCCCCGTACGCGGGCGCAGGAACCGGCAGCCATGGCGGGGCGATGATCGCGATGCGCAAGATGTCTCCTCGATGTCGATGTAGCCGATGTAGCGGCTAGGACGGAATGGTCTCGACCAGCTTCGGATCCAGACCCCTGCGGTTCGCCAGATCGCGTCGCGTCGCCAGATCCCCTCCACCGGGCCGCAAGACCAGATCGTCGGTACGCGTCGACGCGCTCGATTGGAGCCGGGTGAGGAACGTGCGCGCCCACCGATGCACATCGTTGTGCTGCACCGCAGCACGCATCGTCCTGAGCCGCGCTGCGCGTTCGGCGACCGGCATCTGGATGGCCTGCAGGACCGCCTGCTTGATGTCTTCGATGTCGTAAGGATTGACGATGAGCGCCCCATCGAGATCCTGCGCAGCGCCCGCGAACTCGCTGAGGATCAACGCCCCATCGAGATCACCGCGGGCGGCGACGAACTCCTTGGCGACCAGGTTCATTCCGTCTGCGAGCGACGTGACGACCAGCGCGTCGGCCGCCCGGAACCACGCGGCCATCTGCACCTCGTCGAGCGAGTAGTCGATGTACCTCACGGGAACGGAGCCATTTCGACGTCGGTGCTTCACGTTGATCCGGTCGACCAACTGCTCGACCTCGTCACGTTCATCTTCATAGGCGGCCACATCGGACCGACTCGGCACGGCAACCTGCACGAAGGCGCATTGCTCCGTGTCGAGCAAGCCCTGATCGAGCAGTTCGCCGAAGGCTCGCAGTCGTTGGGAGATGCCCTTGGTGTAGTCGAGGCGATCGATGCCCAGCAACACCGACTCGACGGCAAGCTCCTGTCGATTGGCAAGCGCCGCCGATGCCGCGCCCTCGCCCAACTCGTCCCAGTGGGTGAAGTCGACCGAGATCGGAAAGGCGTCGACATCGACCGAGTGGGACCCGTCGAACAGGGTGCGCCCGACCATTCGAGGATCCACGAGTCGCTTCGCTGCGGCCAGGAAGTTGGTGACGTCGTCGGGCACTTGAAAGCCAACTACGTCGGCACCGAGCATCCCCTTGATGACCTCGCGTCGCCACGGCAGCATCGCGAACAGCTGCGCGTTGGGGAACGGGATGTGCAGGAACAAGCCAATGCGTAGGTCTGGGCGCTTCTCGCGGATCATCGCCGGAGCCAGCAAGAGGTGGTAGTCGTGGACCCAGACCGTGCCCCCGAGCGGCGCGATCTGCGCCACGGCGCTGGCGAACCGCCGGTTGACCACACGGTACGAGTTCCACCAGGCACGGTTCAGTTCCACTCGCCGCAGTCGGCCGTGGAACAACGGCCACAGCACGGCGTTGGAAAAGCCCCGGTAGTACCGGTCGACCTCATCCGGCGACAGAAAGACAGGGTGAAGCCGCAGGTCACCGTGGTCGAACGGCTTGGGGCGGGCAGCCTCGGGGCCGGCCCATCCGACCCATTGCGTACCCGCCGCGGTCACCGAAGACAAGGCCGAAGCCAACCCTCCTGGGCTGGGGTTGAGGCGGCCGTCGGCACTGAGTTCGACCGGCAGCCGGTTGGCTGCGACGACAAGTCCCTTCATCAGTACAGACCTTTCAATGCGTACATCGACCCGTCCGCTGTACCCGATGGTATACCGCTCGAAACCCACCCGATTCCGGATGTTCGCCGATCGCCTACGCAGGGTAGGAATAGGTGTGCAGAAAATGGTGATCGCCGTCGACGTCGACGGAACGCTGTTCGACGGTTCCGGCGTCGCCGACGAGGCAGTCACGGCGCTGAGCCAGGCACGGGCCGACGGACACACACTGGTCATCGTCACCGGTCGCCGTTGGGAAGGCCTCGAGTCGGTCGTGCCGTCGGTGATCGCATTGGCGAATCGAATCGTCTGCGAAGAAGGCGGTATCATCGTCGACGTCGACACTGGGCAGCCGAGGCTGCTCGCCGAGGCGATCGAGCCTGACCTCATCGCAGGTCTTGTTGACGCGGGCGTGCCGGCTCTCGACATCGGCCACGTGGTCGTCGGCGCGCCGACCTCGTCGCTCGCCGTCGTGACCGCCGTGCGAGACCGCCTCGCCAGCCACCGAATCATCGTCACCAACAAGGGCTCGATCGCGTTGACGCCGAAAGGCTGTGACAAGGGCACGGGGTTGCGCGCTGCGATCGCTGAGCTTCAGCTGCAGGACCTACCGATCCTGGCGATCGGCGACGCCGAGAACGACCTTCCGATGTTCGAGGTCGCGACCATCGCGGTCGGTGTCGCTAAT